>NZ_JACAQY010000008.1:22731-266679 GCF_013386835.1 Pseudomonas sp. IPO3774
CCCGCTCCCACATTTGATGGGGTTTGCAAAACGGGTTTAGAAGTCGCCCCAGAGTTGTTGGGCTACGGCCAGCGCCACGACTGGCGCAGTTTCGGTACGCAGCACCCGTGGGCCCAACCGTGCGGCATGAAACCCCGCACCTTGTGCCGTTTCGACTTCGCCATCAGTCAATCCACCCTCCGGCCCGATCAGGAAGGCCAGGCTCCCAGGCTTGGCGTGGCTCACCAGGGGCTCGGCCACCGGGTGCAGCACCAGCTTCAAATCCGCTTCGGCCTGTTTCAACCAATCCGCCAGCAACAGCGGTGGGTGAATCACCGGCACTCGCGAGCGACCGCACTGCTCGCACGCGCTGATCGCCACCTGGCGCCAGTGCTGCAGGCGTTTGTCGGCGCGTTCGTCCTTGAGGCGCACTTCGCAGCGGTCGCTGAAGATCGGGGTGATTTCATTCACCCCAAGCTCGGTGGCTTTCTGGATCGCCCAGTCCATTCGCTCGCCACGGGACAGGCCCTGGCCGAGGTGAATCTGCAACGGCGACTCGACCTGCCCGGCGAAGGTTTCGGTGACTTGCACCACCACGCGTTTTTTGCCGACTTCCAGCAAGCTGGCGCGAAACTCCTGGCCGGAACCGTCGAACAACTGCACGGGGTCGCCTTCGCTCATGCGCAATACGCGGCTGATGTAGTGCGCCTGGGCTTCCGGCAACTCGTGGTCGCCAAGGCTCAGGGGGGCGTCGACAAAAAAGCGGGACAGTCTCATTTCTGTTCTCTGGAAATAGTGTGCAGGGCGGACGCGGAGCGTCCATGGCTGCATTCCCACGCGGAGCGTGGGAACGATCAACTCAATCAGCCCGGATCACGAAACCCCGGGTGGAAATCCTTGGGCACCGCCACGCTGACCTTGCTGTTGGTGGCAATGTCGATCCCTTCGCTGGCCACTTCAGCCAGGAAGTCGATCTGCTCCGGGGTGATCACATACGGCGGCAGGAAGTACACCACGCTGCCCAACGGCCGCAGCAACGCGCCTCGCTCCAGCGCATGTTCGAACACCTTCAGGCCACGGCGTTCCTGCCACGGGTAGGCGGTCTTGGTGGCCTTGTCCTGCACCATCTCGATGGCCAGCACCATGCCGGTCTGGCGCACTTCCGAGACGTGCGGATGGTCCACCAGGTGCGCGGTGGCGGTGGCCATGCGCTGGGCCAGGGCCTTGTTGTTTTCGATGACGTTGTCTTCTTCGAAGATATCCAGGGTCGCCAGGGCCGCCGCACAGGCCAGCGGGTTACCGGTGTAGCTGTGGGAGTGCAGGAAGGCGCGCAGGGTCGGGTAGTCGTCGTAGAAGGCGTCGTACACATCGTCGGTGGTGACCACCGCGGCGAGCGGCAGGTAGCCGCCGGTCAGGGCCTTGGACAGGCACAGGAAGTCCGGGCGGATGCCGGCCTGTTCACAGGCGAACATCGTACCGGTGCGGCCAAAGCCCACGGCGATTTCGTCGTGGATCAGGTGTACGCCATAGCGGTCGCAGGCTTCGCGCAGCAGCTTGAGGTACACCGGGTGGTACATGCGCATGCCGCCGGCGCCCTGGATCAGCGGCTCGACGATCACGGCGGCCACGGTGTCGTGGTTTTCGGCCAGGGTCTGCTCCATGGCCAGGAACATGTTCCGGGAATGTTCTTCCCAGCTCATGCCGTCGGGGCGCAGGTAGCAGTCGGGGCTCGGCACCTTGATGGTGTCCAGCAGCAGGGCTTTATAGGTCTCGGTGAACAGCGGCACATCGCCTACCGACATCGCGGCGATGGTTTCGCCGTGGTAGCTGTTGGTCAGGGTGACAAAGCGCTTTTTGTTCGGCAGGCCGCGGTTGAGCCAATAGTGAAAGCTCATCTTCAGCGCGACTTCGATGCACGACGAGCCGTTGTCGGCGTAGAAGCAGCGGGTCAGGCCTTCGGGGGTCATCTTCACCAGGCGCTCGGACAGCTCGATCACCGGCTGGTGACTGAAACCGGCGAGGATCACGTGTTCCAGCTGGTCGACCTGGTCCTTGATGCGCTGGTTGATGCGCGGGTTGGCGTGGCCAAACACGTTGACCCACCAGGAACTGACGGCGTCGAGGTAGCGTTTGCCTTCGAAGTCTTCCAGCCAGATGCCTTCACCGCGCTTGATCGGGATCAGCGGCAGTTGCTGGTGGTCTTTCATCTGGGTGCAGGGATGCCACAGCACCGCAAGGTCGCGTTGCATCCACTGGTTATTCAAACCCATGTTCATTCTCCTCGAAGCGGCTCGCGACGTGCGCGGGCGAAACAATCGCGCAAGCCTATGCAATGCCGGCCTGTGTCACAACCCATTGCGAGTCTGAAGCGTAAATTGGTGGTAAACGCAGGACAGTCCGTCACGTTTCTTCTGGATAGTCCTTAATCTCTTGTTAACTTACTCTGCATACGCTCTTGATCGTATTTCTCGATATTTCAAAGCGAAATTTTCCGCTTTAATTCGATAGGTAAATCGATAGTCTTGCCACAGCTCTTACGGGATTTGGGACATGCAACTACGTAATTCACCGGCCCGCTATGGCTGGGTCAGCATCGTTTTGCACTGGGGCGCGGCCCTGGTGGTGTTCGGTCTGTTCGCATTGGGCCTGTGGATGGTCGGTCTCGACTACTACAGTGCCTGGCGCAAAGACGCCCCGGACCTGCACAAGAGCATCGGCATTACGCTGTTCGCCATCATGCTCGTGCGGATCGTCTGGCGCCTGGTCAGCCCGCCGCCGCCACCGCTTGCCAGCTATAGCCGCATGACGCGTCTGGGGGCTGCGTTTGGCCACGCGTTCCTGTATCTCGGGCTGTTTGCCGTGATGATTGCCGGTTACCTGATTTCCACCGCAGACGGTGTCGGGATCCCGGTGTTTGGCTTGTTTGAGATTCCTGCGCTGGTTTCCGGGCTACCGGACCAGGCAGACACTGCAGGTGTGGTGCATTTGTACCTGGCCTGGGTATTGGTGGTGTTCGCCGGCCTGCATGGCGTGGCCGCGCTGAAACACCATTTCATTGATCGTGATGTGACCCTGGTTCGTATGCTGGGGCGCAAAGCCTGATGTTCAACCTCGACTCACAAGGAATAGAAAGCATGTTGAAAAAGACTCTCGCCGCTCTGGCCATCGGTTCTGCCCTGCTGACTGCCGGTCAGGCGATGGCAGCTGACTACGTTGTCGACAAGGAAGGCCAGCACGCCTTCGTTGACTTCAAGATCAGCCACTTGGGCTACAGCTTCATCACCGGTACCTTCAAGGACCTGGACGGCAAGTTCAGCTTCGATGCTGCCAAGCCTGAAGACAGCAAGATTGAGTTCAACGTCCGCACCGCCAGCGTGTTCACCAACCACGCCGAACGTGACAAGCACATCGCCAGCAAAGACTTCCTGGACGTTGGCAAGTTTGCCGATGCCAAGTTCGTCTCCACCAGCGTCAAGACCACTGGCAAGAATGCCGCTGGCCAAGTCACTGCTGACGTGACCGGCGACCTGACCTTTCACGGCGTGACCAAGCCGATCGTCGTCAAGGCGACCTTCCTGGGTGAAGGCAAGGATCCATGGGGCGGCTACCGTGCCGGCTTTGAAGGTACTACCTCCTTCAATCGCCAGGACTTCGGCAAGCAGATGGACCTGGGCCCAGCGTCCAACAACGTTGAGCTGTACGTGACGTTTGAAGGTGTGAAAGCGAAGTAATTTTCGCCGGCCACACAAAAATGCCCCGGATCTCGCGATCCGGGGCATTTTTTATGGCGCTTTGAAAACTCAGCGGTTGCGGGTCAGCAACGCCGGTTTTTCACCACGTGGACGGCCCGGCAGTTGATCCAACTGCTCAGGTGTCAGCGTGCGATCGCTTTTCGACTCTTTGTGGATGATCTTCGGTGCCGGGCCGCCGCGCGGGTTTTGCACCGCTGGCTCCGACAGGCGAGGTTGATCATCACGCGCCGGGCGACGGTTGCGCGACTCTTCGCGACGGGCCTGGCCGTCACGCGGTGCACCGTTGCGCGGGCCGCTGCGCTTGGCAGGCGGGGTGCCGGTGGTGGCGCCGTTGCTGCTGCGCGGACCGTTCTGGCGACCTTGCGGCTGCCCGCCGGTACGCGGAGTACCTGCGCCTGCGCCCTGGGCTGGAGCGCCCGGACGACGACCACGGCCCTGGGCCGGCTTGGCCTGGGGCACGTAGTCAACGCGGTTACCGAAGTTGTCCACGTCGTCGTCCAGGAACTCGTCCGGAGCACGGTCGGCAGCAGCACGTGGCGGCTGGCTCGGCTGGCGCTGTTCGCGGGCCGGGGTGCCTTCACGGGGCTTTTGCTCACGGGCCGGGCGTTCGCCACGGCCATTGGTCGCAGCCTTGTCCTTGCCGCCCTTGTCCTTGCCCTTGTCTTTACGACCGCCACCACCGCCGCCGCCGTTCGGGCCATCGCCCTTCGGACCGCGTGGGTTGTTGCGCGGGTTGCGCACGTCCGGACGTTCGCGCACTTCAGGCTTCTCGGCCTCAACGGCGCTGGAGTCGAAGCCCATCAGGTCGCCGTCGGCGATTTTCTGCTTGGTCATGCGCTCGATGCTTTTCAGCAGCTTTTCTTCGTCCGGTGCGACCAGGGAAATGGCCTCGCCCGAACGACCGGCCCGGCCAGTACGGCCGATACGGTGCACGTAGTCTTCGTCGACGTTTGGCAGCTCGAAGTTGACCACGTGGGGCAGTTGGTCGATGTCCAGGCCGCGAGCGGCGATGTCGGTGGCGACCAGGATGCGCACTTCACCGGCCTTGAAGTCGGCCAGGGCTTTGGTGCGGGCGTTCTGGCTCTTGTTGCCGTGGATCGCGACGGCGGTGAGGCCGTGCTTGTCCAGGTACTCGGCCAGGCGGTTGGCGCCGTGCTTGGTGCGGGTGAACACCAGCACCTGTTCCCACGCGCCGGCGGTGATCAGGTGGGCCAGCAGCGAACGCTTGTGGGCGGCCGGCAGGCGGAATACGCGCTGCTCGATACGCTCGACCGTGGTGTTCGGCGGCGTGACTTCAATGCGCTCGGGGTTGTGCAACAACTTGCCCGCCAACGCGGTGATGTCGTTGGAGAACGTGGCCGAGAACAGCAGGTTCTGGCGTTTGGCCGGCAGGCGCGCGAGGACCTTTTTCACGTCATGGACAAAGCCCATGTCGAGCATGCGGTCGGCTTCGTCCAGCACGAGGATTTCCACGTGGGACAAATCGACGCTGCCTTGGCCGCACAGGTCGAGCAAGCGACCCGGGCATGCAACCAGTACGTCGACACCGCGGGACATGGCCTGAACCTGTGGGTTCATGCCGACGCCGCCGAAGATGCAGGCGCTGACGAACTTCAAGTCGCGGGCATACAGCTTGAAGCTGTCATGCACTTGGGCGGCGAGTTCGCGGGTAGGGGTCAGGACCAGTACGCGCGGTTGGCGCGGGCCATGACGCTGGGATTTGTCCGGGTGACCGTTGGGGAACAACCGCTCCAGGATCGGAAGGGCGAAGCCGCCGGTTTTACCAGTACCTGTCTGAGCCGCAACCATCAGGTCGCGGCCTTGCAACACGGCGGGAATGGCCCGCTGTTGCACCGGAGTAGGCTCGGTATAGCCCGCTGCCTCGATGGCGCGGACTAAAGCCTCGGAGAGACCGAGGGAAGCAAAGGACATGAGTAATCCTGTTTTAGTTAGGGCTTGGCCCAGAGGGATAGTCTTGCCTGGCGTGAATGGCGTTTAGATGAACGCAATCCCGTCCGGTCCTGCTGGGGCTGGCGGGCACTCAGACGGCTCGCGCGGGCTTGAAAGCTGCGCTGTAGCGGGGTCGGGTGCCTTTTGCAAGACCGAAGCGTCCGGGCGTAAGCCTGGCGGAAAGGCCGGAGTATAACAGAGCAATCACTCTGCGCTGCTTTCCTGCTGCTCAACGGTGCGTACGGGCAGGGCCGATGCGCTGGTTTGCGGGCTGCTGCCCGCATATTTGGCGCTCAAGGCCGCGTAGGCAGGCTCTTGCTTGAAGCGTTTGAGTTCGGCGGCGAAGCGTTGCACCAGCAAATCCATGCCGGCACCGCGGCGCACGGCCAGGAACTGTGGCTGGCTGCTGACCACCTGGGGTGCCTGGGTGACCTGGTCCTCAAGTCCAAGGGCCTTGAGTACATGCTGGCCAACCCGACGGTCCGTGATCACCAGGTCGATCCGGCCAAGGGCCAGTTTGCCGAAGTTGGCCTCATGGCTGGCGGCCGGCTCCTGCTTGAAGAGGGTGGACTCGCTGAATTCGGCGCCATAGAGGTAGCCAGGCGAGGTGCCGATGGTCAGGCCGCGCAGGTCGTCGAAGGTCTGGAACGGGTGTGGGCGCTGATTGGCGTAGAACAGCACGAACTCCACCTCGGACAGCGGCTCGCTGGGGTACAGCAGCACCGCGTCGCGTTCATGGCTGTGGAAAATATCCAGTGCGCCGTCGGCCTGGCCCTGGTCGAGCATCGCCAGGCAGCGCTTCCAGGGCAGGAATTGCCAATCCACATCGATGCCCAGGCGCTGGAACACGATCACCGTGGTCTCGTAGTCGAGCCCGCGCATGGTGCCGTTGTCGTCGTAGACGTAAGGCGCCCAGGGCTCGGTGACAATGCGCAGTTTCTCGCCATGGGCACCGAGGCTCAGGCAAGCGAAAAGAACAGCAGTCAATAACCGGAAAGTGACAGGCATACCCTGAGATTACGACTGTATCGGGCTAAAGAGAAGCTCTGGCACAGTGATCTGCGGGCGCCCGCCAGGTTTACTTGCCCGGAGATTTGATCAGGTGTTCGTAGATCGCCTCGCGCCGCTCGCCGAGAATCAGCCGCACCACGGGATTGTCAAACCAGTGCTCCAGCAGATGGGCATCCACCGGTCGACCCTGGCGCTCTTCCTGGTTTTGTCGGGCCTTGTCCCACCAAACCGGGCCACACGCCTGGTCGAACTCGTTTTCATGTTCGTAGCAGCCGTAGAGGATTTCCCGGATGAACTGCTGTTGGTGCTTGGGCAGTGCCAGGGTGATCAGCTTGTACATCAAGCGTTGCAGACGAGGCGGGCGGGGCAGGTGGGCGGAAACCTGGCGCGTGTCATCCAGGGCCGTGGCGCCGGTGGGGTTTGCCCCATGCTTGGCGATCCACGCCTTGACCTTGGCCCGGAACAGCTGCTTGCGGCTCCAGTAATGGTGGATCAGGTCCGGGCATTCGCGCACGTTGAGGGTGCGATAGGCGGCAATGGACAGGCAGAACTCTTCCAGGGTGTAGGCGCCCTGGGCATGGGGAAACAGTTCGTCCATCAACTCGATCGAGCGGTCGAGGATGTGCGCGTCCCGCTGCGTCAGGCCCATGACCCCCGAATTGAGGGTCATCATGTCATCGTCGGCCACGCCCATGTCCAGCAGGCGCTGGTACAGGGCGCTGTACAGAATGCTTTCGTGGTTGTCGCCGTATTTGGTGTAGAAGGCGTTGCACAGCAGGGTGCCCGGCTGCACGCGTTCAAACAGCGCCAGGGGCGAATGGTGGAAAAACGTATCGGTGTCGATCAGCAGCGCCACTTCGGATTCTTGCAACACTTGCCGCAGCACTACGTGCTTGGTGCGAAAGTGGTAGCCGTGAGGCTCGCTCCAGCGTTTGCGCGTGGCTTCGTCCAGCGGGCGTACCCGTACCGGCAGCAGGCGGTAGGGCTCGGGGTTGTCGGTGAAGACCTGGATGTCGATGCCTGTGTCCGGCTCGTCCCGCAGGAACGACAGGGCGCTGGCGATGCTGAATACCGCTTCCTGATGGTAAGTCTCTGCGCCGAACACCAGGTAGACCAGTTGCGGGCGGGACGTCGGGGCGGTTGTATTCATGGACTGCAGAATTCCGTGGGCGTTTAGAACGGCAAAGGCCCTCATTATGAGGGCCTTTGCATTTCGGAACAGACCTTAGCGTGGCAGCTTCAGGTTGTTCCAGACAGCGAGGCTTGGCTCAGCCTGGTTCAGGGTATAGAAGTGCAACCCTGGCGCGCCACCTTGCAACAATTGTTCACACATTTCGCTGATGACCTGTTCGCCGAACGCCTGGATGCTCTTGACGTCGTCGCCGTAGGCTTCCAGTTGTTTACGAATCCAGCGTGGGATTTCCGCGCCGCAGGCGTCAGAGAAGCGCGCCAGTTTGCTGTAGTTGGTGATCGGCATGATGCCCGGCACGATCGGGATGTTCACGCCCATCGCTTGTACACGCTCAACGAAGTAGAAGTAGCTCTCTGCGTTGAAGAAGTACTGGGTGATCGCGCTGTTGGCGCCGGCGTTGGCCTTGCGCACGAAATTCTGCAGATCGTCTTCGAAATTGCGCGCCTGGGGGTGCATCTCCGGATAAGCGGCCACTTCGATGTGGAAGTGATCGCCGGTTTCTTCGCGAATGAAGCTCACCAGGTCATTGGCGTAGCGCAGCTCGCCGCTGGCCATGCCCATGCCGGACGGCAGGTCACCGCGCAGGGCGACGATGCGCTTGATGCCGGCTTGCTTGTATTGGGTCAGCAGGCTGCGCAGGTCGGCCTTGCTGTCGCCCACGCAGGACAAATGCGGAGCTGCAGGTACTTTGACTTGGCTTTCCAGCTGCAGCACGGTGTTGATCGTGCGATCGCGGGTGGAGCCACCGGCACCGTAGGTGCAGGAGAAGAAATCGGGGTGGTAGCTGGCCAACTGCTTGGCAGTTGCCATCAGTTTTTCATGCCCAGCATCGGTCTTGGTCGGGAAGAACTCGAAGCTGTAGCGACGGTCTTGGGACATGGTCATACCTATGGAAACTCATAAAGCCAGAAGGTGCACACCGTCAATGTGGGAGCGGGCTTGCTCGCGAAGGCGGTATGTCAGTAGTAGATAAGTCGACTGACACACCGCCTTCGCGAGCAAGCCCGCTCCCACAAAAGCCTGCCCCCACATGGGGAGCAGGCAGCAGGCAAATCAGTAGCGGTAAGCGTGCGGCTTGAACGGGCCTTCGACCGTCACGCCGATGTAGTCGGCCTGGGTCTTGGTCAGTTGAGTCACTACGCCGCCGAAGCCGCGGACCATTTCCAGGGCCACTTCTTCGTCGAGTTTCTTCGGCAGTACTTCCACGGTCAGGCGCTCGGCTTTCTGGGCGGGCGACAGGTCGGCGTATTTCTGGCCGAACAGGAAGATCTGGGCCAGTACCTGGTTGGCGAACGAGCCATCCATGATGCGGCTTGGGTGGCCAGTGGCGTTGCCCAGGTTGACCAGACGGCCTTCGGCCAGCAGGATCAGGTAGTCATCGTTCTGCGGGTCGAAATCGCCAGCACCGGTACGGTGAACCTTGTGTACCTGTGGCTTCACTTCTTCCCATGCCCAGTTCTTGCGCATGAAAGCGGTGTCGATTTCGTTGTCGAAGTGACCGATGTTGCACACCACGGCGCGCTTTTTCAGGGCCTTGAGCATGTTCGAGTCGCACACGTTCACGTTGCCGGTGGTGGTCACGATCAGGTCGATCTTGCCCAGCAGGGCCTTGTCGATGCTGGCTTCGGTGCCGTCGTTCTGGCCGTTGATGAACGGCGAAACCACTTCGAAACCGTCCATGCAGGCTTGCATGGCGCAGATCGGGTCGACTTCGGAGACTTTAACGATCATGCCTTCCTGACGCAGGGACTGGGACGAACCCTTGCCCACGTCACCGTAGCCGATCACCAGCGCTTGCTTGCCGGACAACAGGTGGTCGGTGCCGCGCTTGATCGCATCGTTCAGGCTGTGACGGCAGCCGTACTTGTTGTCGTTCTTGCTCTTGGTCACCGAGTCGTTGACGTTGATGGCCGGGATTTTCAGCTCGCCCTTGGCCAGCATGTCCAGCAGGCGGTGTACGCCGGTGGTGGTTTCTTCGGTCACACCGTGGACGCGGTCGAGGATCTGCGGGTACTTCTTGTGCAGCAGTTCGGTCAGGTCGCCGCCGTCGTCGAGGATCATGTTGGCGTCCCATGGCTTGCCATCCTTGAGGATGGTTTGCTCCAGGCACCACTCGTACTCTTCTTCGGTTTCGCCTTTCCAGGCGAACACGGCGATACCGGCAGCAGCGATAGCGGCAGCGGCCTGGTCTTGAGTCGAGAAAATGTTGCAGGACGACCAGCGTACTTCGGCACCCAGGGCAACCAGGGTTTCGATCAGCACGGCAGTCTGAATGGTCATGTGGATGCAGCCGAGAATCTTCGCGCCCTTGAGCGGCTGCTCAGCGGCGTACTTGCGACGCAGGCCCATCAGGGCTGGCATTTCGGATTCGGCGATAAAGGTTTCGCGACGGCCCCAGGCAGCGAGGGACATGTCGGCGACTTTGTAGTCGGTAAAACCTGCAGGCGTGATTACAGCGCTCATGAAGAGCCTCCATTCGTAGTGTGCGAATGGGCGCCGTTGTGCGTTTAGTATCCAGCTGGCTAACCAGGCCGGACAACGCCCCATCCGAGCCTGACAGGTCGAGCCTGCTGCAGCGCCCCTCGGACAGGTGGCGGGAGAACGGTATCAATCGAAGATGACCGTTTTGAAGCGGAGGCGATTATAGCCGCCTGCGCCTGACTTCTAAAGCCTTTCTGTCGGCGGCATGAAGATCGCTCATGGGGTTGATAGGCAATGGCTCATAGAGCTTGGGCCCGGCCTCTGCCATGATGTTGCCCATCATTTCGCAACACGCTTTGGAGTGAACATGAACTTCCACACTCGCAAATGGGTAAAACCCGAAGACCTCAACCCCAACGGCACCCTGTTCGGTGGCAGCCTGCTGCGCTGGATCGACGAAGAAGCGGCCATCTACGCGATTGTCCAGTTGGGCAACCAGCGGGTGGTGACCAAGTACATCTCCGAAATCAACTTCGTCAGCGCCTCGCGCCAGGGCGACATCATCGAACTGGGCATCACCGCCACCGAGTTCGGTCGCACCTCCATCACCCTGACCTGTGAAGTGCGCAACAAGATCACGCGCAAGAGCATTCTGACGGTGGAAAAAATGGTCTTCGTGAACCTGGGTGAAGACGGTCTGCCGGCGCCCCACGGCCGTACCGAGATCAAGTACGTGAAGGATCAGTTCCAGTCGGAAGGCCTCGGCGAGTAATCCTGCGCAGGGCCAGTGAACGCTCTTGATCAACCATAGGTCGTACCTGAACATCGCCCCCCGTTCAGGTATCACCATGGCCACGCAAGAAGACGGCAAGACCCCCAATCTGTCGCAGGAAGAGCAGCACGACGTCGACAAGAACCAGCCGCCTCGCGCGGCGGTTCTGCATGAAATCATCCGCACTCAAGGCGATCAGGAACTGGAGCGCAACGTCGCCGCGTTGTGGTGGTCGGCGCTGGCCGCCGGCCTGACCATGGGCCTGTCACTGATGGGCATGGGCTTGCTCAACTCGCGCCTGCCGGATGGCGAAGAGTTCAAGGTGATCGCCAGTTTTGGTTACTGCGCCGGCTTTCTTGCCGTGATCCTCGCCCGTCAGCAGTTATTCACCGAAAACACCCTGACCGCGGTGTTGCCGGTGATGAGCAAACCCACGCTGAAGAATTTCGCACGCCTGCTGCGTTTATGGGCCGTGGTGCTGGTGGGCAACCTGTGCGGCACCTTGCTGGTGGCGTACGTGATGCTGCACTTGCCGATCTTTGACACCAAGACCGACCTGGCCTTCCTGGAAATCGGGCGCAAGGTCATGGAAAACGACGCCTACCAGATGTTCGCCAAGGGCATCGTGTCGGGCTGGATGATCGCCACCATGGTCTGGATGATCCCATCCATGGAAAGCGCCAAAATCTGGATCATCATCCTGATCACCTACCTGATGGCACTGGGAGACTTCACCCACATCGTGGTGGGCTCGGCGGAAGTGTCGTACCTGGTATTCGCCGGCGAGCTGCCGTGGAAAGACTTCTGGCTGGTGTTCGCCGGGCCGACGCTGGCGGGCAATATCATCGGCGGCAGCTTTATCTTTGCGTTGATCAGCCATGCGCAGATTCGCAGCGAAAGCAGCCTGCCGGGCAAAGCCGCTGCGGACCCGAGGCATCCGCAGCAGATCAACAAGGGTCAGTGAGTCTCCGGCGCCGCAGCAGGCGCCGGCTCATCCTTGGTCACATGCTTGACCAGCTTGCCGATGCTCAAGCCCTGCAACAGGATCGAAGACAGCACCACGATGTAGGTGATGCTCAGCAGCAAGTCACGCTCCGGGCCCAGTGGCAGGGCCAGGGCCAGTGCCACGGAAACCCCGCCGCGCAAGCCGCCCCATGTGAGGATGCGGATGGTGCCGCGGGGCACCGTGCGCCAGCGCCGCAGCAGCAGGATCGCCGGGGCCACCGTCAGCAGGCGTGACAACAGGATTGCCACGGCCAGCAAACTGGCGGCCAACACGTGCAGCCAGTTGAACGGCAACAGCAGCAGTTCCATGCCGATCAGCGCAAACAGCAGGGCGTTGAGCATGTCATCGAGCAGTTCCCAGAAGCCGTCCAGGTAGCGCCGGGTCATGTCGTTCATCGCCAGCTTGCGGCCGAGGTTGCCGATGATCAGGCCCGCCACCACCATCGCAATCGGTGCCGAGACGTGCAGTTCAGTGGCCATCGCCGAGCCGCCGATCACCAGGGCCAGGGTCAGCATCACTTCGATCTGATACTGCTCGATGCTCTTGATCATCAGATACACGATGTAGCCGATCAGCCCGCCAAACACCACGCCGCCAATCGCCTCATGGGCAAACAGCATGGCCGTGGCGCCGACCGTAGGCGTCTCGCCCAGTTGCGCGATGCCCAGCAACACGGTGAACACCACCACCGCCGTGCCGTCGTTGAACAGCGATTCGCCGACGATGGTGGTTTTCAGTGGTTTCGACGCATTGGCGGTCCGCAGCACACCGAGCACGGCAATCGGGTCGGTGGGGGAAATCAGCGCGCCGAACAGCAGGCAGTACAGGAAACTCACGTGCCAGCCGAACAGGGCAAAGATGTAGAAGGCCAGGCTGCCGATCACCATCGTGGCAATCAATACGCCGAAGGTGGCAAGCAGGCCGATGGGCCAGCGGTAGCTGCGCAGGTCGCTCAGGTTGACGTGCAAGGCGCCGGCGAACAGCAGGAACGAGAGCATCCAGTTCATCAGCAGGTCGCCGAAGTCGATCTGGCCGATCAACTGCTGGATGCGCTCTTCAAGGCCGGGGTAGCCGATAAAGCTCAAGCCTTGCAGCAGCAGGGAAAACATCAGTGCCGTGACCATCACACCGATGGTGGGCGGCAGGCCGATGAAGCGGTAGTTCACATAGGTGAGCAGGGTGGTGAGGCAAATAAACGCAGCGACAAGTTCAAGCATCCGGGGTCCTTGGATGGAGGAGTGAGTAGAGATCATATGTGGGAGCTGTCGAGCCCCAGCGAGGCTGCGATGGCATTACCTGGGTGAGGCTGCAAGACCGCAGCGCCTGTATCGAAGCCGCCCTAAAGCTCGACAGCTCCCACACAGAACACATTTATCAGTTGGCTACGTTGACCGCAGCAAGGCGACGACGTTGCAGGTCGATGAACAAAAGTGCCGCCGCCACCATCCCGCGGATCCAGGCACCGAGCGGCAGGCGAGGATCTCCTTCGGTAATCGTGACGCTCTGATCAGGCATACGCAGGCCGACCCCCGGATCGGCGAAGATCGGGCAGCAGCAAAAATTTATTGGTCCAGGTCTTTGCGCAACTGAGTGCGGCGTGGTCGGCTTTAGTATAAACAGGTGCTGAAATATGGCGAATCAATTCCGCTTTTTATGACTGGGGAGTCACCGTGATTGCAACAGCTCTGGTACTGGTAGCGGCGTTGTTGCATGCGACGTGGAACACCTTGATCAAATTCAGCGGCGAGCGCCTGTTGGTCATCGCGTGCATGGACACGGTGGCGTTGCTGTTTGTGGTGCTGGCGGTGGGGTTTGTATCGTTTCCGCCACTGGAAATCTGGCCGTGGATCATCGCCTCGGCGTTGTTTGAATTGCTCTACCGCTACCTGCTGATCCAGGCCTATCGCGTGGGTGACCTGGGCTTGGTGTACCCATTGATGCGCGGCTTGTCGCCTTTGGTGGTGCTGGCGCTGACGCTGGTGTTTGCCGGTGAGGTGCTCAGTACCCAGCAGATTCTCGGCATTCTGCTGATTCCGTTCGGCATGCTGTGCCTGTTATGGCAGGGCGGCGGTGGCGACCGGTTGCCCTGGTCGATGCTGCCGGTGGTGGCGTTGATCGGCTTGTGTATCGGTTGCTACACCTTCCTCGATGGCCAGGCATTGCGCCGTTGGTCACACCCGCTGGACTACCTGGTGTGGCTGACGCTGATAAGCGCATGGCCGTTTCCGTTGCTGGCGATGGTGCGCAAACGGGCGGCGTTCGGGCTGTTCTGGCGCACGCAGTGGCGGCTGGGGCTGAGTGTCGGGTTGTGCGTGTTGTTGAGCTACGCTCTGGTGCTTTGGGCCATGCAGTTGGGCTCGATTGCCGAAGCCGCTGCGCTGCGGGAAGTCAGCGTGATCCTGGTGGTGCTGTTCGGCATGCGTTACCTGAAAGAACCTTTCGGCCGCCCACGGCTCATAGCCTGTGGGTTGGTGCTGATCGGCATGTTCGTGATGAAACTCTAACCGTCGGATAAAACTAAAAAAGGAATGGGTTATGACAGTCGCTTTCTGGTGTGTGTTGATCGCAATCTTTCTGCCGTACCTGTGCACGGGCGTGGCCAAGTTCAGCGGCGGCAAGTTCGGGCCCCGGCAGAACCATGACCCGCGGGCGTTCCTCGACACCCTCGAGGGGTTTGCCAAGCGCGCCCACAGTGCGCAACTCAACAGCTTCGAAGTGACCCCGGCCTTTGCGGCCGCGGTGATCATTGCCCATCTGGCTGGCGTTGCGTCGCTGGTGACGATCAACGTCCTGGCGGTGCTGTTCATCACCAGCCGGTTGCTCTACATCATCTGCTACCTGGCGGACTGGGCGATGCTGCGGTCGGTGGTGTGGGCGGTGGGGATGGCGTTGATTGCGAGCTTCTTCTTCGTCTCGATCTGAAGCCTGACACTGTTCAAATGTGGGAGCGGGCTTGCTCGCGAATGCGGTCGATCAGTCGATACATCCGGTGACTGACACACCGCATTCGCGAGCAAGCCCGCTCCCACACAAGCCCGCTCCCACATAGACCTTGGTGTTCTTCAGGTGCCTGTCGGCGCGTCCGGCACTTTTGGCAATGCTGCGCCTTTGGGCCACAGCATCCAGATCTGGCCCTGCTGCTTCATGTTGCCCGCCAACTCACCAGCGGCATCACCGGTGCCCCAGAACAGGTCGGCCCGCACTTCGCCGGTAATTGCACCGCCGGTGTCCTGCGCGGCCACCGGGCGGGCAATCGGCGCGCCATCCGGTCGGGTAGTCGACAGCCACAACAGGCTGCCCAGCGGAATTACCTTGCGGTCCACCGCGACGCTATAACCCGCAGTCAGTGGCACGTTCAGCGAGCCACGGGGGCCTTCGTTGCTGTCGGGGCGTGCACTGAAGAATACGTAGCTGGGGTTGCTTGCCAGCAATTCAGGAATGCGCTGCGGATGCGCCTTGGCCCAGGCCGCGATGGCGCCCATGGTCACGTCTTCTTTTTTCAGCTCGCCTTGCTCCACCAGCCAGCGGCCGATGGGGCGGTACGGGTAGCCATTCTGGTCGCCGTAACCGACACGCAATTGGCGGCCATCGGCCAGTTGGATGCGGCCAGAACCCTGAATCTGCAGGAATTGCAGGTCCATCGGATTGGTCAGCCAGGCGATGGGCTTGGCGGTGGAGCCTTGGTGGTTGATGGTGCTGGCGTCGTCATAGGGTTTGAGTACCCGGCCTTCCAGGCGACCGCGCAGGCGCTTGCCCTTGAGCTCCGGGTAGATGCTTTCCAGGTTGACGATGATCAGGTCATCCGGCACGCCGAACACCGGTACATGGGCGGTGGCGGTTTCGGTGAGGCTGCCGGGGTAAACCGGTTCGTAGTAGCCGGTGATCAGGCCGTTGGGGCTGTTGTCGGCCGAGCGCAGGCCGTAGACGTCGAGGTTGGCCTTGAGGAAGTCACGAATCGCCACTGCGGTCGACGGCACGGTGGCCGATGCCGCGCACGTCGGGCCCCATACCGGGTCAGCCTTGAGGCGTTGACAGGCACTGCGCCAGGATTCAAAGCCGGCTTGCAGGTCGCTGTCCGACACGGCCGGCAGGTTTTCCCAGGTGGCGCCGACGTAGGTAGCAATGGCGTGGGGCTTGGCTTTTTCGTCCTTGCCGGTGTCGCAACCGGCCAGCAGCGCGATCATTGGCAGGGCCCACACGAGGCGGCGCCAAGGCTTAAAACGGGTATTCATACACAAAATTCCTGAAGCGATTGCTCGTATCGGCTGGCGTTCGAGCAACCCTTATTATTAATAGGGGTATTGGTCTTTGCGGGCGGGGCGAGGATACTGGCCGCCGTTTCCCGTGACCTTGAGCCATCATGACTTTTAAAAGACTGACCGTTGTATTGCTGGCCTGCCTGACACTGTCCGCCTGCGGCGGGGTTGATCCGAATTCGCCCCTTGGCCAGCGCAAGGCCATTTTCAAGCAGATGCTCAAGACCGGCGAAGACCTGGGCGGCATGTTGCGTGGGCGCATTCCATTCGACGGCGGCAAATTTGCCGAAGGCGCGGTCAAGCTTGATGCGTTGTCCCACGAACCGTGGAAACATTTCCCGAGCGTGCGTGAAGAAGACCACACCAGCGCCAAGGACGACGTGTGGCAGCAGCAGGCACGTTTCCAGGAAATGGCTCGAAACCTTGAAACGGCCACCGGTGAATTGGTGATCACCAGCCAGGTCCAGCCCTACAAGGCCAGCAACCTCGGGCCGGCGGTGCAGAAAGTCGAAGATGCCTGCACCGCGTGCCATAAACAGTTCCGCGATCACTGAGGCCGTCTTACTTGTCCAGTTCGTCCAGGGCTTCCTGCAAGTCCTTGCGTGACTGGGCCAGCTTGTCCTTGCGCTTGTTGATCTTGTCGGAGTCACCCTTCTTCATGGCCTTGTCGAGGTCAGCCTGACGGCGGCTGACTTCGTGCTTGGCGTCGAGCACCTTGTTTTCCCGCTCCTTTTTCAAGGAGGCATCGGTGCAGTTGGCGGTGACTTCACTCAAGGCTTTTTCCAGGCCGGCTTGTTGCTCACTGTTGCCGTGGGCCTTGGCTTGTTCGATCTGGGTGCTGATGGACTCGCGCTTGGCGGCGCAGCCTGTGAGTGGCGCAGCTTCCTCGGCTGCCAGCAATGGCGCGGACATAAGGGTAGCGACGGTCAACAGGGCAAAAGGTGCAAGAAATTTCATAAAGGCTCCAAGGCAAACAAGGTCGCAATCAGGTGGGCAGGATGAATTCTGCCGGCACCGGTTAATGCCGTCGGGCAGAGGTCAAAAACCATCTATCCCGGCAGCCCGTAATGTTTCACTCAAGGCCAGCACCTGCGGGTCGCGAAAAAAGGCGCTCAGTTGCGCCGCGCGACCCGGGCCTATGCCGTCTTCGGCCAGCCAGGCTTGAGTGTCTCTGGCGGCCAGGGTTTGCCAGCCGCCTTGTAGATTGTTGCGGGCCGTGGGCGGTACTCCCAGGGCCATCAGCCATTGCGCGAACGGTCGCTGCCGGGCGCTGCGCAAGCTGTCGAGTAAACGCGCACTGCTGCGTTCGCCGAAGCCATCAATGTTAGCAAGCTCTGCCTCATCCAGGGTTAACCAATCGAGCAGGCCGTCGATCAGGCCGGCCTGGATCAAGGTGTTCCAGGTTTCGCGGCCGATGTGTGGCAGGGCCAGGCCCTGGGCGCCGCTCAGCCAGGTCAGGCGCGCGAGCAGCTGTTCTTCGCAACCCGGGGCCAGTTGCCAGCAACTCAAGGGGTGGAAGTCCCTGGCCTGCGGGACCTGCAACTCGGCCCGTGGCTGGCTGCGCAGGATGACGCGGTCAAGGCGTGGGATGACGTGCCCGGCGAGGCTGATGGAGACCTGGTCGCCAGTACGGATATCCAGTTCCCGCCAGCGTTTCAGCGAACCGACACTGACCCGGCTGATCTTCCGGTCATCGAGCAGTACCGGTTCCAACTCCAGGATGGAGGTGATGCGCCCGGTGCGGCCAATCTTGAAGTGCACCTTGCGCACATGGGCCAATGCCTTGGCCACCGGGTACTTCCAGGCAACCGCCCAGTAGGGCGCGCTGACCCGCCAGCGCTCGGCCGGGGCCCGCTGGCCTTGATGCAATACCACGCCGTCGCTGGCGAAGGGCAGCGGGTGGCTGTACCAATAGCTGCGCCAGTGCGCCGCTTCGGTAATGTCCTTGATCGGGTGGCTGTAGCGCCCGCTGTCGGTGAAGCCCCATTGCGCCAGTTGGCTCAGCCGCTCGGAAAAGTCATCAGGGCCCTGGGGCCAGGCCCAGACAAACAGACCGATATTGGCGGCCTCGGCGTCGCTCAACTGCCGGCGATTCATCAGCCCGGCCACTTTGCCGCGGGCGCCGAGGCCACCTTTGGCAGCTTGCACATGGTCATTCAGTCGCCAATAGAGTTCGCCCTGCAACAGCAGGTCAACGGGCTCGGGCAGTTGCTGCACGATCCCCGGAATCCGGCGGGCGGAGGCTGACCAATCCTGGCCCAGCCGGCCATCGCCGCGACTGATGACCCGGCTCAACCGGCCCTTGCGGTAAACCAGCGTGACGGCGACGCCATCGACCTTGGGCTGGATCCACACGTCCTGGCGAGTCCCCAGCCAGGTTTGCACGGCGTTATCGTCCAGCAGTTTTTCCAGGCCGGTGTGGGGCGTCGGGTGGGCGGTCGTGCCTCGCGCGCTGCCCAGCGGGTCGTCCGTGACTGGGGCGGAGGGAGTGAAACACCTGCGCCATTGGGCAAGGCGCTGGCTGGCCTGGTCATACAGCTCATCGCTGATCAATGACTGGCCGAGCCGGTGGTAGCTGTCATCCCACAAGCGGATTTGTTGCGCCAGGGTGCTGATCTGGGCCCGGGCGTGATCGGCCGCCCAGTCGGGGCACCCCTGCGACCACGCAGTGAGTGGCGAGAAGCTGAGTAAAAGGAAAAACAGCCAGCGCATAAGTGACGTCATCATGAGCATCCTTGCTCTGAAAAGGGCGCCCAGCCTAAGCCATCCCAGCGGGCATAAAAAAGCCCCGCAACCGCGAGGCTTTTTACCCGATGTTTCTGCTCGTTTGAACAGAACGCCGGGGCTTTGTGTACACCGTAGGACGATTACAGGCCGGCGGCAGTACGCAAGTCGTTGGCACGGTCGGTCTTTTCCCAGGTGAACGTAGTGAACGTGTCGTTGCCGACAGTCTTCTGCTCAGGGGTACGACCGAAGTGGCCGTAGGCCGCAGTTTCCTGGTACATCGGGTGCAGCAGGTCGAGCATGGTGGTGATTGCGTAAGGACGCAGGTCGAAGATCTCACGCACCAGCTTGACGATCTTGTCGTCGCTGATCTTGCCGGTACCGAAGGTGTTCAGCGAGATCGACGTAGGCTGGGCCACACCGATTGCGTAGGACACCTGAATCTCGCAACGCTCGGCCAGGCCTGCGGCCACGATGTTCTTGGCCACGTAACGACCGGCGTAGGCCGCCGAACGGTCAACCTTGGATGGATCCTTGCCGGAGAACGCGCCACCGCCGTGACGGGCCATGCCGCCGTAGCTGTCGACGATGATCTTGCGACCGGTCAAGCCGCAGTCGCCCACCGGGCCACCGATGATGAACTGGCCGGTCGGGTTGATGTGGAACTGGGTGTCCTTGGTCAGCAGTTCGGCAGGCAGCACGTGCTTGACGATCAGCTCCATGACGCCTTCGCGCAGGTCGGCGTAGGAAACGTCCGGGTTTTGCTGGGTCGACAGTACCACCGCGTCGATGGCGACGACTTTGCCGCCTTCATAGCGGCAGGTCACCTGGGACTTGGCGTCCGGGCGCAGCCATGGCAATGCACCGGATTTACGGGCTTCGGCCTGGCGCTTCACCAACTGGTGGGAGAAGGTGATCGGTGCCGGCATCAGCACGTCGGTTTCGTTGCTGGCATAGCCGAACATCAGGCCCTGGTCGCCGGCGCCCTGATCTTCAGGCTTGGCACGGTCGACACCCTGGTTGATGTCAGGGGACTGCTTGCCGATGATGTTCATCACGCCGCAGGTCGCACCGTCGAAGCCGACGTCGGAGCTGTTGTAGCCGATGTCGATGATCACATCACGCACGATCTGCTCCAGGTCTACCCAGGCAGAGGTGGTGACTTCGCCGGCGATGATCGCCACGCCCGTTTTCACCAGAGTCTCGCACGCCACTCGGGCGAACTTGTCTTCAGCGATGATGGCGTCCAGCACCGCGTCAGAGATCTGGTCGGCGATTTTGTCCGGATGCCCTTCAGACACGGACTCGGAGGTGAAAAGGGAGTATTCGCTCATCTCGATGTTTTCCTGATATTTACCGATGGTGAGTGTCGCCAGCCGGCCGCTGAAAATGGCGGACCTGAATCTGGAAACCATTACGTAAACCTACATAGAGGCTTTCCCCGGGAACGAGTCCCGCAGCGGTGGCCCAACGGGCCAGATCGTCCTGTTCAAAACCCAGCCAGAGATCACCGCAGGCTTCCCTGGCCCAACTCTGGTTGTGGCTGCATAAATCCGTGACCAACAGGCTGCCGCCTGGTTGCAGCAAATTTGCCATCTGCCTGAGGGCGTCTGCCGGGGCGGCGAAATGGTGCAGGACCATGTTCAGCACCACGCAATCGGCCCGCAGGCTGGTGTCATTCAGGGCGTCCGCCAACTGCAGGTGGACATTGCCCAGCGCTTCGCGCTCACACAATTGGCGGGCCAGCTCCAGCATCGCCGGGCTGTTGTCCAGCGCCGTGACCTGATGAAAGCGCCGCGCCAGCTCCGGCAGGAAGCCGCCATCACCCGGGCCCACTTCGACCGCCGTAGCCTCATCACTGAAGCTCAGCTTGTCCAAAAGTGCCAGCACGCTTTCGCGGTATTGCGCCAAGCCGGCGATCAGATCCTGCTGGGCGCGAAACTTCTCGGCTACCCGTGAGAAAAAGTCCTGGCTGGCGGCAGCACGTTGCCCGTGCACCTGGCTGATGCGCGACTGCACGTCAGCCGGCAGCGCCAGGCTGTCTATTTCTTCGAGCAGCGCGGCGTGCAGCTTGCCGCCCAGTTGCTCGGTGTGGGGCAGGGCGCGACGGTAAAAAATCGCATTGCCCTCGCGGCGGGTCGCCACCAGGTCGGCCTGGGCCAGTACCTTCAAGTGGTGGCTCATGCCGGATTGGCCGATGGCGAAAATCTGCGCCAGCTCCAGCACCCCGAACGAATCGTTGGTCAGCGCGCGCAACACATTCAGGCGCAACGGATCGCCACCGGCCTTGCACAGGGCCGCCAGCTCGTCGCTGTCGTCGGGTCGAATGGAAGGTGCGCTCAGGTTCATAAGGCCAGCAGTCTAGTGACGGTGGGAAAACCCCGCAAGGGCAATATCAAAAAGTTTTGATATTAGTCGATAATCGGTGGTTATAAGCAGCCGCTATAACCCATGGACGAAGCGGTAAACGGTTTCTCCAGTCAATCCGCAGGAAAAACACCCCCAAGTGACTATCTGTCATTGCCCCGAGGGCCGTGGCTGAGGGAAAATGCCGATCCTTTTTTCCGTTTCTTTTATTCAACCTCCAGGAGATCAGCGATGCCCAGCCGTCGTGAGCGTGCCAACGCCATTCGTGCCCTCAGCATGGATGCCGTGCAAAAAGCCAACAGCGGCCATCCCGGTGCCCCGATGGGCATGGCGGATATCGCCGAGGTACTTTGGCGTGACTACCTGAAACACAACCCGAGCAACCCGTCGTTCGCCGACCGTGACCGGTTCATCCTGTCCAACGGCCACGGTTCGATGCTGATCTACTCGTTGCTGCACCTGACCGGCTACGACGTCACCATCGACGACCTGAAAAACTTCCGCCAGATCCACAGCCGCACCCCGGGCCACCCGGAATACGGCTACACCCCTGGCGTTGAGACCACCACCGGTCCACTGGGCCAGGGCCTGGCCAACGCCGTGGGTTTTGCCCTGGCTGAAAAAGTGCTGGCTGCGCAGTTCAACCGCCCGAACCACAACATTGTCGACCACCACACCTACGTGTTCCTCGGTGATGGCTGCATGATGGAAGGCATTTCCCACGAAGTCGCCTCCCTGGCCGGTACCCTGGGCCTGGGCAAGCTGATCGCCTTCTACGATGACAACGGCATCTCCATCGACGGCGAAGTCGAAGGCTGGTTCACCGACGACACACCGAAGCGTTTCGAAGCCTACAACTGGCAGGTGATCCGCAATGTCGACGGTCATGACCCGGAAGAAATCAAGATTGCGATCGAGACGGCCCGCAAAAGCGAGCAGCCGACCCTGATCTGCTGCAAGACCACCATCGGCTTCGGTTCGCCGAACAAGCAAGGTAAAGAAGACTGCCACGGCGCCCCACTGGGTGACGCGGAAATCGCCCTGACCCGCGCTGCGCTGAAGTGGAACCACGGCCCGTTCGAAATCCCGGCTGACATCTACGCCGAGTGGAACGCCAAGGAAGCCGGCCTGGCGGTCGAAGCCGAGTGGGACCAGCGTTTCGCGGCCTACTCCGCCGAATTCCCTGAGTTGGCCAACGAACTGGTTCGCCGCCTGGCCGGTGACCTGCCTGCCGACTTCGCTGAAAAGGCCTCGGCCTACATCGCCGAAGTGGCGGCCAAGGGCGAAACCATCGCCAGCCGTAAAGCCAGCCAGAACACCCTGAACGCGTTCGGCCCGCTGCTGCCTGAGTTCCTCGGCGGTTCGGCTGACCTGGCCGGTTCCAACCTGACCCTGTGGAAAGGTTGCAAAGGTGTCTCGGCGGAAGACGCCAGCGGCAACTACATGTACTACGGCGTGCGCGAGTTCGGCATGAGCGCCATCATGAACGGCGTTGCCCTGCACGGCGGCCTGGTGCCTTACGGCGCGACCTTCCTGATGTTCATGGAATACGCGCGCAACGCCGTACGCATGGCGTCGTTGATGAAGAAGCGTGTGATCTTCGTCTACACCCACGACTCCATCGGCCTGGGCGAAGACGGCCCGACGCACCAGCCGGTCGAGCAATTGACTAGCCTGCGCACCACGCCGAACCTCGATACCTGGCGCCCATCGGACGCAGTCGAGTCGGCTGTGGCCTGGAAGCACGCAATCGAGCGCAAGGACGGCCCTTCGGCGCTGATCTTCTCCCGTCAGAACCTGCAGCACCAAACCCGCGACGCGGCGCAGATCGAAGGCATCAGCCGTGGTGGCTACGTGCTGAAAGACTGCATCGGCGAGCCGGAGCTGATCCTGATCTCCACCGGTTCCGAAGTGGGCCTGGCGGTTCAGGCGTACGACAAGTTGACGGCCGCAGGTCGCAACGTGCGCGTGGTTTCCATGCCGTGCACCAGCGTCTTCGAAGCCCAGGACGCCGACTACAAGCAATCGGTATTGCCGTTGCAGGTCAGCGCACGTATCGCCATCGAAGCGGCTCACGCCGACTACTGGTACAAGTACGTGGGCCTGGAAGGCCGCGTGATCGGCATGACCACCTACGGTGAGTCGGCGCCGGCGCCAGCGTTGTTCGAAGAGTTCGGTTTCACCCTGGAAAACATCCTGGGTCAGGCTGAAGAGCTGCTGGAAGACTAAGGCTGTAGATTGGGGCGGCTGTACTGGCCTCTTCGCGAGCAAGCCCGCTCCCACATTAGATCGCGGTCTAAATGTGGGAGCGGGCTTGCTCGCGAAGGCGGCGGCACATTCACCCCATTACCCAATGGTAATCGAGAACCCCATGCCTCAACCGCGTCCCTACAAAGTTGCACTCAACGGCTACGGCCGGATTGGTCGTTGCGTCTTGCGTGCTCTGTTCGAGCGAGGGCCGGCGGCCGGGTTTGAAATTGTCGCGATCAACGATCTGGCGGACATGGCCAGCATCGAATACCTGACACGCTTTGACTCCACCCACGGCCGGTTCCCCGGCGAAGTGCGGGTCGAGGACGATTGTCTGCATATTAATGGCAACTGCGTGAAGGTCCTGCGCAGTGCCACCCCTGAGGGCATCGACTGGGCGGCGCTGGACGTCGACCTGGTGCTGGAATGCTCCGGTGCCTATCACACCCGTGCCGACGGCCAGCGGTTTCTCGACGCCGGCGCACCACGGGTCCTGTTTTCCCAGCCGATGGCCAGCGAGGCGGATGTCGACGCCACCATCGTCTACGGCGTGAACCAGGATTGCCTGACCGGTGCCGAATTGCTGGTGTCCAACGCCTCCTGCACCACCAACTGCGGCGTGCCGCTGTTGCGCCTGCTGGACCAGGCGATTGGCCTGGAATACGTGTCGATCACCACCATTCACTCGGCAATGAACGATCAGCCGGTGATTGACGCTTACCACCATGAAGACCTGCGCCGTACGCGTTCGGCGTTTCAGTCGGTGATTCCGGTGTCCACCGGCCTGGCGCGCGGTATCGAGCGACTGTTGCCGGAACTTGCCGGGCGAATCCAGGCCAAAGCCGTACGGGTACCGACGGTGAATGTGTCTTGCCTGGACATCACCATGCAAACCGTCAGCGACACCGACGCCGGCGAAGTCAACCGGATCCTGCGCGACGCCGCCACCAGCGGCCCGCTCAAAGGCCTGTTGGCCTACACCGAGTTGCCGCACGCCAGCTGTGATTTCAACCACGACCCGCATTCGGCCATCGTCGATGCCAGCCAGACCCGCGTTTCCGGCCCACGGCTGGTGAACATCCTGGCTTGGTTCGACAACGAATGGGGTTTTGCCAACCGAATGCTGGACGTTGCAGAACACTATCTGCAAACAGCCTCTCCACAACTTTAGCTCTCAGGAATTGCCCCCCATGACCGTGTTGAAGATGACCGACCTCGATCTGCAAGGTAAGCGCGTACTGATCCGCGAAGACCTCAACGTCCCAGTCAAGGACGGTGTTGTCACCAGCGATGCGCGAATCCTGGCCTCGCTGCCGACCATCAAGCTGGCCCTGGAAAAAGGTGCGGCCGTGATGGTCTGCTCCCACTTGGGTCGTCCGACCGAAGGTGAATTCTCGGCAGAAAACAGCCTCAAGCCTGTAGCTGAATATTTGAGCAAGGCCCTGGGCCGCGACGTGCCGCTGGTTGCCGACTACCTGAACGGTGTGGACGTGAAGGCTGGCGACATCGTGCTGTTCGAAAACGTGCGCTTCAACAAGGGCGAGAAAAAGAACAGCGACGAACTGGCCCAGCAATACGCTGCCCTGTGCGACGTGTTCGTGATGGACGCCTTCGGCACCGCGCACCGTGCCGAGGGTTCGACCCACGGCGTGGCCAAGTTTGCCAAAGTTGCCGCAGCTGGCCCGTTGCTGGCGGCTGAACTGGACGCACTGGGCAAGGCCCTCGGCGCTCCGGCCCAACCGATGGCCGCCATCGTTGCCGGCTCCAAGGTGTCCACCAAGCTCGACGTGCTGAACAGCCTGAGCCAGATCTGCAACCAGCTGATCGTCGGCGGCGGCATTGCCAACACCTTCCTGGCCGCTGCCGGTCACCCGGTGGGCAAATCGCTGTACGAGCCGGACCTGCTGGACACCGCCCGCGCCATCGCCGCCAAGGTCAGCGTGCCGCTGCCGGTAGACGTGGTGGTGGCCAAGGAATTCGCTGAAAGCGCCGAAGCCACCGTCAAGCTGATCGCTGACGTTGCCGCTGACGACATGATCCTGGACATCGGCCCGCAAACGGCAGCCAACTTCGCTGAACTGCTGAAGTCGTCCAAGACCATCCTGTGGAACGGCCCGGTCGGCGTGTTCGAGTTCGACCAGTTCGGCAACGGCACCAAAGTGCTGGCCCACGCCATCGCTGAAAGCTCGGCATTTTCCATCGCTGGCGGTGGCGACACCCTGGCGGCCATCGATAAATATGGCGTTGCTGACCAGATCTCCTACATTTCTACGGGGGGTGGTGCGTTCCTCGAATTCGTTGAAGGCAAGGTACTGCCGGCTGTCGAAGTGCTGGAAAGCCGGGCCAAGGGATAAGGCACTTGCTGAGGAAAAGGAGCATTCCGATGATCAGGTCGTTGGCACTGGTGATTGCAGCGGGCCTGCTGGCCGGCTGCGGCAGCACGCCGAAAGCGGCGCCCGAGTCTGAAAAGGCCGGGGCGGCTCGGCAAAAGAGTTGCTATCAGGCTGACTGGCAGGCCGAAACCATGCCGGTGATCAACAAGCGCATCGGGCCGGACGGGTTGGAGAAATACGACTCTGCGCCCAACGGTCAGGAACAGGGTTGCCCTTGACGGGTCTGATTCACTAACCGACAGCCGCGGTGGCCGCAGGTCGCCGCTTGAGGATTGGCAATGAAAGGCGTTTTCGCCCTGGCGGCACTGGCGTTATTGGCCGGATGCACCAACCTGAACATGTTCGACAAGAAGGCAGAGCCGGCAGACAAGTGGACCACCTGGACGTGTGACAGCCAGGCGCAAGTCAACTGGCGGTTTGCCGACCAGGCCCGCACCCAGGTGGATGTGCGCCTCGGCGGCTCGGACCAGGTGTATCGCCTCAAGCAGGATGTGGCGGCCTCGGGCGTGCTGTACAGCGACGGCCAGTTGGCGTTTCACACAAAAGGTGAGGAAGGCCTGGTTTACTGGGTTGCCACCGATGATTTGATCGGGCGTGGCTGTAAAGCGCAATAGCACGCCGCGATCACCTGTAGGAGCCGGCTTGCCGGCGATAGCGTCAGCCGCCATCGCCGGCAAGCCGGGTCCTACAGACAGGTTTAACGATTAAGCAGGGCAGGCTTTGAAAGCCTGACCTTCAATAACTTGAATAGCAGCCGCCGCTACGGCAGGCTTGCACGATTAACGACCCTCGACCGGGAGAGAGACTCACAATGGCACTTATCAGCATGCGCCAGATGTTGGACCACGCAGCCGAATTCGGCTATGGCGTTCCAGCCTTCAACGTCAACAACCTTGAGCAGATGCGCGCCATCATGGAAGCCGCTGACAAGACTGACTCTCCAGTGATCGTCCAGGCTTCGGCCGGCGCGCGCAAATACGCCGGTGCCCCGTTCCTGCGTCACCTGATCCTCGCCGCGATCGAAGAATTCCCGCACATCCCGGTGTGCATGCACCAGGACCACGGCACCAGCCCTGACGTGTGCCAGCGCTCCATCCAGTTGGGCTTCAGCTCGGTAATGATGGACGGTTCCCTGGGCGAAGACGGCAAGACCCCGACCGACTACGAATACAACGTACGCGTCACCCAACAAACCGTGGCCATGGCTCACGCCTGTGGCGTTTCGGTTGAAGGCGAACTGGGCTGCCTGGGTTCCCTGGAAACCGGCATGGCCGGTGAAGAAGACGGTATCGGCGCCGAAGGCGTACTGGATCACAGCCAAATGCTGACCGATCCTGAAGAAGCCGCCGACTTCGTGAAAAAGACCCAAGTTGACGCCCTGGCCATCGCCATCGGCACCAGCCACGGCGCCTACAAATTCACCAAGCCACCTACCGGCGACGTGTTGGCCATCGACCGCATCAAGGAAATCCACAAGCGCATCCCTAACACCCACCTGGTGATGCACGGTTCTTCCTCGGTACCGCAAGAGTGGCTGGCGATCATCAACCAGTACGGCGGCGACATCAAAGAAACCTACGGCGTGCCGGTTGAAGAAATCGTCGAAGGCATCAAGTACGGCGTGCGTAAGGTCAACATCGACACTGACCTGCGCCTGGCTTCCACCGGTGCGATGCGTCGCCTGATGGCCACCAACCCGAGCGAATTTGACCCACGTAAATTCTTCGGCGCTACCGTGACGGCCATGCGTGATGTATGTATCGCACGTTACGAAGCCTTCGGTACTGCGGGCAACGCTTCGAAGATCAAGCCGATCTCCCTGGAAGCGATGTACCAGCGTTACCTGAAAGGTGAGTTGAACGCCAAGGTCAACTAAGCCTTACGCGTTAATGAAAAGCCCGCAGCGATGCGGGCTTTTTTGTGGCTGAAATTTGATCAGGCGGCTGCGGGGGTGTCGAAGCCGCGGTATTCGATGACGCGGAATACGTCGCTTACGTCCTGCATCAGGATGCGGGCGGTGTTGGCTACGTGGTTCAGGTCACGCTCCGCAAAATCGGGCAGGCTGGAGCAGGCCATCAGGTTGAGGTGTTCGAGGGCGGCGTTGAGGCGTTCACGCAGGCAGGCGTGCAGGTCCTGCAGCGGAGCTTCGCTGTCGATCAGGAGTACCGGGTATTCGGTGGCTGTTTCGGTGCAGGGGGTGAAACGGCGGGGCGGGAGTTCTGGCGTCATGGCAAATATTCCTCGTATCTAAAAAGGACTACCGCCATTCGCTGCGAAACGAATGGGTGGTAGCTGTGTGCGGGTTCGCAGACCGAGGATACGAGGAACCCGGCAGACCCGAAGGTCTCCCACACACAGCCACCATAAAATAAACGACGGACGTAGAAGCGCTAGTCGTTGCATTCATGATGCTTGGTTACACACGTATCGTTAGGGCTGCGAAACCCTGTCGCCGTTCAATGCCGGCGACGGGGCGAACTATAAGCGGCGCTCCGATTCACCGCAACGGCCCTGTAGGACACAGAATCCCTGTGGGAGCCGGGCTTGCCCGCGATGGCGGTGTGCCAGTCGAAGAATAAGTTGGCTGACCCACCGCCATCGCGGGCAAGTCGAATCGTCGCACCGCCAGCTCCCACAGGGATACGTGTTGGTTAAGTGATTGTGTTAATCACCGAATGATCCTTGGGTCCATAGGACAGTGCCTACGAGATGTGAGGAGACTTAGTTCTCCACCAGCACCTTCGGATTCGAGTTACCCCACACCGTATACAGATCCGCCAGCAACGCACCGTTGATGTCTTCAACCTCCGCCTGGCTGGTCTCCACCGCGCCCTGCTTGCCGAACAACACCACCTCATCGCCGCTCTTCACGGTCGGCACGTCGGTGACATCGACCATCAGGGTGTTCATCGACACCTTGCCCACCACCGGCACCCGGTGCCCGTTGATCAGCACGATGCCTTTGTTGGTAAACGCCCGGCGATAGCCGTCGGAATAACCCACGGTGATGTTCGCCAGTTTCGAATCCCGCGCCAGGGTGTAGGTGCGGTCGTAGCCTACGGTGTTGCCTTTCGGGTAGCTGTTGACCGACGCCACGTGGGATTTGAACTGCATCACCCGCTTGTATTCGGTGAACGACGGTACGGTATCGCCAAACAGCAGGCCGCCCGGACGAACCATGTCCAGCCGCGACTCGGGTACTTCCAGGGTGGCGAAGGAGTTGGCGGCGTGCAGGGTGATTTTGCTGCGGTCGAGCTGGGCGACGCTGATCAGCCAGTTGGCTTGTTCGTTAAACGCCTTGAGCCCGGTGCGCACGTCGGCGGCGTCTTCGACGGCGAAGTGGGTCATGATCGCCGTCACCTGCAGGTTTGGCACCTTGGTAATGGCTACGGCGTCGCGGCGGCCCTGGGCGGTGGTCATTTCCACACCGTTGCGGCTCATGCCGCTGGAGTTCAGGCCCAGGTGCACGACCAGTGGGCGGCCGTGGTTTTCGGCGATCAGGCTGGCGCGCACGGCGAAGTCCAGATTGCCCACCAGCTCTTCGACGTTATACGGCAACGCAGCTTCCAGCTCGCTCAGGGCGGCGGTGCGTACGCGGATCAGTTGGCCCTTGAAGCCGCTTTCACGGACCACGCGGGCTTCTTCGTTGCTGGCGATGCCGACGCAGGGCACGCCCAGTTTGATCACCGAGGGCATCAGTAAACCGATGCCGTGACCGTAGGCATCCGCCTTGAGCACGGCGCAGATTTTCGACTTGTCAGCGAGGCTGGCTTGGAGGGTGCGGATATTGTTTTCGAAGGCGACCTTGTTGATTTCGACCCAGGCGTTGCTGTCCTGGATATTGACCTGGGCCACCCCGTCGGCCATCGAGAGGGGCGGGGCGGCAAAGGCCGGGTTTTGCAGCAGTGCCATGCCCATAGAGAGGGCTAGCAGGGTGCGGGAAAAGGGCATTGGGCAGTCTCCATGACTTTCTTGTAGGGGGTAGTGCGCGTGCGCGGCGCCATACTCGGATTGTCCTACAAGAAAGTCGAGACCCTGGGTCGCGGTTCTGTCCTAAAGCGTCGTGGGACCGGTCGCTGAAGCGAATCAGCTTCAGTCGTGGTCAATGTCCAGCTTGGCAAACGTCACGCGGGCGCCTTCCTTGCTGTTGCCGCTGTTGTCCTGCACGTAGGCGCCGGCCTTGAAGTACAGCGGCTGTTTGCCCCACGCAGCGCCGATGCGTTCGTTCCATTGCCCGTTGGCGGCGTCGACGCTCAGCAGGCCGGCCTTGTTCAGGTGGATGACGTAGGTGAAGTTGCGGTCCAGCGGTACGTTCTCGGCGACGATGATCACCCGGCCTTCCGACTCGTCAGGGCGCATGCGCACCTTGGCGACGATGTTGCCGGTCTGGGTTTTTTCCTTGTATTGGTATTCGACCTTGATCAGTGGCTTCTGGCTTTCGTAGGCGTGGATTTGACCGATCACCACCTTGCCGGACGACGGCACCTTGTTGATCGCCAACGTGGCACGCAGGAAATTGTCGGCGTCGCTGTACAGCCAGTTGCGCAGGCGGCCGTCGGCGTAGGTTTCCCGCAGTTCGCTGCGAGGGTAGACGGCGTTCTCGGTACGCGTGCCGGTTACCGGGGTCCAGAATTGCACGCTGCTGCCTTCGGCCTGGAAGTATTGGTCCTTGAACCCGCTGAGCAGTTTCGGCGTGTCGATGGTCGAGGGCGGGGAGCCAACGGGGATGCTCAGGTTCCAGGTGGACAGATCAATCATTGAATACGCCTTTAACGGGGAGAGAAGGCCTTGGCTCGGGAGCCGGCACTTTCTTTATAGGTGCCTCGAAATGGATTGTTAATGGCTTTGTGGCGGATTGTTGGCGCCAATGAAATGTCAAAAAGCCATGTTTCCCGTAAACCGCGGGCTGTAGGCACTGACCGTTAGTCGGTTGTCTGGGCTTTGGCGCAATGATGGCACCGTCGTGGCTTCTGCTTTATGGGATCCAGGGCTAGAGTGAGCCCTTATTGTTTATCCGGTTTTGTCGCAAAAATGACCGGAATGACTCCGACGAAAGAGAAGCAGCAATGGAATGCGCTCCAATCAAGCCTCGCGATGGTTGTTCAGTGCTTTTGGTGGTCGATGACTATCCCGAAAACCTGATCAGCATGCGTGCGTTATTGCAGCGTGAAGATTGGCATGTGGTGACGGCGGCCTCCGGGGTGGAAGCCCTGGGATTGCTGCTCGAACACGACGTCGACCTGGTGTTGCTGGATGTGATGATGCCCGGCATGGACGGGTTCGAGGTGGCCCGGCTGATGCGCGGCAGCCAACGCACGCAACTGACCCCGATCATCTTTCTCAGCGCTCACGCCCAATCGCCGGCGGCGATGCTGGAAGGCTATGCCAGCGGCGCGATCGACTATCTGCTGAAACCCTTCGACCCGAATATCCTCAAGCCCAAGGTCCAGGCCCTGCTGGAGCACCAGCGCAACCGCCGTGCCTTGCAGCGCCTGAGTCACGATCTGGAATCGGCCCGGGCCTTCAATGCCTCGGTGCTCGACAATGCCGCCGAAGGCATCCTGGTGGTGGGCGAAGACGGCGTGATCAGCTACGCCAACCCGGCGATTTCGCGGCTGATCAATGCGCCGGTCGCCGAGATCCAGGGTGCCGAGTTCCTGGGCTTCCTACAGAAGCCCCATGTGCCTGGGTGGTCCGATTCTGCCTTGTATGAAGGCTACAAACGTGGTGAAACCTGGCGCCTGCACGACGCCATCTTGCGCACCGCGCCCGGCCAGCAGTTGCCCGTGGCGATGTCGTGCGCCCCGCTGCCGGCCGAGCAGAAAGCCATGGTGGTCACGGTGCTGGACATGTCCGAGGTGCGCCATCTGCATCAGCAACTGGAGTTCCAGGCCGTCACCGACCCGCTGACGGGCCTGCTCAATCGGCGTGGGTTTCACCAGTCGGTGGAGAATGTGCTGTTGCGCAGCGAGCGTAACGAGCAGTCGCTGGTGCTGCTGTACCTGGACCTGGACGGGTTCAAGCGGGTCAACGATTCCCTCGGCCACGACGCCGGAGACCGCGTGCTGCGCTGGGTCTCGGAACAGTTGAAGGCGTGCCTGCGCTCCTACGACATTCTTGGCCGCATGGGCGGGGATGAATTCACCGCGCTGCTGGAGCTGGAATTCCCGGAGCAGGCGGCCAAGATTGCGGAAAAACTGATCGAACGGGTGTCGATCTGTCAGCAGGTCGACGGTCTGGATGTGATGCTGGGCGTCAGTATCGGCATCGCCACTTTCCCGGACTGCGGCTCGGACCTCAACGGCCTGCTGCGCGCGGCGGACGTCGCGATGTACGAGGCCAAGCGCGCCGGGCGTCAGCAATATCGCTACTACGACCAGGAAATGAACGGCCGGGCCCGCTCGCGCCTGATGCTCGAAGACAGCGTACGCAGCGCCATCGACAGCAAGGATTTCACCCTGGTGTACCAGCCGCAGGTGTCGTTGCACGACGGCCATCTGCGGGGCGTCGAAGCGCTGCTGCGCTGGCAGCACCCGAGTGTCGGCGATGTGCCGCCGGGGCTGTTTCTGCCGTTGCTCGAAGAGGCGCGGCTGATCAGCCAGTTGAGCACCTGGATCTACCAGCAGGTGGCCGCCCAGCGGCAGGCATGGGCAGGGGTGTTCAGCGATGAGTTGGTCCTGAGCGTGAGCTTGAGCAGCAGCCAGTTCAATATGCCGAACCTGGCCAGCCAGCTGCAGCAGGTGCTGGAGCGACATGGGTTGCAAGGCCGGCAGCTTGAGGTGGAGATCAGTGAAGAAAGCCTGATGCACAATCTGGATGAGTCCACCAAGCAGCTCAAGCTGTTGCGCCGGGCCGGCGTGCGGATTGCCCTGGATGATTTCGGCGCGGGCAACTGCTCCCTGGCCCACCTGCGGGACCTGGAATTCGACACCCTAAAGCTCGACCCGAAGCTGATCGCCCGCCTGCCGGGTTCATCCCGGGACGCGGCGATGGCGCGCAGCATTATCGAATTGTGCCGGCATTTTGATCTGCTGGTGATTGCCGAAGGTGTCGAGACCCAGGAGCAAGTTGAATGGCTCAAGGCCAACGGCTGCCAGTTCATCCAGGGCCCGCAGGTGGCGCCGCCGTTGATCGCGGATGAAATTGCCGACTGGCGCCTGCGCGCAGCGGCCCGCTGAATTCGCTACACTGGCGCCCATTCAAATACCCGTTGTTGACCCCATGACCGCGCTGAAATACCTCCAGGCCTACCCCCCAGCATTGCAGGAGCAAGTGCGCCAGTTGATTGCCAAGGACCAACTCGGCGACTACCTGACCCAGCGCTACCCCGAACGGCATGGCGTGCAGAGCGACAAAGCGCTGTACAGCTACGCCCAGGCCCTGAAGCAGGAACACCTGCGCAACGCCCCGGCCATCGACAAGGTGTTGTTCGATAACCGCCTGGACCTGACCCACCGAGCCCTCGGCCTGCACACCACCATCTCTCGGGTGCAGGGTGGCAACCTCAAGTCGAAGAAAGAAATCCGTATCGCCTCGCTGTTCAAAGAAGCCGCGCCGGAATTTCTGCGCATGATCGTGGTACACGAACTGGCGCACTTCAAGGAATCGGACCACAACAAGGCGTTCTACAAACTCTGTGAATACATGTTGCCGGGCTACCATCAGGTGGAATTCGACCTGCGGGTGTACCTGACCTGGCGGGACCTGCAGGGCAAGCCCTGACCTTCAAAGGCGATCGAGCATGGATGTGAGCAAGACCAAAAGCAGCTTCTACCGGCGCCTGTATGTGGCGTACCTGATTGATAGCCAGCTGGCCAGCAGCGTCCCGGCACTGACCGAGGTGACGGGCATGCCCCGGCGTACTGCACAGGACACGATTGCGGCGTTGGCGGACCTGGATATCGTGTGTGAGTTTGAACAGGAAGACGGCGCCCGCAACCATGCCGGGCGCTATCGGATTCGTGATTGGGGCGCGATTGATCGGCGCTGGATCGAGGCGAACCTAAGCCGGATCAAGGCTGTCCTGGATTACCCCTGAAGGCTTGTGGTGACCGGGCTGACGCCTTCGCGAGCAAGCCCGCTCCCACATTCGACCGCATTCCAAAGGTGGAACTCGGTCAAATGTGGGAGCGGGCTTGCTCGCGAAGAGGCCCTCATGCCCGGCGCATGCCTATATGTGGAATGTCATCCTCAAGGTATTCCTCACCGTCCACCACAAACCCGTACCGCCCGTAATACCCCTGCAAATGCGCCTGGGCCGACAGATAGATCGGCACGTCGGGCCACTGTTTCTCTGCCTGCCTGAGGGCCTCATCCATCATCTGGTGGCCCAGCCCGGTACCCCGCGCGCTCGGCGCAACGATCACCCGGCCGATCACCACATCACCACCCTGTGATTCAGGATCCAGCAGGCGCAGGTAGGCCTGCAGTTGACCATCATCCCAGGCCATCAGGTGATGGGTATCACCGTCCAGGTCCTGGCCGTCGATGTCCTGGTACACGCATTTCTGCTCGACCACGAAGACCTCCGAGCGTAGGCGCAAAATGGCGTACAGCTGCTCCTTGCCCAGGTCACTATGGTGTTTGCAGACCCATTCGACTGTCATGGTGTTCTCTCGGCTGATTGTCTGGTCAGGATAGTAAGCGCGCGGGAGGCGAGTGTCTAAATTGCGGTTTTTTTGTGAGTGAGATCAATTTGCCATCATTCTCTGCGTGCGACGCTGCCGTCTTTGTGTAATCTGCAGTACAGGCTCATTGATGAGCTACTGTTAAATCCTCGGGTTGCCCCAGAGGTCAGGCCATAGAATGCCCGCCAAGGACTTGAGCATGCCGCGATTTTCTCGTGCCGTTGCTTTGATCGGTTTGTTGTTGCTGGCCCAGGCGGCGGCGGCAGAACGCTTGCGACTGGTGGCGGATGCCTGGCCGCCGTTCACTGACGCCACCCTGGTCAATGGTGGTTTGGCCACCGACATCGTGACCACCGCCCTGGCCCGTGCCGGCTATGCCAGTGAGTTTGAACAGGTGCCCTGGGCGCGGGCGCTGATGGGCGTGGGCGATGGGCGTTACGACGTATTGGTGAACGCCTGGTACGACGATGCGCGTACTCAGTTGGGGCAGTTTTCCGGCGAATACCTGCTCAACCGGGTGCTGTTTCTCAAGCGCCGCGACGATCCCATCGACTACCAGAACCTGGAGCAGTTGCACGACTACCCCGTCGCGGTGGTGCGTGGCTATGCCTATTCAGCGGCGTTCGATGCCGATCCGCAATTGCAGAAAGTCCCGGTGCATAACTTCGCCATGGCCGTGCGCATGCTGGCGGCGCAGCGGGTGCGGCTGACGCTGGAGGACGAATTCGTCGCCCGCTACTACCTGGCTCGGGAGTCCGCCACCGTGCGCAACGCGGTGGAGTTTTTGCCGGTGCCGCTGAGCGAAAACAGCCTGCACATTCTGGTTAGCCTGAAAAATCCTCAGCATCAGCAGATTGTTGCCGGGTTTGATCGGGAGATTGCCAGGATGAAGGCAGATGGCAGTTATGCGCGGTTGATGAAGCAGCACGGGATGTAGTGAGGCTAATGGCCCCTTCGCGAGCAAGCCCGCTCCCACATTCGACCGCATTCCAAAGGTGGAACTCGGCCGAATGTGGGAGCGGGCTTGCTCGCGAAGAGGGTTCAGGCTTCGCTGGTATCTTTGATCAGGTGAGCCGCCAACGTGCGCAACGGCCCCAGTTGCCGGCAGATCAGCGCCAATTGCGTCTGCACCAGCCGCTGCCCTTCGTCAATCTCATCCGGCATCTGCTCCAGGTCCACTGCCAAGGCTTCCTCGGCATCGCTCTGAATCGCGATCGGCTGCTTGTTCGCCAGCCCCATGGCGATCTCGTCAATGCTCGCCGCCAGCGTCTTCCCGGCGCCTTCAATCAAGTGCTCGCGCACTTCCGCCGGCAGTTGGGTTTCCCGGTGGGCGCCCAGCCCCGACAGGTAGCTGAGCAGCGTGTGGGACAGCACCAGGAACCTGAACCCCACGTCCGCTTCCTTACGGAAATGCCCCGGCTCCATCAGCATGTTCGCCAGGGTGGTGGACAGCGCGGCGTCGGCGTTGTGGGCATTGCGCCGGGCGAGGCGGTAAGCCAGGTCGTCGCTTTTGCCCGCGGCGTACTGCTGCATGATCTGGCGCAGGTAGATGCTGTTGCAGGTCAGGGTATTGGCCAGCACCTTGTTCAGGCGCCGGCCCTGCCAGTCCGGCAGGAACAGGAACACCGCCAGCCCGGCGATCAGGCTGCCGAGCAAGGTATCGAACAGCCGTGGCAGGAACAGCCCGTAGCCGTCGCCCACCTGGTTGAAGCAGAACAGCACCATCAGCGTGATCGCGGCAGTCGCCAGGGTGTAGCGCGTGGTGCGGTTGATAAAGAACACCAGGCCCGCGGCGATGGCGAACATCGACTGGATCAGCGGGTTGGGGAACAGGTCGAACAGCGCCCAGGCGATGGTCAGGCCGATGGCGGTGCCGATGATCCGCTGGCCCAGCTTGCGCCGGGTGGCGCCGTAGTTTGGCTGGCACACGAACAGCGTGGTGAGGATGATCCAATAGCCTTGGGACGGGTGAATCAAGTGCACCATCCAGTAGCCGATACTCAGCGCCAGGGGCAGGCGCAGGGCATGGCGGAACAGCAAGGAGGTTGGTGTCAGCTGCGTGCGCAGGCGGGTCCACATCTCCTTGAGGTTGCGCGGTGCACGGTCCAGCAGGCTGCTGTCGGTGGCATCGGCCAGGCTGTCGGGGTTGGCGGCGTCGCCCAGCAGGCGGTCCAGGGTCGACAGGTTGGCCGCCAGGGCGCGCAGGGAGCGCAGCAGGCCGCGCCAGGCCGGGTTGCTCTGGATGCGCAGGTGTTCCAGGGAGGCGTTGAGGTCGCCCAGGGCTTCGGCGAAGCTGTCGTCATAAACGAACGGCTGGCGCATCTGGATCGATTCGGCCAGGGTCTGGCAGGCCTTGCCTTGCTGGCGCAACAGGCGCTGGCAGCGGAACAGCACGTCGCTGTGGAAGAAGGCTTCGGCGAGGGCGTTGTAAGGGTAGTGCGACGAGCTGGCGCGCTCGTGGATGTCCTGGGCCAGGAAGTACAGCTTGAGGTAGCGGCTGACCTTGGAGCCCGGGCGACCATTGCCGACCCGGTGCAGGATGATCTCTTTGGCGGCGTTCAGTGCTGCCACCACCCGGCCGTTCTGCTGCGCCAGTTCCAGGCGCCGCGCTTCCACATCCAGTTGGCGGATCGGTTCGAACAGTGACGACTTGAGCTTGAGGTAGCGTCCCAGCTCGCGAAACAGTCGCGCCAGGCTCTGCTGCACCGGCTGGTTGGAAAACAGCACCTGCCACAACACCGACAGCGCGCCATACCACGCGGCGCCGGCCACCAGCAGCAAGGGTTCATGCCAGAAGTCGGTGACGGCGCCACCGCGCTGGTCCACGCCGATCATGGTGTAGACCGAGAGAATCAGGGTGGCCGAAGCGATCGCCCCATAACGCTCGCCGAGGGCACCGAGCATGGTCAGGCCGAAGCTGGATAGAGCCAGGAAGATCGCGAAGATCCAGGGATAAGGGAAAAGCAGTTCGACGGACAGTGCCGCAGTGCTGAAGCACACCAGTGTCACGGCCAGGGCGTTGAGCCGGCCTTGCCAGTTGTCATCGGTCTCGGCCAGGGCGCTGGCGATAATCCCCAGGAACAGCGGGATCAGCAGCGCCATTTCATTCTGGTACCAGCACAGCGCCATGCTGCCGGTCAGGGCGATGAATACCCGTACGCTGTAACTGAACTTGTCCAGTGCCCAAAGGCGCCGCATGGACTGCTTGAAGGAGGTCGATGACATGAAGTCTGGGGTCTTCCGGGACGATGCCGCTAAATTGAGCCAGTAATGACGCCACGGCAAGCGTGGCGATCACATCTGAGAGCAAAATTTATTCCAGTCATTACTTCCAAGCACACCACGAACCAAATGTGGGAGCGGGCTTGCTCGCGAAGGCGGTGTATCAGTCACTGATGTATTAGCTGACACTCCGCCTTCGCGAGCAAGCCCGCTCCCACATTTTTTTACCGGGTTCCGTCAGGCAAATTGGGCAGCGGCATAACCGGAAGCCCACGCCCACTGGAAATTGAACCCGCCCAGGTGACCGGTCACATCCAACACTTCGCCGATGAAGTACAGGCCGGGGCTTTTCAGGGATTCCATGGTCTTGGACGAGACTTCCCGGGTGTCCACGCCACCCAGGGTGACCTCGGCGGTGCGATAGCCTTCAGTACCCGCCGGCACCAGTTGCCAGCTCCCCAGTTTGCCGGCGATGTCGGCAATCTCGGCGTGGGTGTACTGCTTCATCGGCTTGGAAACGAACCAGGTTTCCGCCAGCAGGTTGGCCATCTTCTTGGTGAAGATCTCACCCAGCAGGGTTTTCAGCTCGCTGTTCGGGCGCTCCACCTGTTGCGCTTGCAGCCAGGTGTGGGCGTCGTGGTCGGGCAGCAGGTTGATTTCCACGGTGTCGCCGGGTTCCCAGTAGGAGGAAATCTGCAGGATCGCCGGCCCGCTCAGGCCGCGGTGGGTAAACAGGATGTTCTCGCGAAAGCTTTGGTCGTTGCAGCTCACCAGGCAATCCACGGACGTACCGGACAGCTCGCCGCACAATTCCTTGAGCTGGTCGGTGATGGTGAACGGCACCAGCCCGGCGCGGGTTGGCAGCAGTTCATGGCCGAACTGCTTGGCCACTTGATAACCAAAGCCGGTGGCCCCCAGGGTCGGGATCGACAGCCCGCCGGTGGCGATCACCAGTGATTCGCAGCGCAACTCACCCAGGGTGGTTTGCAACTGATAGCCGCCATCGACCTTGGCAATCTCCTGCACCGAGGTGTCCAGGTGCATGCTCACGCCGACCTGGATGCACTCATCCAGCAGCATCCCGAGGATGTCGCTGGACTTGTTGTCGCAGAACAGCTGGCCGAGTTTCTTCTCGTGGTACGGCACGCCGTGCTTGGCCACCAGCCCGATGAAATCCCACTGGGTGTAGCGGGCCAGGGCGGACTTGCAGAAGTGCGCGTTGTGGGAGAGGAAGTTGGCAGGCTCCGTGTACATATTGGTGAAGTTGCAGCGGCCACCGCCGGACATCAGGATCTTTTTGCCGGCCTTGTTCGCGTGGTCGATCAACATCACCTTGCGCCCACGTCCGGCGGCGGTCAGCGCACACATCAAGCCTGCGGCGCCGGCGCCAATGATCACAACTTCGGTCGAGCGCACAGCCATGTCCTCATACAAATTCTGAATTGGAATACAGTCAAATGTGGGAGCGGGCTTGCTCGCGAATGCGCAGTGTCAGTCGCCGAATCTGTCGACTGATATACCGCATTCGCGAGCAAGCCCGCTCCCACATTTTGATCTCGGTATAGCTTGAGATCTTTACAGGATACGCACGCGCAACGAACGGCCTTTGATCTTGCCGTCATTCAAACGCTGCAATGCCTGCTTGGCGATCCCGCGTTCCACGGCCACGAACGCCTGGAAATCAAAGATCGCGATCTTGCCGACCTGGGCCCCCGGGATCCCGGCTTCACCGGTCAGTGCGCCGAGGATGTCGCCCGGGCGAACCTTGTCTTTACGGCCGGCGGCAATGCACAGGGTGCTCATCACCGGCAGCAACGGGCCGCCGCTCTGAGGCTTGAGGTTGTCCAACTGGTCCCAGTTCAGCGGCGACTTCTGCAACTGCTCGATGGCCTGGGCGCGGTGGGCTTCAGACGGGGCAACCAGGCTGATAGCGATGCCAGTCTCACCCGCGCGACCGGTACGGCCCACGCGGTGGATGTGGATTTCCGAGTCGCGGGCCAGTTCGACGTTGATCACCATGTCGAGTGCATCAATGTCCAGGCCACGGGCGGCAACGTCAGTGGCGACCAGTACCGAAGTACTGCGGTTGGCGAACATCGCCAGTACCTGGTCACGGTCGCGCTGTTCCAGGTCGCCATGCAGGCCAACGGCGGAGATGCCCTTGGCGGTCAGGTGATCCACGGTTTCCTGCACTTGCTGCTTGGTGAAGCAGAAGGCTACGCAAGACGCCGGGCGGAAATGCGCCAGGACCTTGGTCACCGCGTCCATGCGCTCTTCCGGAGAAATCTCGTAGAAGCGCTGCTCGATCTGATCGTCCGAGTGGAACGCTTCGGCCTTGACCTGTTGCGGCGCGCGCATGAATTTCGAGGCCAGCTGCTTGATGCTCACCGGGTAGGTGGCCGAGAACAGCAGGGTCTGGCGGCGGGCCGGGGTCTTGCTGATGATGTCTTCGATGGCGTCGTAGAAGCCCATGTCGAGCATGCGGTCGGCTTCATCGAGGATCAGCGTGTTCAAGCCGTCCAAAACCAGCGAACCCTTGCGCAGGTGCTGCTGGATGCGGCCCGGGGTGCCGACGATGACGTGGGCGCCGTGCTCCAGGGAGGCGATCTGCGGGCCGAGGGACACGCCGCCGCACAGGGTCAGCACCTTGATGTTGTCTTCGGCGCGGGCCAGGCGACGGATTTCCTTGGCCACCTGGTCAGCCAGCTCGCGGGTCGGGCACATGACCAGTGCCTGGCAACCGAAGTAGCGCGGGTTGATCGGGTTCAGCAGGCCGATGCCGAAGGCTGCGGTCTTGCCGCTGCCGGTCTTGGCCTGGGCAATCAGGTCCAGCCCTTTGAGGATCACCGGCAAGCTTTGCGCCTGGATCTGCGTCATCTCGACATAACCCAGCGAGTCGAGGTTAGCCAGCATGGCGGCGGACAGGGGCAAAGTATTAAAAGCGGTGGCGATGGTAGTCACGGGACTGGCTCTGCAAAACAAAATGTCGCGCAGTGTACCAGCCTCGTGGGATTTTCCCTGCAAGTTCTAGACGAGAAGCCTGTTAATGCTCAATGTCGTGCTCACGGCTGACCACGCGTTTGCCGTCTTTTGGCGACAATTGCAGGAAGATCGCCGCCGCCAGCATCGCCATGATGCCCACGGTGACGAAGGTCAACTGGAACGCGCCGAGCACGGTGTCGACCCCGTCGTTGCCCACTTCGGCGGTAAAACCACCCAGCAGCGCACCGGCGCAGGCCACCCCAAGGCTCAGGGACAACTGCGCCACCACCGACAGCAAACTGTTGCCGCTGCTGGCCTGGGCGTCGTCGAGGTCGATCAGGGTCACGGTGTTCATCGCGGTGAATTGCAGCGAGTTGATCGCCCCGAGGATCGCCAGCATGCTCAGCAGCAGCGGGTAGGGCGTGTGTTCGCTGACCAGGCCCATGCTTGCCAGCATGATGCCCAGCGCCAGGGTGTTGCCGGTCAGCACCACGCGGTAGCCCAGGCGCTCGATCAGCGGCCGGGCGATGGACTTGGCAAACATCGCCGCCGCCGCCAGGGGCAGCATGCTCATCCCGGCTTCGGACGGTGAGTAACCGAGCGCCACCTGCAGCAACAGCGGCACCAGGAACGGCAACGCGCCGCTGCCCAGGCGAGCGAACAGGTTGCCAAGGATGCCCACCGCAAAGGTCCGGGTCTTGAACAGCACCGGCGAGAACAGCGGGTTGTCGATATGCCCGGCGCGCAGCCAGTAAGCCGCCAGGCACGCGAGGCCGCCGAACAGCAGCAACATCACCCGCAGGTGCGGCAGGTGCAATTCGCCGAGGCCTTCCATGGCGATAGTGATCAGCACCATCGCCGCGCCGAACAGCAGGAAACCCACGCCGTCGAACCGCGTACGTTCGCTGCCGCGCAGGTCGGGGATGAATTTCCAGACGGCGTAGCAGCCGATGATGCCCACCGGCAGGTTGATCAGGAAGATCCAGTGCCAGGTCAGGTATTGCACCATCCAGCCGCCCATGGTCGGGCCGAGCAGTGGGCCGAGCAGCCCGGGAATGGTGATGAAACCCATGATCCGCACCAGCTCCGAGCGCGGGTAGGCGCGCAGCACCACCAGCCTGCCCACCGGCAACATCAACGCACCGCCCAGGCCCTGGATCACCCGGGCGCCCACCAGCATGGTCAAGGTGCTGGAGAGTGCGCAGAGCAATGAGCCAATGCTGAACAGCATGATCGCGCCGAAGAAGATCTTCTTGGTGCCGAAGCGGTCGGCCACCCAACCCGAGGCGGGAATCAGCAGGGCCACGGTGAGCATGTAGGCAATCACTACGCCTTGCATGCGCAAGGGGTTCTCCGCCAGGTCTCGAGCCATGGCCGGCAAGGCGGTGTTGAGAATCGTCCCATCCAGCGACTGCATGAAGAAGGCAATCGCTACCACCCAGGGTAGCCAGCGGGCGGTCTTGGCATCGAGAGGGGCGCGATTCGGCATGAGTTACCTTTTTGTTAGCAGCCTATGTGTCGGCGATTATGCGCCATCGGCGGCTCCTTTTCCCACAGGCCCTTCGTCTATATCTGACAACGCCACGTGTTTGCCCACCAGGAAATCAATCAGCGCGCGGTGCACGGCCAGGGCCGCTTCGCGGGATTCCAGGTCAAGCAAATGGCCAGTGTGCTCGGCGGTGGCGAAGCTGCTGCGGCCTACGTATTTCTTGAACAGTTGGGCTTCGTCTGCCGGGGTGTACTCGTCCAGCACGCCGTTGAGGAAGTGCACCGGGGTTTCGATCCGGGTCAGTTGCGGCAGGTAGTTGCCGTCACCCAGCGCCAGCACCTGATGGATATGGAAGCGTGCCTGGCGATACTCGGTGGTGGCCATGGTCGACAGGTGCCGGTGGTTGTTGCGCTTGAGCCGGGGCGACAGGTATTTGCCCACGGTTTCATTCAGCAGATGGCCGACGGCGGATTTGTCATCGGCCTCGATCAGCACGCGCACCCGCTCTACGTATTCGAGCATGGCCTGGTTGAGGTTGGGCGCCAGTGCCATCACCACCGAGCTTTCAATCGACGGCGGGTTGTGGGCGAGGGTCAGCAGCGTGGAAATCCCCCCCCATGAGGCAGACACCAGGTGGTTGACCTCAAAGCGTTCCACCAGAGCGCGCAGGATCTGCACTTCATCGTCCTTGGTCACAAGGTCGAGGTCGGTGTTGTGCGGGCGTGAATAGCCGGAGAACGGCAGGTCGAACATCAGCACATTGAAGTGCTCGGACAGGCACTTGCTGGTGCGTGCAAACGAGCGGGTGGTGGACAGCGCGCCGTTGACCAACAGCACGGTTTTCTTCTCTGGGTTGTTACCAAGCTGCTCTACGTGAACGTTGTAGTGCTTGAACAGCTTTTCAATGACAAAACTTCCATGGTTCATGTCAACGCTCCAGCTTGCCCTATCCCGGGCAAGGTCGTGCATCACTTGCGTGCAAGTGGGTTGAGGACGGCGGGGTGTTGTTTGAGTTTTTTTACCGCGCGGACGTGGCTAGGTGCCACCAACCTTTATAACGAGGTTTTTCGCGAGCGACAACTGGCCGGACGGCCAGGTGTCTGGAGTGGGGCTTTGAGGATGAACCGAATCAAAATGTGGAATGCGATCAACTGTGGGAGCGGGCTTGCTCGCGAATGCGGTGCCTCAGTCACAGATGTAGTGGCTGACACGCCGCATTCGCGAGCAAGCCCGCTCCCACATGGGTTTTGCGTTGCTTATAAGGTCAGGGTCAGGCGTTTTACCAGCGCCCCCGGCAGCAGATTGGATGACGTATTGCGCTGGCTATACGTACTCGCCGACAGCAGCAATTCCCGATCAGCGGTCAGCGCTTCCAGTTGCGAGCCCAGCAGGCTGTACACGCTGTCATCAAAACGCATGGTGCTGACCGGCGCCTTGATCTCGCCGTCTTCAACCCAGAACGTGGCAAAGCGGGTCATGCCGGTCAGGCGTGCGGCGGGCTGGTCGGAGTAGTTCAGGTACCACAGGTTGCTGATGTACAAACCGGTGCCCAGTTGCTTGAGGATATCGGCCTGGGCCAGGTCGCCGGCGGCCATCTGCAGGGCGCTTGGAGATTCATCGCCGCTGGCGCCATTGGTGCTCAAGCCGTATTCGGCAGCACTGCGGGAGTTCACCAATTGGCCTTCAGCCTTGCCGGCATTGATCAGTTTCACATCACTGCGCGGATAGCCGTCACGGGAAAACGCCGAGCTCAGGGAGCCGCTGACCTGTTCGTCCAGGGTCACCAGCGGGCTCAAGGACTGATCACCGCCATACAACCGTTGCAACGGGCTGCCTTTGCTGGCGATGGCCTGGGCGGAAAACCCGCCCCAGGTCAGCATGCTGATGATTTCTTCCATGGCCGCCGGGGCAAGGTAGGCGCGGTATTGCCCCGGTGCCAGCGGGTGCAGCGGGCGACCAAGGTATTCCAGTTGCTCACGGGCCTGCTTGAAACGCTGCGCGAAGGCCACGCTGTCCCAATCGTTGCCGGCGTAGCTGGCTTTCACCGCTTCACCGTTGGCGTGGAACAGGCTGAAGTCGAAGTTGAAACTGTTGGCCTGGTGCCAGCCGAAGGCGCCTGATGAACTGGCGAAACCACGGCTGATAGGGCCGGCGGCGTAGAAGCCGACCATGTCCACACCTTCAGCGGCCAGGCTGATTGCTTCCAGCACCTGGGCCAGGTCCGGCAGCGGTCGGTCCTGCTGGTCCTTGTTTTGCCAGGCGTTGTGGTTGAGCAGCAGGTACGGATCCTGGGGCAACAACGGCAAGGTCTCGCGCAGTTGTTGCAGGCCGTCGGCCAGGCGCTGGCGATCCAGTTCAGGCTCGCCCGCCAGGGTGATACCGAGGTCGGCGTGGCGCCCGTCGTTGATCAGCTTCAGGTTCAGGCTGGCCTGTTGCACCTGGCCGGCCTGGCGCACTTTGCCGTGGTTGAAACGCACAAACTCGGAGGACTCGTCGGCGTAGCCGAGGTGGAATTGTTCGTGGTCGGTGATGGCCTGCTTGAGCCAATCCACCAGGGCTTTGAAATTATTCATCAGGCGTCTCCCCCGAACACGTCCACGTTGCTGAACACACAGGCCGGCGACGCATGGCCGACGCGGATCACCTGGTTGGGTTCGCCCTTGCCGCAGTTCGGCGTGCCCAGCACCTTGAAGGTGCTGGCGTCGCCGACGGCGCTGAGGTTGCGCCAGAACTGCGCGGAAATCGCCCGGTAGTTGGGGTTCTTTACCACGCCTTTGAGCTCGCCGTTTTCAATCAACTGGCCCCACTCGCAGCCAAACTGGAATTTGTTGCGTGCATCGTCAATCGACCACGAACGGTTGGTGGACATCAGGATGCCGTTCTCGATGCCGCCAATCAGCTGCGCCATGTTCTGGTCGCCGGCCTCGATATTCAGGTTGGCCATGCGGTCGATCGGCGCGCGGTTCCAGCTGCAGGCACGGCTGTTGGCCACGCCTTGCATGCCGGCGCGGTATTGCGACAACGCACCGCCCAACGGCTTGAGCAGCAAGCCTTCGCGGATCAGGAATTGTTTGCTGGCCTTCGTGCCGTCGTCGTCATGCCCGTAGCTGGCGAGCTGCTCGGGAATGTCCGGGTCGAAGGTCACGTTCAGCAGGTTGGAGCCGTATTGCAGGTGACCGAAATCGCTGGCCTTGACGAAGCTGGTGCCGGCGTAATTGCGCTCGTCGCCCAGGATGCGGTCGAGTTCCAGCGGGTGGCCGATGGATTCGTGGATCTGCAGGATCATCTGGTCGGGCATCAGCAGCAGGTCGCGCGGGCCCTGGGGTGTGTTCGGGGCCAGCAGCAGTTGCAGCGCCTGGTCGGCAATCTGCGGCGCGGCGCCCACCAGGCCGAAGCGGCTGATCACGTCAAAGCCGCCTTGCTGGCCGAAGTTGGTGCCGCCCAGGGTGCGGGTCTGGCTGTCGTTGCCGTCGTAGGCCGTGACGTTGACACCCGGGAACACAAACTGCTGGGCCTGGCGCAGTTCGGCGCCGGCGCTGTTGAGGTAGATCTGTTCGACGTGGGTGGTGCCCAGGCTGACTTCCCAGTTCACCAGGCGCTCGTCCTTGGGCACGGCGGCCGATTCGGCGCCGAGCAGTTGGTAGCAGTCGCTCAGGGACGGGAAGGGCTGGTCGAGGCTCGGCGAAAGGTAGTCGGCAATGTCGCTGGACACTGGCTGGTCGCGCAGGTCGAGCAGGGCGTGGGGCTTGATGAGCCGGGCTTGCTGTTCGGCGCGCTCAAGGGCGGCTTGCAGGCCGGGCAGGGAAATGTCGTGGGTGGCGGCGTAGGCTTCGACGCCATTGAGGCGCACGGTGAGCATCGCGCCTTCGTCCTGGCTGAGGTGTGGCGGCTCGGCGACGTTCTTGCGTACCGACAGGTACTGGCCGGACTCGCGGACGTAGCGCAGGGAAAAGAATTCGGCGGTAGTGCGCAGGGCACTGAACTGCTTTTTGAGTGTGGCGTGGTGTTCGAACATGGGGCCTTCCTTGTGGGCGGCTCGGCGCGGGCAGGCAAACAGAGTAGGCCTGGGCTGGGAGCTGATCAAGGAAAGTGTAGGCGGGCGGGAGGTCTTGCGGTGTCAGATCGGGCCTCTTCGGGAGCAAGCCCCCTCCCACATTTGATCGTGTTCACACGGTCAAAAATGTGGGAGCGGGCTTGCTCGCGAAGGGAGCACCTCGGTCCATCAGTTACTGCGCAGTAGGACCCACTTCACGCATCGGCTTGCCACGCACCGGCGCATCGCCTGCCACGTAGTAATCCGCAGTGCTGCGCGGCAGTGGCTTGCGGCCACGGATCTTGTCGGCGATTTTCTCGGCGATCATGATCGTCGGCGCGTTCAGGTTGCCGGTGGTGATGATCGGCATGATCGACGCGTCAACCACGCGCAGACCCTGCATGCCATGCACACGGCCTTCGGCGTCAACCACGGCCATCTCGTCGGTGCCCATCTTGCACGAGCAGGACGGGTGGAACGCAGTCTCGGCGTGCTCGCGGATAAATTTATCCAGTTGCTCGTCGGTCTGTACGTCGATGCCCGGGCTGATTTCGCGGCCACGGTATTGGTCGAGTGCCGGCTGTTGCATGATTTCACGGGTCAGGCGGATGCCGTCGCGGAATTCCTGCCAGTCCTGTTCGGTAGACATGTAGTTGAAGAGGATGCTCGGGTATTCCCGTGGGTTCTTCGACTTCAGCTGCACGCGGCCACGGCTCGGCGAACGCATGGAACCCATGTGCGCCTGGAAACCGTGCTCTTTCACACCGTTGCTGCCGTTGTAGTTAATCGCTACCGGCAGGAAGTGATACTGGATGTTCGGCCAATCGAATTCTTCACGGGTACGGATGAAACCGCCCGCTTCGAACTGGTTGCTGGCGCCGATGCCGGTGCCGTTGAACAGCCACTCGGCACCAATGGCCGGCTGGTTGTACCAGAGCAGCGACGGGTACAGCGAGACCGGTTGGGTGCACGCGTATTGCAGGTACAGCTCAAGGTGATCCTGCAGGTTTTCGCCGACGCCAGGCAGGTCGTGGACCACCGGAATGTCGAGGCTTTCCAGCAGTTTCGCCGGGCCAACACCGGAGCGTTGCAGCAGTTGCGGCGAAGCGATTGCGCCGCTGCACACCAGGACTTCCTTGCGGGCACGGGCTTCAACACGTTCTTCAGCGGCACCGATCAGGTAGCGAACGCCAACGGCGCGCTTGCCTTCGAACAGGACTTTGTCGGTCAGGGCATGGGTGACGATGGTCAGCGTCGAGCGCTTCTTGGCCGTGTCCAGGTAACCGCGAGCGGTGCTGGCGCGACGACCGTTTGGCGTCACGGTACGGTCCATCGGGCCGAAGCCTTCCTGCTGGTAGCCGTTCAAGTCGGAGGTAGCGGGGTAACCGGCCTGTACGCCGGCTTCAACCATCGCGTGGAACAGCGGGTTGTTGCCGGCCTTTGGCGTGGTCACGCTGACCGGGCCGTCGCCACCGTGGTAGTCGTTCGGGCCGATGTCGCGGGTTTCGGCTTTACGGAAATACGGCAGGCAGTCCAGGTAGGTCCAGTCTTCCAGGCCCGGCAGTTTCGACCAGTTGTCGTAGTCCATCGCGTTGCCACGGATGTAGCACATGCCGTTGATCAGCGAAGAACCACCGAGGCCTTTGCCGCGACCGCATTCCATCCGGCGACCGTCCATGTGTGGCTCTGGATCGGTTTCGTAGGCCCAGTTGTAGCGGCGGCCTTGCAGCGGGAACGCCAGGGCGGCTGGCATCTGGGTACGGAAATCGAGACGGTAGTCCGGACCGCCGGCTTCCAGCAGCAGGACGGTGACGCCTTCGTCTTCGGTCAGACGGGTCGCCAGGGTGTTACCGGCGGAGCCGGCACCCACAATGATGTAGTCGTATTCTTGGGACATTAAATGCACCCTCGTGAAAGTTGGTTCAGGCTGCTTTTGTGGCGAGGGAGCTTGCTCCCGTTCGACTGCGCAGCAGTCGCAAAGTCAGCGCTCGAGTTCTGTCTGAAAGAACTGCGGTACCTGGCATGGGGCTGCTTCGCAGCCCGACGGGAGCAAGCCCCCTCGCCACATGGGCCATGCCAGGCTCAATCAGGTTTTAGAACACCGAGGCGTAGTCGCCCAGCTCAACCTGTACCGATTTGATGCGAGTGAAGTTGTTCAGCGAGCTGATCCCGTTTTCACGGCCCACGCCCGACTGCTTGTAGCCGCCCACCGGCATCTTCGCGTCGGACTCGCCCCAGGCGTTGATCCAGCAGATACCGGCTTCCAGCTGATGAATCACGCGGTGGGCGCGGTTCAGGTCCTTGGTCACCAGGCCCGCGGCCAGGCCGAAGTCGGTGTCGTTGGCACGGCGGATCACTTCTTCTTCGGTGTCGTAGGTGAGGATGCTCATCACCGGGCCGAAGATTTCTTCACGGACGATGGTCATTTCGTCGGTGCAGTCAGTGAACACGGTCGGGGCCACGTAGGCACCCTTGGCGAATTCACCGTCGGTCAGACGGTCGCCGCCGCACAGCACGCGGGCGCCTTCTTCTTTACCTTTGGCGATGTAGCCGAGCACGCTTTCCATGTGGGCGAAGCTGACCAGCGGGCCGAAGTTGGTGTTTTCATCTTCCGGGTTGCCGATGCGGATGCGGGCAACGCGCTCGGCGATCTTGGCTTCGAACGCGCCTTTGAGGGCGGTCGGAACGAACACGCGGGTGCCGTTGGTGCAGACCTGGCCCGAGCTGTAGAAGTTGGCCATCATCGCGATGTCGGCGGCGCGGTCGAGGTCGGCGTCGTCGAAAATGATCAGCGGGGATTTGCCGCCCAGTTCCATGGTGACTTCCTTGAGCGAAGAGCTCGAAGCGCTGGCCATGACTTTCTTGCCGGTGTCGGTGCCGCCGGTGAAGGAGACTTTCTCGATGCGCGGGTGTTCGGTCAGCCAGGTGCCGACTTCACGGCCGCTGCCGGTCAGGACGTTGAACACGCCATCCGGAACGCCGGCGGCGGTGTAGATTTCAGCCAGTTTCAGGGTGGTCAGCGAGGTGACTTCGCTTGGCTTGAAGATCATCGCGTTACCGGCCGCCAGGGCAGGTGCGGATTTCCACAGGGCGATCTGGATCGGGTAGTTCCACGCGCCGATACCGGCCACGACGCCCAGTGGCTCGCGACGGGTGTAGACGAACGAGGTGTCACGCAGCGGGATCTGCTCGCCTTCGATGGCGGGCACCAGGCCTGCGTAGTATTCCAGCACGTCAGCGCCGGTGACGATGTCGACGTATTGGGTTTCGGAATACGGCTTGCCGGTGTCCAGGGTTTCCAGGGCGGCCAGTTCGTCGTTGCGCTCACGCAGGATATCGACGGCACGACGCAGGATGCGCGAACGCTCCATGGCAGTCATGGCGGCCCAGATTTTCTGGCCCTTTTCGGCGCTGACCACAGCGCGCTCGACGTCTTCTTTGGTAGCGCGTTGCACGTTGGCGAGAACTTCACCGTTAGCCGGGTTGATGGCTTCGAAAGTGGCATCGCTGCCAGCGTCGGAGTAGCCGCCGTCAATGTAGAGTTTTTGCAGTTCGAAACGGGCCATAAAGTCCTCGCAAGTGCATTAGTGGTTGGCGCGGTTCGGGAGTTGAGCGTTTATGTGTGCTCTAACTCACCTGCTTGGCCAATTGGAAATCCATGTATTCGTAAGCGATCCGTTGCGCCTGCTCCGTGTCGAAAGCGTCTCCCGACAGGGCGCCGCGCAACCACAAACCGTCGATCAGGGCCGCCAGGCCTCGGGCTGCGCTGCGTGCCTCGGGCAACGGCAACGCTCGGCGGAACTGGCAACACAGGTTGGAATACAGACGGTGATCGTTGATCCGCTGCAGCCTGTGCAATGACGGGTGGTGCATGCTGGTGGCCCAGAAGGCCAGCCAGGTTTTCATAGCCGGGCCGTTGACTTGGCTGGCGTCGAAGTTGCCTTCGATGATCACCTGAAGATGGGCCCGCGGGCTGTCATCTTTCAGCGCCAACCGGCGCTCGGTGACGTTCTCGATCAGCACGTTCATCAGGTACCGCATCGTGGCGGCGATCAGGCCATTCTTGTCCTGAAAATAGTGACTGATGATGCCATTCGAGACACCGGCCAGACGGGCGATCAGCGCAATGCTGGCATCCCCCATTCCGACCTGATCGACGGCCGTCAATGTGGCTTCGATCAACTGCTGGCGGCGTATGGGTTGCATACCGACCTTGGGCATCGTGCACCTCTCCTTAGGCCTGCCAACGGGCGATAAACGTCCGTCGGCTTGAGGGCCAGTCTATTTTGTTTTGATTGAACGTTCAATCAACAAAGAATAAGATCTGCGACAAATGGTCGCTGCCTACAGGTATTTCCTACGTGCATGTGGCGCCACCTGACATCGGGAAAACCCATGAAACAGCCCGGCACAGCGGTTCGCCGGGGGTTTATGGTTTTTCGGGGTGTCTTTATACACCCGTCCGTCGACTGCCGAAAAATCGATGGCTCGGGTCAAGCGTTGCCTTGTGTTTCTCTGCACTGCCCGGAGCATCTGTGCCATGAGTTCTGCCTCTCTTATAAAGACCCCGCCAGAAAAGGTGCGGGTCAACGGTTGGGTGTTCTACACCTCCACCGCGCTGATTCTGTTGTTGACCGCGATTCTGATCATCGCCCCGCAGGAAGCCGGCAGGATGCTCGGTGTGGCCCAAGCCTGGTTGTCGAAAAGCTTTGGCTGGTACTACATGGTCGTGATCGCCGCCTACCTGGTGTTTGTGGTGGGCCTGGCGTTTTCGTCCTATGGCAAATTGAAACTGGGCAGCAAGGACGACACCCCGGACTTCAGCTACGGCGCCTGGGCCGGCATGCTCTTCTCGTCGGGTATCGGCATCTCGCTGCTGTACTTCGGTGCGTCCGAGCCGCTGGACCACTACTTCAACCCGCCTGAAGGCGCATCGGCCACTGGCGACGCTGCGCGTCAGGCGTTGCAGTTGACGTTCCTGCACTGGGGCCTGCACGGCTGGGCGATCTACGCACTGGTCGGCCTGGCCGTGGCGTACTTTGCCTACCGTCATAACCAGCCGCTGGCCTTGCGTTCGGCGCTGTACCCGCTGGTGGGCGAGCGTTGGGTCAAAGGCGCGGCCGGTCACGCGGTAGACGGCTTCGGCATGTTCGTAACGCTGCTGGGCCTGGTGACGAACCTGGGGATTGGTTCGATGCAAGTGTCGTCCGGGCTGGAAAACCTGTTCGGCATGCAGCACAGCAACACCAACCTGCTGATCGTGATCATCGTGATGAGCACCGTGGCGACCATTGCCGCCGTGTCGGGTGTGGAGAACGGCATTCGCCGCCTGTCCAACCTGAACATCGTGCTGTTCAGCGGCCTGCTGATTTTCGTGCTGCTGTTCGGCCCGACCCTGCACCTGCTCAACGGCTTCGTGCAGAACATCGGCGACTACATGAACGGCATCGTGCTGAAGACCTTCGACCTGTACGTGTACGAAGGCGACGCCGACAAGACCGAACGCTGGATGGGCCTGTGGACCCTGTTCTACTGGGCCTGGTGGATTTCCTGGGCGCCATTCGTGGGCATGTTCATCGCGCGTATTTCCCGTGGTCGCACGGTGCGTGAACTGGTGGCCGGCGTGCTGCTGATCCCGCTGGGCTTCACCCTGGCGTGGCTGTCGATCTTCGGCAACTCGGCCCTGGACCTGGTGGTGAACCATGGCGCGGTGGAGTTGGGCAAGACGGCGCTGGAACAGCCGTCCATGGCGATCTACCAACTGCTTGAGCATTACCCGGCGTCGAAAATCGTCATCGGTGTGTCGATCTTCGTGGGCTTCGTACTGTTCCTGACCCCGGCGGATTCCGGCGCGGTAATGATGGCGAACCTGTCCTGCAAGGGCGGCAACGTTGACGAAGATGCGCCGCACTGGCTGCGGATTTTCTGGTCGGCGGTGATCACCCTGGTGACCATCGGCCTGCTGTTCGCCGGTAACTTCGAAGCCATGCAAACCATGGTGGTGCTGGCGGGCTTGCCGTTCTCGGTGGTGCTGGTGTTCTTCATGTTCGGCCTGCACAAGGCGATGCGCCAGGACGTGGCGATCGAGTTGGAGCAGGCGCAGTTGGCCGAGCGTGGTCGGCGTGGTTTCAGCGAGCGTTTGACTGCCCTGGACCTGCAACCGAGCCAGGGTACCGTGCAACGCTTTATGGACAAGCACGTCACGCCGGCGCTGGAAGAAGCGGCGACTGCGTTGCGTGACCAGGGGCTGGAAGTGCAGACCCTGCTGGGCAAATCCAAGCGCTGCATTGGTGTGCGCATCGAGATGCAAGAGGGCAATCCGTTTGTCTACGAGGTCAGCCTGGATGCTTATTCGTCGGCACCGAACGACTTGCCCGAGGAAGAACGCACGCGCTACTACCGCGCCGAGGTTTACCTGCACAACGGGCCTCAGGAATACGACCTGATGGGCTTCACCCAGGAGCAGATCACCCGGGACGTGCTCGATCAGTTTGAAAGCCATCGGCAGCTCCTTGGCCGTGTCTATAGCTGAGTGTTGAAAGGACAGGTGGTGTCGTTACTGACACCACCTGAGCAAAATGTGGGAGCGGGCTTGCTCGCGAATGCGCAGTGTCAGTCAGTACATCTGACACTGATACACCGCATTCGCGAGCAAGCCCGCTCCCACATTTTTTTTGCGGTGTCTGTTAGCCCAGGTTCTTGCCCAAGAGGGCGTGATAGAGCTCGCTGTCACCCAGAATCCCCACCACCTTGTTGTTGTCCTGCAACACCAGCTTGTTCCCTGTCTGATACCGAATCTGCAACGCCTCACGCATCCCGATATTCGAATCCACCAGCGTCGGCATCCGGCCCAGGCCCTCCACCGATTGCCCCGGTGCCCAGTTCTGCAGGTTCAGCACCGAACCGTTCTGCCGCGCGCCCTTGATGGTGTTGCCTTCGGCCAGGTCCAGCCACGAGTCACCGCCCGGGTCCAGGCTGATGGAGCCGTTGACGTGGGTGCAGTTATCCACCGTGCGCATCAGGCTGCGGCCACACAGCACATTCAGCGGGTTGGTGTGGGCCACGAAGGTCCGCACATAGTCATCCGCCGGGTTCAGCACGATCTCTTCCGGCACGCTGTACTGGATGATCCGCCCGTCTTTCATGATCGCGATGCGGCTGCCGAGTTTCAGCGCCTCATCCAGGTCGTGGCTCACGAATACGATGGTCTTGCTCAGCTTGCGTTGCAGCTCCAGCAACTCATCCTGCAAGCCCTGGCGGATCAGCGGGTCGAGTGCCGAGAAGGGTTCGTCCATCAACAGGATATCGGCGTCCATCGCCAATGCGCGGGCCAGGCCGACACGCTGCTGCATGCCACCGGAAAGCTCGTCGGGCTTCTTGTTGCGCCACTGCGACAGGCCCACCAGTTCCAGCTTGTCGTCCACCAGCTTGCGTCGTTCTTTCTCCGGGCGGCCCTGCATCTCCAGGCCGAAGCTGATGTTCTCGCGCACCGTCAGCCAGGGCATCAGGGCGAACTTCTGGAACACCATGGCGATGCGCTGGGTGCGCATCATTTTCAGCTCGGCGGGGGTGCAGGATGCGATGTCGATCTGGCGACCTTCATGCTCCACAAACAGCTTGCCGCGGCTGACGGTGTTCAAGCCGTTGATGCAGCGCAACAAGCTCGACTTGCCCGAGCCGGACAGGCCCATCAGCACGCAGATCTCGCCTTTCTCGACATCCAGGCTGGCGTTTTCAACGCCGACAATCTGCCCGGTCTTTTTCAGGATCTCGTTGCGCGTCATGCCCTGGTCCAGCAGCTTGAGCGCCTCGCGTGGGTCTTTGGAGAAGATCACGTCGACATTTTCGAATCGGATAATGCTCATGCATCACCCCCTACTTTGGCGTCGGGTTGTTTGCAGATGCGGTCGAGCATGATGGCCAGCAATACGATCGCCAGGCCGGCTTCAAAGCCCAGGGCGATGTCGGCGGTGTTCAGCGCGTTGACCACCGGTTTGCCGAGGCCGTCGGCGCCCACCAGGGCCGCGATCACCACCATCGACAACGACAGCATGATGCATTGGGTAATGCCGGCGGCGATGCTCGGCATGGCGTGGGGCAGTTCGATCCGCGAGAGCAACTGACGGCGCGAGCAGCCAAAGGCCTTGCCGGCGTCCATCAACTCTTGCGGCACATCACGGATACCCAGGTAAGTCAGACGGATAGGCGCGGCAATCGCAAACACCACCGTGGAAATCAGCCCGGGCACCACACCCAGCCCGAAGAGGGTCAGGGTAGGGATGAGGTAGACGAAGGTCGGTACGGTCTGCATCAGATCGAGCACCGGCCGCATCAGGGTGTAGAACATCGGTTTGTGCGCGGCAACAATGCCCAGCGGCACCCCGATCACCACGCAGACCAGGGTGGCGAACAGCACTTGCGCCAGGGTCTCCATGGTTTCCTGCCAGTACCCCAGGTTGAGGATCAGCAGGAAGGAGGCGATGACAAAAACGGTCAGGCCCCATTTGCGTTGAATGAAGTGAGCGAGCAGCGCAATCAGACCGATCAATGCCAGTGGATTGAACCAGGTCAGCGCGAACGTCACGCCGTGGATCATCGTTTCCAGGGTCGATGCGATTGCGTCGAAGTAGGCAGCCCCGTGTTGGGTCAACCACTCAACGAAGGCAGCGATGTACTGGCCTAGCGGGATTTTATGTTCAGTCAGCATGGTAGTGAATGTCCACATGCGAAGAGGAAAAACATCCCGGGCCAGCGTACCGGCCCGGGGTCAGCGGTTACTTGGCGAGGTAAGCTTTGACGGCCTCCAATCCTGGTTTGCCATCGACCGTGGTGACACCGGCGAGCCAGGTGTCGAGCACTTGCGGGTTCTTCTTCAGCCACGCCTTGGCGGCGGCGTCAGGCTTCATTTTGTCGTCCAGGACATTACCCATCAGGGTGCTTTCCATGTTCAGGGTGAACGACAGGTTTTTCAGCAACTGGCCCACGTTGCTGCATTCCTGGGTGTAGCCCTTGCGGACGTTGGTGTAGATGGTGGCCTGGCCGTAGTTGGGGCCGAATGAATCATCACCCCCGGTCAGGTACTTCATCTTGAAGCGGGTGTTCATCGGGTGCGGTTCCCAGCCGAGGAACACGATGGCCTGGTCGCGCTTGGTGGCGCGTTCCACCTGCGAAAGCATCCCGGCTTCGCTGGATTCGACCACTTTGAAACCAGCGGTTTTCAGGCCGAAAGCGTCCTTGTCGATGAGGGTCTGGATGGTCCGGTTGCCGTCGTTGCCCGGCTCGATCCCGTAGATCTTGCCGCCCAGCTCATCCTTGAATTTGACGATGTCGGCGAAGTCTTTCAGGCCCTTGTTGTACAGCGCTTCCGGTACGGCCAGGGTGTACTTGGCGTTTTCCAGGTTGGCGCGCACGGTTTCCACGGTGCCGGCATCACGGTACTGCTTGATGTCGTTTTCCATGGTCGGCATCCAGTTGCCGAGGAAGATGTCCATGTTCTTGCCGTCGGCCAGGGACTTGTAGGTCACTGGTACTGAAATCATCGTGGTGCGGGGTTTGTAGCCGAGGCCCTTGAGGACTTCGCTGGTGGTGGCGGTGGTGACGGTGATGTCGGTCCAGCCGACATCGGAGAAGTTGACGGTCTGGCATTGCGCCGGTTCTGCAGCGTGAGCCACGACTGGCAGACTCAGCATGGCGGCCAACAACAACGACGGGGAACCTTTCATGGGGGTGGACTCCTGGTGTTTTTCTGGCGGCAATAACACCGCGCTTATAGGTGTTGCGGTTGGGCGTGCGGCACAGCTCTGCCACGCAACTGTGCAAACGAGTCGAGACTGATCATGTACCAGTGAAAATCTGACGCCTACAGGGGGCGTCGTATCCAGTACAGGGATGGTCGTATCCAGTGTCGGTGACGTCGCTTACAGATTTTTTCCACGGCAAAACTGCACTTTTTACCGATCTGCACCGCAAAAAACGGCCAAAACGTCGCCTTCCACAACAGCGGCGCTGATGAGCATGGGTACGTCGGTGTGAGACGCCGTGAGCGCCAGCAAAAGCTTGATGATGGCCGCATCTGGGCGGATTGCGACATGAGCGTAGCAGCTCCGTCACCAGGCGTTATGTGCGCCTGGCCTGTGCTCATCGAGGAGTTTCACGGCAATGGCTATCAGCGTTTTCGACCTGTTCAAGATCGGCATTGGGCCTTCGAGTTCTCACACCGTCGGCCCCATGCGCGCCGCGGCGTTGTTCGTTCAAGGATTACGTGAACGTGATGTGTTGGAACAAGTCAGGCGCGTCGAAGTTCAGCTGTATGGCTCCTTATCGGCCACGGGCATCGGTCACGGCAGCGACAACGCGGTGATCATGGGCCTGATGGGCGAGTGGCCGGACGCGATCGATCCGTCACAGATCGGCATCCGCATCGAAACCCTGCGCGAGACCAACACCCTGCTGCTGGACGCACGTTTGCCGGTGCCTTTCTTATGGGCGCGGGACATGCGCCTGATCGACGAAAACCTGCCGTTCCACCCTAATGCCATGACCCTGGTGGTGTTCGGTGATAACGGCGAGCTGCACCGCGACACCTACTACTCGGTGGGCGGCGGATTCGTGGTGGATGAAGCCCAGGCCAAAAGCGGCGTGGCGGACATGGACCGCACCGAGCTGCCCTATGATTTTTCCAGTGCGGTGGAACTGCTGCAGCTGTGCAAGACCCACAACCTGCGGGTCGCTGAGCTGATGTTGGCGAACGAAAAAACCTGGCGCTCGGAAGAAGAAATCCGCAGCGGCCTGATGAAGCTTTGGCGCGCCATGCAGGATTGCGTGGAGCAAGGCCTAAAGCACGAAGGCATTCTTCCCGGCGGTCTCAATGTTCGGCGGCGTGCAGCCAAGTTGCACCGCAGCTTGCAGGAGCTGGGCAAGCCGAACGTGATCGGCTCGACCTTGAGCGCGATGGAATGGGTCAACCTGTTCGCCCTGGCGGTGAATGAAGAAAACGCCGCCGGCGGGCGCATGGTCACGGCACCGACCAACGGCGCGGCGGGGATCATCCCGGCGGTGCTGCACTACTTCATGAAGTTCAGCGAAGAAGTGACCGAGGCCAACGTGGTCGACTACTTCCTCGGCGCGGCGGCGGTGGGCATCCTGTGTAAGAAAAACGCGTCGATCTCGGGTGCCGAAGTCGGCTGCCAGGGTGAAGTCGGCTCGGCGTGCGCCATGGCGGCGGCGGGGTTGGCGGAGATCCTCGGGGCTACGCCGGAGCAATTGTGCAACGCGGCGGAGATTGGCCTGGAACACAACCTCGGCCTGACCTGCGACCCGGTAGGCGGGCTGGTGCAGGTGCCGTGCATCGAGCGTAATGCGATTGCCGCGGTGAAGGCGATCAACGCGGCGCAGATGGCGCTGCGGGGGGATGGCCAGCACTTCATCTCGCTGGACCGGGTGATCCGCACCATGCGCGATACCGGGGCGGATATGCATGACAAGTACAAGGAAACATCGCGGGGTGGGTTGGCGGTGAGTGCGGTGGAGTGTTGATCCGGAAAGACCGCGTCGCCTGCATTCGCGAGCAAGCCCGCTCCCACATTCGACCGAGTTCCTACTGAAAAAACGCGGTCAAGTGTGGGAGCGGGCTTGCTCGCGAATGCGGTAGACCAGGCAACACTGCTCATAAAGTGAACACCGACACCCACAAGCGCCACCTTTTAGCGCGTCGCAATTAGATAAGTAGCTCCCGAACGATTTCCCCTCATGACCATCGGTCACCCGTGCTTGTGGTGACAGACTTTTCCCACGTCGTTTCTCTCCCTTCCCACAAGTGCTACCGATCTGCTCACACACCTTGAGCCTGCGTTCTCTCACGTCTTTTCTGGGTCATATCCCCCACTCCATGCGCGGGCTTATATAGACACGTCATGAGGTCGTTTTCAGGAGTTATTGAATACGCATTCAACTTTAGGCATGGCATTTGCTCTATCAATACAAAGCCTCTCGCCATAGGAGTTTCCTTAAGGCGATGAGCGCAATAACAAGAGCCTCGCCTGAGGCCATCACCCGCTTTGTGTGAGGAGATACCGCGATGACGTCGTTCAACTCCGGGGCTCAACCCCAGAACCGTGCGCCTCAATCCATCGGCTTTTTGCTGCTGGACAATTTCACGCTGATTTCCCTGGCCTCCGCAGTCGAACCCCTGCGCATGGCCAACCAACTCTCCGGCCGCGAGCTGTATCGCTGGACGACGTTGAGTGTGGACGGAAACCAGGTGTGGGCCAGCGACGGTCTGCAAATCACCCCCGATGCTTCCATGCACAAAGCCCCGGCCCTGGACACCGTGATCGTCTGTGGCGGCGTGGGTATCCAGCGCACCGTGACCCGTGAACATGTGTCGTGGCTGCAAAGCCAGGCGCGCCAATCCCGTCGCCTTGGCGCGGTGTGCACCGGCAGCTGGGCCCTGGCCTGCGCCGGCCTGCTGGACGGGTTTGATTGCAGCGTGCACTGGGAATGCCTGGCGTCGATGCAGGAAGCCTTTCCCCGCGTGGCCATGAGCACACGCCTGTTCACCCTCGACCGCAACCGCTTCACCAGCTCCGGCGGCACCGCGCCGCTGGACATGATGCTGCACCTGATCAGCCGCGACCACGGCCGTGAATTGTCGGCGGCGATCTCCGAGATGTTTGTGTACGAGCGCATCCGCAACGAACAGGATCACCAGCGTGTGCCGCTCAAGCACATGCTTGGCACCAACCAGCCGAAGTTGCAGGAAATCGTCGCGCTGATGGAGGCCAACCTGGAAGAGCCGATCGACCTCGATGAACTGGCGGTGTACGTAGCGGTTTCCCGGCGTCAACTGGAGCGCTTGTTCCAGAAATACCTGCACTGTTCGCCGTCGCGCTACTACCTCAAGTTGCGCCTGATCCGTGCGCGGCAGTTGCTCAAGCAAACGCCGATGTCGATCATCGAAGTGGCGTCGGTGTGCGGGTTTGTCTCCACGCCGCACTTCTCCAAGTGCTACCGCGAATACTTCGGCATTCCGCCGCGGGATGAGCGTGTGGGTTCCAACACCACGCAGCAGGTAGCGATGATGCCGATTCCGCAGGCGCTGGTGTTGTCACCGTTGTCCGGGCCGTTGTCGGCGTTGAGCCAGGCCAGGAATGAGTCGACTTTCGCGAGTGTAAGGCTTTAGACCGAGTCGCCTGCATTCGCGAGCAAGCCCGCTCCCACACTTGACCGCGTTTTTTCAGTAGGAACGCGGTCGAATGTGGGAGCGGGCTTGCTCGCGAATGCGGTATATCAGGCGCCAGAGTTCTGCCGAAATTGCACCAGCGCCGGCAACAACTGCTTGTCGATCGCCTGCCTCACCGCCGGCAAGATCGTCGCGCTGCCGGTGTACATCTGCTCAACCATACCCTTGAGCGCCTTGGCCCGCGCCGCGCTCAAGCCGCGCACCGCACACTCGCAAGCCTGCTCGGCGGTAGCGCCGCTGGACACCTCGAAACCCAACGACCGCAGCTGGCCCAGCAGGTCATCCTGGTCAATCAAATCCGCGTGCATCATGACGTTAATCCTTGTTAGGGGAGCGGGGGATTGAAGTCGATTCTGGTAGGCCATCACCGAGTCGGCAAGGCCTGAATGCATGAATGTCCGGCACACCTATGAACAGGTCGTTTTCGGCTAACTCGCAAGGCAGGGGAGTGTGCACACTGGCATCAAGCAAGCAGCTTGAAGGTTTGGTCACCCTCGGGATGCGCAGCTCACACAAAGCACTCTGCCCCGATCCTGTCACGGCTGGATCGGGGCTTTTTTTGAGCTGAAATTTGAGGTGAAGCTGCTGGCCCCTTCGCGAGCAAGCCCACTCCCACATTTGACCGCGTTTTTTCAGGAGGAACTCGGTCAAATGTGGGAGCGGGCTTGCTCGCGAAGGGGGAGCCTCGGTCTACCGCTGCAACACCAATATCCGGGACAACAACTCATCCCGATCGATATAGCAGCCCTGGAAATGCCGCGCGCCGGACGCCGGATCAAACGCATTGCGCGCATGCAGGGTCCGGCGATTATCAAAGCACCACAGCTCGCCCGGATTCAGACGTTTGACCAGCCGAAAACGCTCCTCCCGGGTCATCGCAATAAACCGGCGATAGGCGCGATAGAGCAACGGCATCTGCTCTGCAGGCGCCTCAAACGGCCCGCGCAGAAAGTTGGCCATGCGAATCTCGGCGACTTCACCCAAGGCATCCAGAGCAATGATCGGCGCTAGCCGGCGATAGTCGCTGTGACGGTCCTTGTTGCGAAACTCCACCGGGATCTCGCACAACGCGCGAAAGGCTTCCGGATCTTCGTCCCGCAGCGCCCGCGCAATCGCAAAACCATCGACAAAAATACTCTCGCCCCCGTCGGCGTCGTTCACCAGGCAATGCAAGAACTGCAGCCCGGGTTGCAGCTCCCGCGTCGGCAAATCACTGTGCAGCGGCAGGTTGAATGCCGTGTAGGCGTTGCTGTCGGCATCGGCCTTGGACTGCACGTTGAACAGCACGCCGAAGTTGCTCTCGCGGATGAACGAAATGCGCTTGGCGATCAGCGCCAGCGAGCCAGGTTCGGTGGGCACACCGCGCACTTGGGTGAGGCCGCTGTCACGCAGGGCCAGCAGCCATTGCAGCAGGGCTTTCGGGTCTTCCATCAGCGCTGCGTAGTCGAATACGGGCAGCTCGAACGTACGATCCCACAGCAGGGATTTCGGTTTGGCAGCCCGGCGTTCGGCGCGGGACTCATCGTCGTAGGCGTGCGCCCGCAACCATCCGGGATCGTATTGGCTGCGATGCCCGCCACTCCATTCCACTGTCAGCAGACCCTGGTCGATACGAGCACTGAGGGCCGTGAGGTGTTCGTCCACATCGACGATTTCCAGCACCTGTTCACGGGTCACGCTGTAGACGCAAACAGGGCACGGGCAGTTGTCCCGCAGCCACTGGTGATGAAACGGGCTGACCCGCCCATCGGCCCATCGCACACTGAGGTGATCGCCGTGTACCTGCACATCGGCCAGGTCACTGATCAGTGGGTAAGTACGGAAGTCGGCAACAGCGGCGGCGGTTTGCATGGCGATTCCTTATTTTTGGGGTGGCAGTCCAATCACGCGGCCGAGCAGGGCGGGCTTCGGCAGGTCGGTTTGTTCGGCGCTGATGCTGGCAAGCTTGCCCAGCACCGCTTCACTGAATGGCGCCGAGTGCGGCCCGGCGAGGTCGACGTGGAGCAGCATCTGTTCGTTGCCCGCCAGCTCCTTTTCGTCGCCCACCAGGTGCAGGCTGTGATAGAGGTGCAGGCGCTTGCGGTCGTGGGCGATGAGTTGGGTGTGTACCTCGACGGCGGCGCCCAGTTTCACTTCGTGCAGGTAGTTGAGGTGCAACTCCAGGGTGAACAGCGAGTGGCCGCTGGCTTCGCGGTTTTCGCTGTCCAGGCCCAGGGTGTCCATCAGCGCATCGGTGGCGTAGCTGAAAATCAGCAGGTAGAACGCATCGCGCAGGTGGCCGTTGTAGTCGACCCACTCGGGGAGGATTTTGGTGGTGTAGGTGGTGAGTGCGGGCATGTCATGAATTCCGGGTATGTACTCGGTCAAATGTGGGAGCTGGCTTGCCTGCGATGGCGGCGGTGAATCCAACATCGCTATCGCAGGCAAGCCAGCTCCCACAGAAAATCAACAGCGGTTATTCGGCGAAGGTCATACCGTGTTTTTCCTTGGTGATCTTCACCGCCTCCAGCACCGCCAGCAGGCAATCATCACGATAGCGCTCCAGCGCCGAAATGCTGTGTTTGCCCAACTGATCGCTGGTGCCGTCCACCACGTCATCAATCAATTTGTCGGTCAATTCCGGCGCCGGCAGATAGGTCCACGGCAGCTGCAAGGCCGGGCCGAACTGCGCCATGAAGTGGCGCATCCCGGCATCACCGCCCGCCAGCGTATAGGTCAGGAACGTCCCCATGAACGACCAGCGCAAACCGGCGCCAAAGCGAATCGCATCATCGATCTCGCCGGTGGTTGCCACACCATCGTTCACCAGGTGCAACGCCTCACGCCACAGGGCTTCCAGCAGCCGGTCAGCGATAAAACCGGGCACTTCCTTACGCACATGCAAAGGGCGCATGCCGAGGGATTCGTACACTTTGATTGCTGCCTGAATCGCTTCCGGCGCAGTGTTTTTGCCGCCTACCACTTCCACCAGCGGCAACAGGTAAACCGGGTTGAACGGATGCCCCACCACGCAACGTTCCGGGTGCGTGGAGCCTTCATAAAACTCGCTCGGCAACAACCCCGAAGTACTCGAACCAATCAACGCGTTCGGCTTGGCCGCCGCGCTGATTTTGCTGTGTAACTCCAGCTTCAATTCCAGGCGTTCCGGGGCGCTTTCCTGGATGAAGTCGGCGTCTTTCACGCACTCTTCAATGGTGGCCACAAAGCGCAGGCGATCTTGCGAGGCGCCGGGTGCAAGGCCTTGTTTCTCGAGTGCGCCCCAGGCATTCGCGACACGTTTGCGCAGGGCCGCTTCGGCACCAGGCGCCGGGTCCCAGGCCACCACATCCAGGCCGTGAGCCAGTGCGCGGGATACCCAGCCACTGCCGATAACGCCGCTGCCCAGCGCTGCGAAGGTTTTGATTTCAGTGATAAAGCTCATGGCAAATTCCTAAGAGAGTTCGGTGATTCTGTGTGAGAGCCAAGATCAAAATGTGGGAGCGGGCTTTCAGTTGATGCATTCGGTGGCTGATCCACCGCATTCGCGAGCAAGCCCGCTCCCACATTTGATTCGGTTCCTGCAGGGCGTCGTGCAGTGTGTTTTAGCCCCGCTTGGTCAGGCCCATCTTCACGCGGCCTTCGGCCGGGGTCATGACCCGCGCACCCAGGCGGCTGAGGATCTCGCTGGCGCGTTCCACCAACTGGCCGTTGGTCGCCAGCACGCCCTTGTCCAGCCACAGGTTGTCTTCCAGGCCGACCCGTACGTTGCCGCCCAGCAGCACTGCTTGCGCCGCCATCGGCATCTGCATGCGACCAATGCCGAAGCCGGCCCACACCGCGTCAGCCGGCAGGTTGTCGACCATGGCTTTCATGGTGGTGGTGTCGGCCGGCGCGCCCCACGGGATGCCCAGGCACAGCTGGAACAACGGGTTGTCGAGCAAGCCTTCCTTGATCATCTGCTTGGCGAACCACAGGTGACCGGTGTCGAAAATCTCCAGCTCGGCTTTAACGCCCAGCTCTTGAATACGCTTGGCGCCAGCCCGCAGCTGGGCCGGGGTGGAGACGTAAATGGTGTCGCCATCGCCGAAGTTCAGGGTGCCGCAATCGAGGGTGCAGATTTCCGGCAGCAGCTCTTCCACGTGGGCCAGGCGGGTCAGCGGGCCCACCAGGTCGGTGTTGGGCCCGAACTCCATGGGGTTCTCGCCGCCACCGATTTCCAGGTCGCCACCCATGCCGGCGGTGAGGTTGACGATGATGTCGACGTCCGCCTCGCGGATGCGCTCCATCACTTCGCGGTACAGCGCCACGTCGCGGCTGAACTTGCCGGTTTGGGGGTCACGTACGTGGCAATGCACCACGGTGGCACCGGCCTTGGCTGCTTCCACCGCCGCGGCAGCGATTTGTTTCGGAGTGACCGGCACGTGAGGGCTTCTGGCGGTCGTGTCGCCAGCACCGGTGAGTGCGCAGGTGATGATGACGTCGTGGGTCATGAGGCAGGTTCCTTACAGGCGTGATTTTCAGGCGTAGTCATACCGTTCGCAGCCGGGAGCGGCTGCGAAACGGTGATTCAAGACAGGTTATTTGCTGGTCAATTGCAGGTTGGCTGCGGCGGGTTTGCCGTCGAAGGTGGTCACGCCTTCCAGCCAGCGCTGCTGGTCTTGCGGGTGATCCTTGAGCCATTGCCTGGCCGACTCGAAAGCGTCCTTGTGATCCAGCAGCGGCTGCATCATTCGGCTCTCGTCGGCGGCGGTGAAGGTCAGGTTGCTGAGCAACTTGTGCACGTTGGGGCATTGCTCGGCGTAGGTCGGCGAGGTGACGGACCACACGGTGGCCATGCCTTCGTTCGGGCCCAGCGCGTCATCACTGCCGGTGAGGTAAGTCATCGCCACGTTGACGTTCATCGGGTGCGGCGCCCAGCCGAAGAACACCACGGCCTCCTTGCGGCGCACGGCGCGGTCGACGGCGGCGAGCATGCCGGCCTCGCTGGATTCCACCAGTTGGAACTTGCCCAGGCCAAACTGATTCTTGGCGATCATCGCCTTGATCTGGGTGTTGGCGCCCGAGCCTGGTTCAATACCGTAGATCTTGCCGCCCAGTTCTTTTTCAAACCTGGCGATGTCGGCGAAGGTCTTCAGGCCCTTGTCGGCCAGGTAAGTCGGCACCGCCAGGGTCGCGCGGGCGTCTTCCAGGGACGGCTTGTCGAGCACCTTGACCTGCTTGGCGTCGACAAACGGGGTGATGGTCTGGGTCATCAGCGGGTTCCAGTAGCCCAGGAACATGTCCAGGCGCTGGTCGCGAATACCGGCAAAGATGATTTGCTGGGACGCGCTGGTCTGTTTGGTCTTGTAGCCGAGGCCGTCGAGCAACACTTGAGTCATGGCACTGGTGGCGATTACGTCGGTCCAGTTCACCACGCCCATGCGCACGTTCTGGCAAGAAGGCGCATCGGCTGCCATGACGTTGGTGCTCAAAATGGCGCTGGCGCTGAGTGCGAGCACGCAGCGGCTGATCAGTCGGTTCATGGTGGTTCCCTCGGCAGGTTGTTATTGTGGGTTCCGGCGTCTTTGTGCACCGTGCAGCCAAGTTACGCAGCTTGGTCCCCGACAAAACGCACGGCGGCGACCAGCTCTTGCACTGCAGCGACCTGCCCCCTTGAATGACCGATTGAACTGGCGTATCACAGTGACCACGCTGTCCGTCCTACGAGCGCGCTCCATGTCCCAGGATTTCTACTTTCTGCTGATGCCGGGCTTCTCCGCCATCGGCTTTATCTCCGCGATCGAACCTTTACGTGTCGCCAATCGTTTTCGCGGCGAGCTGTACCGCTGGCATGTCTTGAGCGCCGACGGCGGCGCGGTGCTGGCGAGCAATGGCATGTCGGTCAACGCCGACGCCGCGCTGGAGCCGCTGAAGAAAGGCTCGACCTTACTGGTGGTGGCCGGCTTCGAACCGCTGAAGTTCGCCACGCCCGCACTGGAACACTGGCTGCGCCGCCTTGACCACGACGGCGTGACCCTGGGCGCCATCGACACTGGCGCCTGCGTACTCGCCGAAGCCGGCCTGCTCGACGGCCACCGCCTGACCCTGCACTGGGAAGCCATCGACGCCTTCAAGGAATCTTATCCACAGCTGACGGTAACCCAGGAGCTGTTCGAGATCGACCGCCGGCGCATCACCTCGGCGGGCGGCACCGCGTCCATCGACCTGATGCTCAACCTGATCAGCCAGGCTCACGGGCCAGAGTTGGCGATCCAGGTGTCCGAGCAATTCGTGCTCGGCCGCATCCGCCCGCGCAAAGACCACCAACGCATGCAGATCGCCACGCGCTACGGCATCAACAACAAGAAGTTGGTGCAGGTGATTGGGGAGATGGAACAGCACACGGAACCGCCGTTGAGCACACTGGCACTGGCGGAGGCGATCAAGGTCACGCGGCGGCAGTTGGAGCGCTTGTTTCGGCTGCACCTGAACGACACACCGAGCAACTTCTACCTGGGTTTGCGCCTGGAAAAGGCTCGGCAGTTGTTGCGCCAGAGCGACCTGAGCGTGCTGGAGGTGAGCATCGCCTGCGGGTTTGAGTCGCCGTCGTATTTCACCCGCAGCTACCGGGCAAGGTTTGCCAAGTGCCCAAGGGAAGATCGGCGCCGGGAAGCGGTATGAACACCGCTCTTGAGAACAATGCAGATCAAATGTGGGAGCGGGCTTGCTCGCGAAAGCGGTGGATCAGTCGGTACATGTATTGACTGACACACCGCATTCGCGAGCAAGCCCGCTCCCACAGGGGATGTGCGATGTAGCTTATTTCTTCAGCAGGGCTGAACACGCGGCCTTGTAAGCCTCATGCTGATACTTGTTCAGCGTCGCCGGCAGGGCAAAGTCGTGTTTCTTGTTCTGCGCATTGATGGTCTGCGGCGACAGCAGCGTCACTTCAACGCCCTCCAGCAACTGAAACACACCTTCAATCTTGAACGTAGTCGGGCCACCGGCGAATTCGCCTTTCTTGCTGCGCTTCTTGATGGCGATGCGGCTGATGCCGTTTTCCCGCACAAACGCGCTGACCTGAGCGGCGAAGGCCTTGACGTTGGCCGCCTCATCATCGTCTTCAAGGGCGATTTTCTTGGTGGCCAGGGCTGCATGGCTCAATGCCTGACCGTCGAGAGAGGCGACAGCAATAATGGCTTCGCTGCCTTTGATTTCGATGCCGCAGATTGTCATGAATAGCCTTGGTTCTGAGTAAAGAGTGGAGGGGATTGTCGCTTATTCCTGCCCAATCGACTCCAAAAACTCCGACCGTTCATCACTCATCCGCGCCAGACAATCATTCTGCTGGATCGCATATGCCTTGCTTCCCGCCACTGCCGGAAAGGTATCTACGGCGCAATCCGCATCACGTAACTTTTCCCACTTCTGCTGGGCATCCTTCAGACGAGCGGTAATGTCCGCCAGCTGCGTCTTGTTGCTGCCATAGGTCGAACCCATGCGTTCCAGCAAGCCCTGGTAGTTATCCTTGAGCAGTTGTTCGGCGGTGGTTTTGTTGTAGGTGGCGCATTCCAGGGTTTGCTTGTCGTTCTCGATGCCATCGCAGGGCGTGCTGTCGGTGTCTTCAGCGCCGTGTGCGCCGGTTGCGATGAGTGCCAAAGCCAGGAAAATCGATTTCATTGCGCCGTCTCATATCAGTTGATGAGCAAATTCTGGCTCAAGCGTAAGACAAAGAACAGACACCCGTCAGAGATGTCATGTTGGCCTTTGTCGCGGATTGACGCTTTCGGCAATTCCCTTGTCGTTTTTGCACCCGGCTCCTTCTGCCCCGGGGCATATGCTGGCCCCAAAGCGCCGGCAGACGATTCGGCGCATGAATCGCCAATAAGGGGACGCCTGATGAGCCCAGCCGAATTGCACGCCGACAGCATCGTTATCGACGGGCTGATCATTGCCAAGTGGAACCGCGACCTGTTCGAAGACATGCGCAAGGGTGGCCTCACCGCTGCCAACTGCACCGTGTCGGTATGGGAAGGGTTCCAGGCCACCATTAACAACATCGTGGCCAGCCAGACCCTGATTCGCGAAAACAGCGACCTGGTGATCCCGGTGAAAACCACCGCCGATATCCGTCGCGCCAAGGAACAGGGCAAGACCGGCATCATCTTCGGCTTCCAGAACGCCCACGCGTTTGAAGACCAGCTCGGCTACGTCGAGATCTTCAAGCAGCTCGGGGTTGGCGTGGTGCAGATGTGCTACAACACCCAGAACCTGGTGGGCACCGGCTGCTATGAGCGCGATGGCGGCCTGTCGGGCTTCGGTCGCGAGGTCGTCGCCGAGATGAACCGCGTCGGCATCATGTGCGACCTGTCACACGTGGGCTCCAAGACTTCCGAAGAAGTCATCCTCGAATCGAAAAAGCCGGTGTGCTACTCCCACTGCCTGCCTTCAGGCCTCAAAGAGCACCCGCGCAACAAGTCCGATGAAGAGCTGAAGTTCATCGCCGACCACGGTGGCTTTGTCGGCGTGACCATGTTCGCGCCGTTCCTGGCCAAGGGCATCGACTCGACCATCGACGACTACGCCGAAGCCATCGAGTACACCATGAACATCGTGGGCGAAGACGCCATCGGCATCGGCACCGACTTCACCCAGGGCCATGGCCAGGATTTCTTCGAAATGCTGACCCACGACAAGGGCTACGCCCGCCGCCTGACCAGCTTCGGCAAGATCATCAACCCGCTGGGCATCCGCACCGTGGGCGAGTTCCCGAACCTCACCGAGACCCTGCTCAAGCGCGGCCATCCCGAGCGCGTGGTGCGCAAGATCATGGGCGAAAACTGGGTCAACGTCCTGAAGGACGTCTGGGGCGAATAAGCCACCACTCACGCCTCTTTTCCCCCAACCTTATGCGTTGGGGGCTTATCAAAGCATTTTCCGGAGTTAAGTTTCCATGGCCAAGATCGCCCCTCAATTGCCTATCGAAGTCGACAGCGAAACCGGTGTCTGGACCTCCGACGCCCTGCCGATGCTGTACGTGCCGCGCCATTTCTTCGTCAATAATCACATGGGGATCGAAGAAGTCCTGGGCAGCGAGGCCTACGCCGAAATCCTCTACAAGGCCGGCTACAAATCCGCCTGGCACTGGTGTGAAAAAGAAGCTGAATGCCACGGCCTGGAAGGCGTCGCAGTGTTCGAGCACTACATGAAGCGCCTGTCGCAGCGCGGCTGGGGCCTGTTCAAGATCCAGGACATCGACCTCGATAAAGGCACCGCCAGCGTCAAGCTCGAGCACTCGGCATTCGTCTACGTGTACGGCAAGGTCGGGCGCAAGGTCGACTACATGTTCACCGGCTGGTTTGCCGGCGCGATGGACCAGATTCTCGAAGCCCGCGGCAGCAAGATCCGCACCGTTGCGGAACAGGTATACGGCGGCTCCGAAGAGGGCCACGACGACGGCCTGTTCACCGTCAAGCCGTTGTAAGTCGAGGACCCTGCCATGGCTTTCGAAGCAATGTTTGCGCCGATCCAGATCGGCAAACTGACCATCCGCAACCGCGTGCTCAGTACCGCTCACGCCGAGGTGTATGCCACCGACGGCGGCATGACCACCGACCGCTATGTGAAGTACTACGAAGAGAAAGCCAAGGGCGGGATCGGCCTGGCGATCTGCGGCGGTTCTTCCAGTGTCGCCATCGACAGCCCGCAAGGCTGGTGGAAGTCGGTGAACCTGGCGGATGACCGGATCATCCCGCACTTCCAGAACCTGGCCGACGCCATGCACAAGCATGGCGCCAAGATCATGATCCAGATTACCCACATGGGCCGTCGCTCGCGCTGGGACGGCGAGCACTGGCCCACGCTGCTGTCGCCTTCGGGCATCCGCGAGCCGGTGCACCGCGCCACCTGCAAGACCATCGAGCCTGAAGAAATCTGGCGGGTGATCGGCAACTACGCTACCGCTGCGGCACGGGCCAAGGCGGGTGGCCTGGACGGTGTGGAACTGTCGGCGGTGCACCAGCACATGATCGACCAGTTCTGGAGCCCTCGGGTCAACAAACGTACTGACGAATGGGGCGGCAGCTTCGAAAACCGCATGCGTTTCGGCCTTGAGGTGTTGAAGGCGGTACGCAAGGAAGTCGGCCCGGATTTCTGCGTCGGCATCCGTTTGTGCGGCGACGAATTCCATCCGGACGGCCTGTCCCACGAGGACATGAAACAGATCGCCAAGTACTACGACGACACCGGCATGCTCGACTTCATCGGCGTGGTCGGCTCGGGGTGCGACACCCACAACACCCTGGCCAACGTTATCCCGAACATGAGTTATCCACCGGAGCCGTTCCTGCACCTGGCGGCCGGCATCAAGGAAGTGGTCAAGGCCCCGGTGCTGCACGCGCAGAACATCAAGGACCCGAACCAGGCCACGCGCATCCTGGAAGGCGGCTACGTGGACATGGTCGGCATGACCCGCGCCCACATCGCCGACCCGCACCTGATCGCCAAGATCAAGATGGGCCAGATCGACCAGATCAAACAGTGCGTCGGCGCCAACTACTGCATCGACCGCCAGTACCAGGGCCTGGATGTGCTGTGCATCCAGAACGCCGCCACTTCCCGTGAATACATGGGCGTGCCGCACATCATCGAGAAATCCACCGGGCCAAAACGCAAAGTCGTGGTGGTGGGGGCCGGCCCGGCCGGGATGGAAGCGGCGCGGGTGGCTGCCGAACGTGGCCACGACGTGACGTTGTTCGAGAAGAAAGAATTTATCGGCGGGCAAATCACCACTGCATCGAAAGCCCCGCAGCGTGACCAGATTGCCGGGATCACCCGCTGGTTCCAGCTGGAACTGGCGCGCCTGAACGTCGACCTGCGCCTGGGCGTGGCGGCGGACGCGGCAACCATCCTTGACCTGCGCCCGGACGTGGTGGTGCTGGCGGTGGGCGGTCATCCGTTCCTGGAGCAGAACGAACACTGGGGCGCGGCTGAAGGCCTGGTGGTCAGCAGCTGGGACGTGCTCGACGGCAAGGTTCTACCTGGCAAGAACGTGCTGGTGTACGACACCATCTGCGAGTTCACCGGCATGTCGGTGGCCGACTTCCTCGCGGACAAGGGCAGCCAGGTCGAGATCGTCACCGACGACATCAAGCCGGGCGTGGCCGTGGGCGGTACGTCGTTCCCGACGTACTACCGCAGCATGTACCCCAAGGAAGTGATCATGACCGGCGACATGATGCTGGAAAAGGTCTACCGCGAAGGCGACAAGCTGGTGGCGGTGCTGGAGAACGAATACACCGGGGCCAGGGAAGAGCGGGTGGTGGACCAGGTGGTGGTCGAGAACGGCGTGCGTCCGGACGAAGAGCTCTACTACGGGCTCAAGGCAGGCTCGCGCAACAAGGGCCAGATGGACATCGAGGCCCTGTTCGCGATCAAGCCGCAGCCGTGCCTGAGCGAGCCGGGCGAGGGGTACTTGCTGTTCCGCATTGGTGACTGCGTGGCCCAGCGTAATACCCACGCGGCCATCTATGACGCCCTGCGCCTGTGCAAGGATTTCTGACGAGGTGTACTCGGTCAAATGTGGGAGCGGGCTTGCTCGCGAAAGCGGTGTGTCAGCCACTGGATGCATCGACTGACACGCTGCCTTCGCGAGCAAGCCCGCTCCCACATTTCGGGCCAGTTTCACAGTAGACCTGTGTGGTCTTCGGGAGCTTCACCATGTTGAACACCCTTCTTCCCATCCTGCTCTTCGCCGCCCTGGGCCTTGCCGTCCTCGGCGCGCTGCGCCGGGTGAACATGTGGCGCCGCGGGCGGTCCTCCAAGGTCGACTTGCTCGGCGGCCTGTTGGCCATGCCCAAGCGCTACATGGTCGACCTGCACCATGTGGTCGCCCGCGACAAATACATCGCCAACACCCACGTCGCCACAGCCCTGGGCTTTGTGCTCTCGGCGCTGCTGGCGATCCTGGTGCACGGTTTCGGCCTGCATAACCGCATCCTCGGCTACGCCTTGCTGTTGGCTTCGGTGCTGATGTTTGTCGGCGCCACCTTCGTCTACCTGCGCCGTCGCAACCCGCCTGCACGCCTGTCGAAAGGCCCGTGGATGCGCCTGCCGAAAAGCCTGATGGCGTTCTCGGTGAGCTTCTTCCTGGTGACCTTGCCGGTGGCCGGGATTCTGCCGGCGGACTTCGGCGGCTGGCTGCTCGCCGCGCTGCTGAGCCTGGGCGTGTTGTGGGGCGTGTCGGAAATGTTCTTCGGCATGACCTGGGGCGGGCCGATGAAACACGCCTTCGCCGGTGCCCTGCACCTGGCCTGGCACCGCCGCGCCGAACGCTTCGGCGGCGGCCGTTCCACCGGTTTGAAACCCCTGGACCTCGCCGATAAAAGCGCGCCCCTGGGCGTGGAAAAACCGGTGGATTTCACCTGGAACCAACTGCTCGGCTTCGACGCCTGCGTGCAGTGCGGCAAGTGCGAAGCCGCGTGCCCGGCGTTCGCCGCCGGCCAGCCACTGAACCCGAAAAAACTTATCCAGGACATGGTCGTCGGCCTGGCCGGTGGCACCGACGCCAAGTTCGCCGGCAGCCCGTATCCGGGCAAAGCCATCGGCGAACACGCCGGCAACCCGCACCAGCCAATCGTCAATGGTCTGGTGGATGCGGAAACCCTGTGGTCCTGCACCACCTGCCGCGCCTGCGTGGAAGAGTGCCCGATGATGATCGAGCACGTGGACGCCATCGTCGACATGCGCCGCCACCTCACCCTGGAAAAAGGCGCGACCCCGAACAAGGGCGCCGAAGTCCTGGAAAACCTGATCGCCACCGACAACCCCGGCGGTTTTGCGCCGGGCGGGCGGATGAACTGGGCGGCGGATTTGAACCTGCCCTTGCTCAGCGACAAGAAAACCGTCGACGTGCTGTTCTGGGTCGGCGACGGTGCCTTCGACATGCGCAACCAGCGCACCCTGCGCTCGTTCGTCAAAGTGCTGAAAGCCGCCAAGGTCGACTTCGCCGTACTGGGCCTTGAAGAGCGCGACAGCGGCGACGTGGCCCGGCGCCTGGGCGATGAAGCCACTTTCCAGCTGCTGGCCGCACGCAATATCCAGACCCTGGCCAAGTACAGCTTCAAGCGCATCGTCACCTGCGACCCCCACAGTTTCCACGTGCTGAAAAACGAATACGGCGCCTTCGATGGCAACTACCTGGTGCAGCACCACAGCACCTACATGGCCGAACTGATCGACGCCGGCGCCCTGAACCTGGGCCAGCACAAAGGCAACAGCGTGACCTATCACGACCCGTGCTACCTGGGCCGCTACAACGGTGAGTACGAGGCACCGCGCCAAGTGCTGCGGGCGCTGGGGATCGAGGTCAAGGAAATGCAGCGCTCCGGTTTCCGCTCGCGCTGCTGCGGTGGCGGTGGCGGGGCGCCGATCACCGATATTCCCGGCAAGCAGCGGATTCCCGACATGCGCATGGAAGACATCCGCGAGACCGGCGCCGAACTGGTGGCCGTGGGTTGTCCACAGTGCACGGCGATGCTGGAAGGCGTGGTCGAACCGCGTCCCTTGATCAAGGACATTGCCGAACTGGTAGCTGACGCGTTGCTTGAAGACGCGGCACCGGCCAAGGCGCCGAAACGCGAACCTGCGGAGGTGCATTGATGAGCGACATTATCCGCCGCGACCCACGGGCCGAATGGATCGCCCGTAACCGCCTGCACCCGCTGCACGCGGCGATGCAGCCGGTGCAACACAGCTGGATGGGGCCCAATGGGGTCATCCGCAAGAACGTGCACGGTGTCGGTTTTATCGGCCCCAACGGCATCAAGCGTATTGACCGCAGCGGCGCCCAGCAGGGCGGCGCGGCCAAGCGTACGGCAGCGGTGGAAGTGCAATTGCCGCTGCATCAGGTGGCAGCCCCCGCGTTCTATATCAACGTGGTGCCGGACATGGTCGGCGGCCGCCTGAGCAGCCACGACCGCGACTTGCTGGGCCTGGCCCGGCAACTGGCCGGCGACGACGGTGCGGTATTGGCCGTGGTGTTCGGCGAACACAAGGAAAACGCCTTCGCCACTGCCGGTGTGGATCGGCTGCTGGTGTTGGACGGGCATGAGTTCGACGGTTATTCACCGGAGCAACGGGTTCACGGTCTGCGGGCTGTGGATAACCAGTTCAACCCGCGCCACTGGTTGCTGCCGGACAGCCGCAGTGGCGGTGGTGAATTGGGGCGGCGTTTTGCCGCGAGCCTCAAGGAGCGCCCGGCCACGCGGGTCTGGCAGATCAAGGGCCAGGAATGTATTGGCCGTGCAGGCGCGGGTCAGGAGGATCTTGCCCGCCCACTGCCACGGATGATCCTGGCTGCGGCGGAGTGCGCCGATCCCGTCAGCGAAACCCGTCACGAAGTGCTGCCGGTGGAGTTATCCACAAGCCTGGCCCGCAGCTTGCCGCGCATTGAGGATTTGGGCGCGGTGGCCGTGGACCCGGGGGCAATTCCCATGGCGGAGGCCGAATTCATCTTCTCGGGCGGCAACGGGGTCAAGGACTGGGCACTGTTCCACCAGACTGCTGCCGCGTTGGGTGCTACAGAAGGCGCCTCGCGGGTGGCGGTGGATGACGGCTTCATGGCTCGGGATCGTCAGGTCGGCGCCAGCGGTACCTGGGTCACCGCGCGGGTTTACGTGGCGGTGGGGATTTCCGGGGCGATCCAGCACCTGCAAGGCATTGGTGCCTGCGACAAGGTGGTGGCCATCAACCTCGACCCGGGTTGCGACATGATCAAGCGTGCCGACCTGTCGGTGATCGGCGAAAGCGCCGCGATACTGCAAGCCTTGATCGTTGCGGTCGAGGCCTACCGCCACGGCGCCAAGCGCGATGCGGCTTAAGGAAATGGCCATGACGACGAATGTAATCAGCCTGGTGTCCATCGGCGCCCACCCGACTTCAGGCCGCCCACGCCGCGCCGAGCAAGATGCGCGCGCTGTGGAACTGGGCCTGCAACTGGCTGGGGATAACCTGCAAGTGCTGCACGCCGGCGACATCGGCGAACCCACCCTGCGCGCTTACCTGGGCATGGGCTTGCCGCAGTTGCACGTGCTTGAACAACCGGCCGGGGCAGACGCCTTGCCGGTGCTCGGCGACTATCTGCGGGACGCGGGCGCCCAGGTGGTGCTCACCGGCAGCCAGGCGGAAACCGGCGAAGGCTCGGGCATGTTGCCGTTCCTGCTGGCCGAGCAACTGGGTTGGCCGTTGATTGTCGGCCTGGCCCAGGTGGAATCCATCGAAGGCGGCGTGGCCCATGTGCTGCAGGCCTTGCCTCGCGGCCAACGGCGGCGGCTGAAGGTGCGCCTGCCGTTTATGGCCACGGTGGATAACGCGGCGCCCAAGCCACGGCAAAGCGCCTACGGCCCGGCGCAACGCGGTGAGCTGACGGCCCATGACGTCGAGGTGTTGGAGGATGAGTTATTCACAGGCGCTGTATTGCAGCCGGCCAAGCCTCGGCCCAAGCGCCTCAAGGTGATCAAGGCCAAAAGCGGTGCCGACCGGATGAAGGCTGCAACGGCCAAGGCCAGCGGCGGCGGTGGGCAGGTGCTCAAAGGCGTGAGCCCGGAAGCGGGCGCTGAAGCCATTCTTAAATTGCTTATAGAAGAAGGTGTAGTGCGCTGATCCACTGTGGGAGCGGGCTTGCTCGCGAAGGCGGTGTGTCAGGTAACTCATGTACCGACTGATCCGCCGCTTTCGCGAGCAAGCCCGCTCCCACACTGTTTTGCGGCGATTGTGGCTTTACCCACAATCCCTGTTAACCCACCTGTGGATAACCTGTTCGCGGCTGTCCACACCCCATGCAAATCAAGCCCTCCAGCTCGCTGTACGAAAAATAACCAACCTAACTGACGGTTTTTCCTTGGGTTTTTCTGTGGATAAGGAAAATACCCGGCGCAGACTTGCCCCCAAAGTCTGTTGGTGCTTCTGTGGATAAGATGTTCGCTATCCGCTGTAGGCCATATAACGCGTGGCTTACAGTGCGTTGATTAAAATGTAACCAATATCGCTATTCCGGCTGGTTTTTGCTCTCAAAGCCGCGATTTTCCTCGGTTTAAGCCGGTTTTCCACAGATGGTCCAAAGTTGCCCCCAAAGTCTGTTGGCGCTTCTGTGGATAAGGTGTTTGCGTTCCTCTGTAGCCTATGCAGGACGTGGCTTTCAGGCTTTAGGTCAAAAAATGATCAATGTGGGATAAAACCGGTACCTTTGAATAAGTCACGGATTTTCTTGGTTTTATTTCGACGGGAAAGCGCAGTTGCCCACAATTGCTGTGGGTGGCTTTGTGGATAAGTTGTTGGGCAATGGCTGGAAGTAAGGCGGGCAGCGGTCTGTCACGGTGTTGGATGAATTTTGTACAGTCACAAACCAGTGTGGGGGCCGGGCAAGCCCGGCTCCCACATTTTGATCGGCGGCGTGTCAGCCGGTTACTCGTGTACGGCGACGCCTTTCAGATACGGCGCTGGCGCCGCCCCCAGGTTGCTCAGCATCCGCTCGCTGTACCAGTCCACAAAGTTGACCACACCAAACTCATAAGTCTTGGAGTACGGCCCTGGCTGGTATGCGGTGGAGTTGATGCCGCGCTGGTTCTCTTCGGCCAGGCGACGGTCCTGGTCATTGGTGGCGTCCCACACTTTGCGCATGCGCTCGACGTCGTAGTCCACACCCTCCACGGCGTCCTTGTGCACGATCCACTTGGTGGTGACCATGGTTTCCTGGGCACTGATCGGCCACACGGTGAACACAATGATGTGGTCGCCCATGCAGTGGTTCCACGAGTGAGGCAGGTGCAGGATGCGCATCGAGCCCAGGTCCGGGTTCTTGATGCGGCCCATCAGCTTGTTGCAGCCTTGCTTGCCGTCGAGGGTCATCGACACGGTGCCCTTGAGCAGCGGCATGCGCACGATGCGGTTACGCAGGCCGAAGCTGGCGTGGGCGTAAGGGATCTTTTCGGCATCCCAGGCGGCGGCGGAGGCGGCCACGTGGTCCTTGAAGGCCTGGTCGGCCCGCGGGTCGGTGACGTCGTCCCATTCCAGCAGGGTTTTCAACAGTTCCGGGTGCGACGCGTTGCAGTGGTAGCACTCGCGGTTGTTTTCCAGCACCAGCTTCCAGTTGGCTTTTTCAAACAAGGTGGTCTGGATCGCCACCTTGGTGTTCTCCATGTCGTAGGGTTCCATGTAGTGGCTCAAGGTCGACAGGAAGTCGTCGATGGCCGGCGGGTTCTCCGACAGGCTGATAAAGATGTAGCCACCGGCGGTCTTCACATTCACCGGCTTGAGGCCGTATTGCTTCATGTCGAAGTCGGCGCCCATTTCGGTACCGGCGAACAGCAGGCGGCCGTCCAGTTCATAGGTCCACTGGTGGTAATGGCACACCAGCTTGGCGACCTTGCCCTTGTCGCTGGTGCACAAGCGCGAACCGCGGTGGCGGCACACGTTATGGAATGCGTGCACCACACCATCGGCGCCACGGATCACGATGATCGGGTTCTTGCCCACTTGCAGGGTGATGTAGTTGCCCTTGGCGGGGATCTCGCAGGTCATGCCGGCGATCAACCACTCTTTCTGGAAAATTTCCTGCATGTCGATATCGAACAGCCGTTCATCAGAGTAAAACGGCTGCGGCAGCGAAAAGGTCCGCTCGCGTTCTTGCAGCATTTGCGCAGTGGCCTTGCGTGCGGGTTCCAGCGGATCGCCCAAGCTTAAGGTTGCGGTGACGTCCATCGTGTGTGTCCTCATGGCCATTCTGTGTGGCCGGCGAATAGTGGCTAGGTTTTGCAGCAAGGCGTAAAGAAAGCGTCTTTGTTGGGAGCGAGTGTGGGCCCCACAACGGCCAGAACCTTATCCATGAACGACATGGCCCACTCTGTTCCCGACGCGCAACCCCCGTGGTATGGGGGCTGGTCGCGATAAGTATGTGAATGTCGCAGATAGGTAAATGGGTGATTCGCTCGTTACGCAGAATCGCCACCATAAGGCCGATCACACGGCTATGGAGAACAGCATGTCCAACAGCTTCCTGAACCCGGTAACAACCCAGACCTGGGCCAATGGTCGGCACATCGTCCGTTGCGTCAAAGTCATCCAGGAAACCTGGGACGTGCGCACCTTCTGCTTTATGGCCGACCAGCCGATCCTGTTCTTTTTCAAGCCCGGGCAGTTCGTCACCCTGGAGCTGGAAATCGACGGCCAGCCGATCATGCGTTCGTACACTATTTCCAGTTCGCCGTCGGTGCCTTACAGCTTTTCGGTGACCATCAAGCGCGTGCCGGGCGGCAAGGTGTCCAACTGGTTGCATGACACGCTGCATGAAGGCCAGGAGCTGGCGGTGCACGGGCCGGTGGGGTTGTTCAATGCCATCGACTTCCCGAGCCCGAAAGTGCTGTACCTCAGTGGTGGTGTCGGTATTACCCCGGTGATGTCCATGGCGCGCTGGTTCTACGACACCAACGCCAACGTCGACATGACGTTTATCCACAGCGCCCGCTCGCCAAAGGACATCATTTACCACCGCGAGCTGGAGCATATGGCGTCGCGGATTGATAACTTCAGCCTGCACCTGATTTGCGAGAAACACGGCCTGGGTGAACCCTGGGCCGGTTATCGCGGTTACCTCAACCACAAGATGCTCGAACTGATGGTGCCGGACTTCCTGGAGCGGGAAGTCTTCTGTTGCGGCCCGACGCCTTACATGAACGCGGTAAAGCGCCTGCTGGAAGCCGCCGGCTTCGACATGAGCCGCTACCACGAGGAATCCTTTGGCGCGACGCCACCGGAAGCCCGGGCCGACGCGGTGGAACAAGCCGAACAAGCGGCGGATGCACCGGAGATCGACCTGGCGGACCTGCATCAGGTGGAATTCATTGCCTCTGGCAAGAGCATCCGCGTGGCACCGGGCGAGACTGTTCACGCAGCGGCGGCCAAGCTTGGCCTGCTGATTCCGAAAGCTTGCGGCATGGGGATCTGTGGGACGTGCAAGGTGCTGAAGCTGGGCGGGGAGGTCGAGATGGACCACAACGGCGGGATCACCGAGGAAGACGAAGCCGAGGGTTACATCCTGTCGTGCTGCAGCGTGCCGAAGGGTGATGTGCGCATCGAGTTCTAATGATCGTTCCCACGCTCCGCGTCGGAATGCCTCCTTGGACGCTCCGCGTCCCGCTGTGTGACGCGGAGCGTCACGGGCTGCATTCCCACGCAGAGCGTGGGAACGATCAGGCCCAGCCCTGAATCTCGATCAGGCCGTCCGGTCCTGCATAGTTGCGGGCGCTGGAATACCGCCAGTGCTCGGCCAAGTCCACACAACCCCGCTTCACAGGAATCGATCGTTCCCACGCTCCGCGTGGGAATGCCTCCTTGGACGCTCTGCGTCCCGCTGTGTGACGCGGAGCGTCACGGGCTGCATTCCCACGCAGAGCGTGGGAACGATCAGGCCCAGCGCTGAATTTCAATCAGGCCATCCTGTCCTGCATAGTTGCGGGCGCTGGAATACCGCCAGTGCTCGGCCAAATCCACATAACCACGCTTCACAGGGTTGTGGTGAATGTAATCAAGCTTTTGGCGCATCACCGCTTCGCTGTACACCAACTCGGCGTGTGACCCCTCTTGCCATAGCTGATAAATCCGGTCCGTTTTATGCGCCCGTTTGCTGAAACGCAAACGCTGCAACACTCGCTCCGCTCCTCGTTTCTGCAGGTCGTCAATGATGGTTCGAGCGGTGAAGGATTTGAACTGGCTGACACATTTACCCAGGTCAGGTGCTTGAGCGACGAAGTGCAGATGGTTTTCGAGAACGACGTAGCCGTAGAGATTGAAATGTTCGTGGGTTTGTTGATATCGCCAGCAACTCAATAGGTGGCCGACAAGGTAGTCGCGGGTAAATAGCGGTGTCCATTCCATGACAGTGCATGTCAGGAAGTGTGGTTTTTCAGGTTCGGTAATGGTGTAGCGGCTTCTGCCCATCAATTCGTCCTTGAACCGTGGTGTGGCCTGGACGCGGAGCGTCCGGGGAGGCGTTCCCACGCAGAGCGTGGGAACGATCAGTTAGAGGTTATTGGGCATAGATATGCACGACGAAGTGCTGGCCGGATGCTGTCAGTTCATAGACCTTGTCAGTGATCCGCAATGTCCTCGTCGGTTCGCTGATGGTGTCACCGATTTTCGCGGATTTTCTGAATTCGTCCCAGTCGATGACGGTGGTGCTGATAGTGCCTTCGCCTAGCAAGTTGTTTCCGTAGCGTTGCGCTTCCATGGTATTGCCCTCTGCTGGATTTCCGTTTCCGGCCGATTATTCGGCTGGCGGTTAGTCCCGAAAGGCGGCCTTTTCCTTCCGGGTTCCAAGAGGCTAGTCAATGAAAACGGAGTTTGTTGCTGTCAGAAATATCAAAAAACAGTCTCGGCCTTTCGCCATTATCTGAGGCGCTGATGCCTACTTCAGGCGCTCATCACTTCCCGAATATCTGCGGCTAATTCTCTTACACGCTCTTCCTCGGTATCCCACGCGCACATGAACCGCGCGCCGCCTTTACCGATGAAGGTGTAGAAGCGCCAGCCCTTGGCCGTCAGCGCGGCAATTGCCGGTTCCGACAGTTGCAGGAACACGCCGTTGGCCTGCACCGGGAACATCAACTCCACACCCGGAATATCCGCCACCAGGCTGCTGAGCAATTGCGCACAGTGGTTGGCGTGGCGGGCGTGTTTGAGCCAGGCGTCGTTTTCCAGCAGGCCCACCCACGGGGCGGAGAGGAAGCGCATCTTTGAGGCAAGCTGCCCGGCCTGTTTGCAGCGGTAGTCGAAGTCTTCGGCCAGCTTGTGGTTGAAGAACAGGATCGCTTCACCCACGGCCATGCCGTTCTTGGTGCCACCAAAGCACAGCACGTCGACCCCGGCTTTCCAGGTCAGGTCGGCCGGCGAGCAGCCGAGGAATGCGCAGGCGTTGGAGAAGCGTGCGCCGTCCATGTGCAGGTTCAACCCCAGTTCCTTGCAGGTGACGCTGATGGCGCGGATTTCTTCCGGGGTGTAGACGCTGCCGACTTCGGTGGCCTGGGTCAGGGTCACGACGCGGGGTTTCGGGTAGTGAATGTCCTGGCGCTTGAGGGCGATCTCGCGGATCGACTCCGGGGTCAGCTTGCCGTTTTCGGTGCGGGCGGTGAGCAGCTTGGAGCCGTTGGAGAAAAACTCCGGCGCGCCGCATTCGTCGGTTTCGACGTGGGCGGTTTCCGAGCAGATCACGCTATGGTAGCTCTGGCACAAGGAGGACAGCGCCAGGGAGTTGGCTGCGGTACCGTTGAAGGCGAAGAACACTTCGCAGTCGGTTTCGAACAGTTTGCGGAAACCGTCGGCGGCGCGGTGGGTCCATTCATCATCGCCATAGGCGCGTTGATGGCCCTGGTTGGCGAGTTCCATGGCGGCCCAGGCTTCCGGGCAGATGCCGGAATAGTTGTCGCTGGCGAATTGTTGGCTCTTGTCGGTCATGGCCCAGTCCTGTGGTCGATGTTGGTGCGCACTTTACCCAAGATTGTCGGGCGGGCGCACGCACTGTTAATGCAAAGTCATTGGGGAATTATGCACGGTTCTGAAAGCGTTCCTGTAAGCCGCGTCCGCGATGGCGCCCTGGACCTGCTCAAGTGGCTGGCGCTGCTGAGTATGGTGCTGGACCACCTGCGGTATGTCGGTTTGAGCCTGGACGGGCTGTATGTGCCGGGGCGCCTGGCGTTCCCGTGGTTTTGCCTGGCGATCGCGGCGAATTTGCATCGGGTCAAGGACGCGCCGGTGACGGGGCAGTGGCGCTATCTGGGCTGGTTGCTGCTGTTCAGTGTGATCAGTGAGGTGCCGTACCGGATGTTCATCGACGACGCCGACACGCTGAACGTACTGCCGACCCTGGCGCTGGGTTTGCTGGTTGCCCGGGGATGGCAGCAGAAGACGGTTATTGATCGAGGATTGGCGTTGATCGCGCTGGTTTTGGCGGGGTTGTTTTCGGCTCAGTTGATGTTCGGGTTTTTTGGTGTGCTGCTGCCGTTGGCGATGCTGCTGGTGTTTCGCCGGCCGTGGTACTTCAGCGTGCTGCCGGGTGTGGTGTGCCTGGCTGCCAATCAATGGCAGATCCTGCTCAATAGCGGCACGCTGGTGGCGATGCTGGGATTGGCGACATGCCTGATTGCGCCGCTGGCCGGATTGGTCTTGTTGCGACATGCCGGGCAGGTATCGCCACCGGCCATGCGGCGCTGGGCGTATGCGCTTTATCCGGCGCATTTCCTGCTGCTGCTACTCCTTCGAAAGATCATCGCCTAACCCCTTGTAGGAGCGAGCTTGCTCGCGAAAAACGTCAACGATTACGAGGGCTGTCTGGATGCGCGCGGCGCCCTCAGGTTTTTCGCGAGCAAGCTCGCTCCTACAAATGCCGGGGGCCATGTCGTAAACGCACCTTTGCGTGGCGTCCATAGGCATTTGACCTCTCTGCGCCAGCCCTACCATCGCATCAAAGGGCCCCTCCGTCGTGCGGCGGCCCCAACAATACGATTGGCGCACCGCCGCCGCTGGGAGAGACGCGATGTTCAGCAAGCAAGACCAGATCCAGGGTTATGACGATGCACTGCTGGCGGCCATGAATGCCGAGGAGCAGCGCCAGGAAGATCATATCGAGCTGATCGCGTCAGAGAACTACACCAGCAAGCGTGTCATGGAAGCCCAGGGCAGCGGCCTCACCAACAAGTACGCCGAAGGATACCCGGGCAAGCGTTACTACGGCGGCTGCGAGCACGTGGACAAGGTCGAAGTGCTCGCCATCGAGCGTGCCAAGCAGCTGTTCGGCGCCGACTATGCCAACGTGCAGCCGCACTCCGGTTCGTCCGCCAACAGTGCGGTGTACCTGGCGCTGTTGAACGCCGGCGACACCATCCTCGGCATGAGCCTGGCCCACGGCGGCCACCTGACCCACGGCGCCAAAGTGTCGTCCTCGGGCAAGCTGTACAACGCGGTGCAATACGGCATCGACACCAACACCGGGCTGATCGACTACGACGAGGTCGAGCGCCTGGCCGTGGAGCACAAGCCGAAGATGATCGTGGCGGGTTTTTCCGCCTACTCCAAGACCCTGGATTTCCCGCGCTTTCGCCAGATCGCCGACAAGGTCGGTGCGCTGCTGTTCGTCGACATGGCCCACGTCGCCGGCCTGGTGGCCGCCGGTCTGTACCCGAACCCGCTGCCCTACGCCGATGTGGTCACCACCACCACCCACAAGACCCTGCGCGGTCCACGTGGCGGGTTGATCCTGGCCAAGTCCAACGAAGAAATTGAAAAGAAACTCAACTCTGCGGTATTCCCGGGCGCCCAGGGCGGCCCGCTGATGCACGTGATTGCCGGCAAGGCGGTGTGCTTCAAGGAAGCCCAGGAACCAGGTTTCAAGGCCTATCAACAGCAAGTGATCGACAACGCCCAGGCCATGGCCGGCGTGTTTATCAAACGCGGCTACGATGTAGTGTCCGGCGGCACCGATAACCACCTGTTCCTGGTCAGCCTGATCCGTCAGGGCCTCACCGGCAAAGATGCGGACGCCGCCCTCGGTCGCGCTCACATCACCGTCAACAAGAACGCCGTGCCCAACGACCCGCAGTCGCCCTTCGTGACCTCGGGCCTGCGTATCGGCACGCCGGCGGTGACCACACGCGGCTTCAAAGTGACCCAATGCCTGGAGTTGGCCGGCTGGATCTGCGACATCCTCGACAACCTCGGCGACGCCGATGTGGAGGCCAACGTCGCCAAGCATGTGGCCGCCCTGTGCGCTGATTTCCCGGTTTATCGCTGAGCGCGGTTTTGGAGTAATGACTATGCAACGCTACTCGGGCTTCGGCCTCTTCAAGCACTCACTCAGCCACCACGAAAACTGGCAGAAGATGTGGCGCACGCCCACCCCGAAAAAGGTCTACGACGTGGTCATCGTCGGCGGCGGCGGGCATGGTCTGGCGACGGCTTACTACCTGGCCAAGGAACACGGCATCACTAATGTGGCGGTGGTCGAGAAAGGCTGGCTGGGCGGCGGTAACACCGCGCGCAACACCACCATCGTGCGGTCCAACTACCTGTGGGACGAGTCGGCGCACCTGTACGAACACGCGATGAAACTCTGGGAAGGTTTGTCCCAGGATTTGAACTACAACGTGATGTTCTCCCAGCGTGGCGTCTACAACCTGTGCCACACCCTGCAGGATATCCGTGACTCCGAGCGTCGCGTCAGCGCCAACCGCCTAAACGGTGTGGACGGCGAACTGCTCAACGCCAAACAAGTGGCCGATGAGATTCCGTACCTCGACTGCTCCAAGAACACTCGCTACCCGGTAATGGGCGCCACCGTGCAACGGCGCGGCGGCGTGGCCCGTCACGATGCCGTGGCCTGGGGCTTTGCCCGCGCCGCTGACGCACTGGGCGTGGACCTGATCCAGCAGACCGAAGTCATCGGTTTCCGCAAGGAAAACGGTGTGTGCATCGGCGTGGAAACCAACAAAGGCTTCATCGGCGCCAAGCGCGTCGGCGTGGTGACGGCGGGTAACTCCGGCCACATGGCTTCGCTCGCGGGCTTCCGCCTGCCGATCGAATCCCACCCGCTGCAAGCACTGGTGTCGGAGCCGATCAAACCGATTATCGACAGCGTGATCATGTCCAACGCCGTGCACGGTTACATCAGCCAGTCCGACAAGGGCGACCTGGTGATCGGCGCCGGTATCGACGGCTACAACGGCTATGGCCAGCGCGGCTCGTACCCGGTGATCGAGCACACCATCCAGGCCATCGTCGAGATGTTCCCGGTGCTGTCCCGCGTGCGCATGAACCGCCAGTGGGGCGGCATCGTCGACACCACGCCGGATGCCTGCCCGATCATCTCCAAGACCCCGGTCCCGAACATGTTCTTCAACTGCGGTTGGGGCACCGGTGGTTTTAAAGCGACTCCAGGCTCAGGCAACGTATTTGCCGCCAGCCTGGCCAAGGGTGAAATGCACCCGTTGGCCGCTCCTTTCTCCATCGACCGTTTCCACAACGGTGCGCTGATCGACGAACACGGCGCTGCGGCCGTCGCCCACTAACAGGAGAAATTCCCTATGTTGCATATCTTCTGTCCTCACTGTGGCGAACTGCGCTCCGAAGAGGAATTCCACGCCTCCGGCCAAGCGCACATCCCGCGCCCACTGGACCCGAACACCTGCACCGACGAGGAGTGGGGCGACTACATGTTCTTCCGCGACAACCCGCGCGGCCTGCACCACGAACTGTGGATTCACGCCGCCGGTTGCCGCCAGTATTTCAACGCGACCCGCGACACCGTGACCTACGAAATTCTTGAAACCTACAAGATTGGCAGCAAGCCGCAATTCACCGCCAAGGCTTCTGGAGAGAAGGTATGAGCCAGATCAATCGCCTGTCCAACGGTGGTCGCATCGACCGTAACAAAGCCCTGAGCTTTACCTTCAACGGCCAGAGCTACAAAGGCTTTGAAGGCGACACATTGGCCGCTGCGCTGCTGGCCAACGGCGTCGACATCATCGGTCGCAGCTTCAAGTATTCCCGCCCGCGCGGCATCTTCGCCGCCGGTGCCGAAGAGCCGAACGCGGTGCTGCAGATCGGCGCCACCGAAGCCACGCAAATCCCCAACGTGCGCGCCACGCAACAGGCGCTGTACCAGGGTTTGGTCGCCACCAGCACCAACGGCTGGCCGAGCGTGAACAACGACATGATGGGCATTCTCGGCAAGGTCGGCGGCAAGCTGATGCCGCCGGGTTTCTACTACAAAACCTTCATGTACCCGCAATCGTTCTGGATGACTTACGAGAAGTACATCCGTAAGGCTGCAGGTTTAGGCCGCTCGCCGACCGAGAACGATCCGGACACCTACGACTACATGAACCGTCATTGCGACGTGCTGATTGTGGGCGCGGGCCCTGCCGGCCTGGCGGCTGCGTTGGCCGCCGCCCGCAGTGGCGCCCGGGTGATCATCGCGGACGAGCAGGAAGAATTCGGCGGCTCCTTGCTGGATTCCCGCGAAAGCCTCGATGGCAAGCCGGCGGCTGAATGGGTCGCCAGTGTTATTGCGGAACTGAAATCCCTGCCGGACGTGGTGCTGCTGCCTCGCGCCACCGTCAACGGTTACCACGACCATAACTTCCTGACCATTCACGAACGCCTCACCGACCACCTCGGTGACCGTGCGCCGATCGGCCAGGTGCGTCAGCGTATCCACCGGGTTCGCGCCAAGCGCGTGGTGTTGGCCACTGGTGCGTGCGAGCGTCCGCTGGTGTACGGCAACAACGACGTACCGGGCAACATGCTGGCGGGAGCGGTCTCCACTTACGTGCGTCGCTACGGCGTGGCACCGGGCAAGAAGCTGGTGCTGTCCACCAACAACGATCACGCCTACCGCGTGGCGCTGGACTGGTTCGACGCCGGCCTCAGCGTTGTCGCCGTAGCCGATGCCCGCCACAACCCACGGGGCGCGCTGGTTGAAGAGGCGCGTGCCAAAGGCATTCGCATCCTCACCGGCAGCGCCGTGATCGAAGCCCGTGGCAGCAAGCACGTCACTGGCGCCCGCGTTGCGGCCATTGATGTGAAAGCCCACAAAGTCACCAGCCCCGGCGAATGGCTGGACTGCGACCTGGTCGCCAGTTCCGGCGGCTACAGCCCGGTGGTCCACCTGGCCTCGCACCTGGGCGGCAAGCCGACCTGGCGTGAAGACATCCTCGGTTTTGTACCGGGCGAAGCACCGCAGAAACGCGTGTGCGTCGGTGGCATCAATGGCGTCTATGGCCTCGGCGATTCCCTGGCCGACGGTTTTGAAGGTGGCGTGCGCGCTGCCAGCGAAGCCGGGTTTGCGCCGGTGGAAGGTACGCTGCCCAAAGCCTTGAGCCGTCTGGAGGAACCGACTCTGGCGCTGTTCCAGGTGCCTCACGAGAAAGCTACCGCACGGGCGCCGAAGCAATTTGTCGACCTGCAGAACGACGTCACCGCAGCCGCCATCGAACTCGCCACCCGTGAAGGTTTCGAGTCGGTGGAGCACGTCAAGCGCTACACCGCACTGGGATTCGGCACTGACCAGGGCAAGCTCGGCAACGTCAACGGCCTGGCCATCGCGGCCCGTTCGCTGAATGTGACCATCCCGCAGATGGGCACTACCATGTTCCGTCCCAACTACACGCCGGTAACCTTCGGCGCGGTAGCAGGCCGGCACTGTGGGCACATCTTCGAGCCGGTGCGCTACACCGCGCTGCAAGCCTGGCACGTGAAAAACGGCGCCGAGTTTGAGGACGTCGGCCAGTGGAAACGCCCATGGTATTTCCCGCGCAACGGTGAAGACCTGCACGCCGCAGTGAAGCGCGAATGCCTGGCCGTGCGTGACAGCGTCGGCCTGCTGGACGCGTCCACCCTCGGCAAGATCGACATCCAGGGCCCGGATGCCCGCGAGTTCCTCAACCGCATCTACAGCAACGCCTGGACCAAGCTCGACGTGGGCAAGGCCCGCTACGGCCTGATGTGCAAGGAAGACGGCATGGTCTTCGACGACGGCGTGACTGCCTGCCTCGCCGACAACCACTTCCTGATGACCACCACCACCGGCGGCGCAGCACGCGTACTCCAGTGGCTGGAAATCTACCAGCAGACCGAATGGCCGGACCTCAAGGTGTACTTCACCTCGGTCACCGACCACTGGGCAACCATGACCTTGTCCGGCCCCAACAGCCGCAAACTGCTGAGCGAAGTCACCGACATCGACCTGGACAAGGACGGCTTCCCGTTCATGACCTGGAAAGAAGGCCTGGTTGGCGGCGTGCCGGCGCGGGTGTTCCGGATTTCGTTTACCGGTGAGCTGTCGTACGAAGTCAACGTGCAGGCCGACTACGCCATGGGCGTGCTCGAGAAAATCGTCGAGGCCGGCAAGAAGTACAACCTGACGCCTTATGGCACCGAAACCATGCACGTGCTGCGGGCCGAGAAGGGTTTCATCATCGTCGGCCAGGATACCGACGGCTCGATGACCCCGGACGACCTGAACATGGGCTGGTGTGTAGGCCGTACCAAACCGTTCTCGTGGATTGGCTGGCGCGGGATGAATCGCGAAGACTGTGTGCGTGAAGACCGCAAGCAGCTTGTCGGACTCAAGCCGATTGACCCGAACGTGTGGCTGCCGGAAGGCGCGCAACTGGTGTTCGACACCAAGCAGACGATCCCGATGAAGATGGTCGGCCATGTCACCTCCAGTTATGCCCACAACTCCCTCGGTTATTCGTTTGCCATGGGCGTGGTGAAGGGCGGCTTGAAGCGCATCGGCGAGCGGGTGTTTGCACCGCTGGCGGATGGCAGCGTGATCGAGGCGGAGATTGTTTCTTCGGTGTTCTTTGATCCTAAAGGCGACCGCCAGAACATCTGACACCTGATCGTTCCCACGCTCCGCGTGGGAATGCATCCCGGGGCGCTCTGCGCCCCAAGAGCGGACGCAGAGCGTCCATGGCGGCATTCCCACGCAGAGCGTGGGAACGATCAAATTCAACACAGGTGCTTTATGACAGCAGCCAATGTTTACCAACAACGCCCCACCTCCGGAGCCAAGGCCGAGTCGTCGCTGCACCATGCCGACCTCGCCAGCCTGGTAGGCAAGGGCCGCAAGAATGCCGGCGTGACCGTGCGTGAAAAGAAACTGCTGGGCCACCTGACCATTCGTGGCGATGGCCATGACGCAGCCTTCGCCGCCGGTGTGCACAAAGCCTTGGGTATCGAATTGCCCGGTGCCCTGCAAGTCATCGTCAAGGGTGAGACCAGCTTGCAATGGCTCGGTCCGGATGAGTGGTTGCTGGTAGTGCCAGGCGGTGAGGAATTCGCCGCCGAGCAAAGTTTGCGTGAGGCGCTGGGTGATTTGCATATCCAGGTCGTCAACGTCAGCGGCGGCCAGCAGATTCTCGAACTCAGCGGCCCGAACGTGCGTGACGTGCTGATGAAATCCACCAGCTACGACGTGCACCCCAACAGCTTCCCGGTGGGCAAGGCGGTGGGTACGGTGTTTGCCAAGTCGCAATTGGTGATTCGCCATACTGCTGAAGACACCTGGGAGCTGGTGATTCGTCGCAGCTTCTCGGATTACTGGTGGCTGTGGTTGCAGGATGCGGCGGCTGAGTATGGTTTAAGCGTCCAGGCCTGATCGTTCCCACGCTCCGCGTGGGAATGCATCCCGGGACGCTCCGCGTCCCAAGAGCGGACGCAGAGCGTCCATTGCGGCGTTCCCACGCAGAGCGTGGGAACGATCAAGGAGTCACGAATAATGAGCCGCGTACCCGATACATGGATTTTGACCGCCGACTGCCCCAGCGTGCTCGGCACGGTAGACGCGGTCACTCGCTACCTGTTCGAGCAGGGCTGCTACGTCACTGAGCACCACTCCTTCGATGACCGGCTCTCGGGCCGGTTCTTCATCCGCGTGGAGTTCCGCCAGCCCGATGGTTTCGACGAACAAGCCTTCCGCGATGGCCTGGCCACCCGTGGCGAAGCCTTCGGCATGATCTTCGAACTGACCGCGCCGAACTACCGGCCGAAAGTGGTGATCATGGTCTCCAAGGCCGATCACTGCCTCAACGATTTGCTCTACCGCCAGCGCATCGGCCAACTGTCGATGGACGTGGTCGCCGTAGTCTCCAACCACCCGGACCTCAAGCCCCTGGCCGACTGGCACCAGATTCCCTATTACCACTTTCCCCTGGACCCCAACGACAAGCCGTCGCAGGAGCGCCAGGTGTGGCAGGTGATCGAAGAGTCCGGCGCCGAGCTGGTGATCCTTGCGCGCTACATGCAAGTGCTGTCGCCGGAGCTGTGCCGCAAGCTTGACGGTAAAGCCATCAACATCCACCACTCCCTGCTGCCCGGTTTCAAGGGCGCCAAGCCGTATCACCAGGCTTACAACAAGGGGGTGAAACTGGTGGGCGCTACTGCGCATTACATCAATAACGATTTGGACGAAGGCCCGATCATCGCCCAGGGCGTGGAGGTGGTGGACCACAGTCACTATCCGGAAGATTTGATTGCCAAGGGACGGGATATCGAAGGCCTGACCCTGGCCCGGGCCGTGGGGTATCACATTGAGCGGCGGGTGTTCTTGAACGCCAATCGGACAGTGGTGCTCTGATGGACGCCTTCGCGAGCAAGCCCGCTCCCACATTCGACCGCATTTCAAAGGTAGGACTCGGTCAACTGTGGGAGCGGGCTTGCTCGCGAAGAGGCCCTTACTAACAACGCAAAAACAGCATCTGTACCCGAGCACTTAAACGCGCTGCCTGCCTGGGCAACGCGGTTCCATAAAAACAACAGCGAGGTGAAAGCATGTCTGGTAATCGTGGTGTCGTGTATCTCGGCAACGGCAAGGTCGAAGTACAGAAAATCGACTATCCCAAAATGCAGGACCCCCGTGGCAGGAAGATTGAGCACGGCGTCATCCTGCGCGTGGTCTCCACCAACATCTGCGGCTCCGACCAACACATGGTGCGCGGCCGCACCACTGCCCAGACCGGCCTGGTCTTGGGCCACGAAATCACCGGCGAAGTGATCGAGAAGGGCAGCGACGTCGAGAACCTGAAGATCGGCGACCTGGTGTCGGTGCCGTTCAACGTCGCATGCGGCCGTTGCCGTTCCTGCAAAGAGCAGCACACCGGCGTGTGCCTGACCGTCAACCCGGCCCGTGCCGGTGGCGCCTACGGCTATGTCGACATGGGCGACTGGACCGGTGGCCAGGCCGAATACGTGCTGGTGCCTTACGCCGACTTCAACCTGTTGAAACTGCCGGACCGCGACAAGGCCATGGAGAAAATCCGCGACCTGACTTGCCTCTCCGACATCCTGCCCACTGGCTACCACGGTGCAGTCACTGCGGGCGTTGGCCCGGGCAGCACGGTCTACATCGCCGGTGCCGGGCCTGTGGGCCTGGCAGCTGCCGCCTCCGCTCGCCTGCTGGGCGCTGCGGTGGTGATCATCGGTGACGTCAACCCGATCCGCCTGGCCCACGCCAAGGCCCAGGGTTTTGAAATTGCCGACCTGTCGAAAGACACCCCGCTGCACGAACAGATCGCTGCGTTGCTGGGCGAGCCGGAAGTGGATTGCGCCGTCGATGCCGTGGGTTTCGAAGCGCGTGGCCATGGTCATGAAGGGGCCAAGGCAGAGGCTCCGGCCACCGTGCTCAACTCGTTGATGGGCGTGGTGCGGGTGGCTGGCAAAATCGGTATTCCGGGCCTGTACGTGACAGAAGACCCGGGTGCCGTGGATGCCGCTGCAAAAATGGGCAGCCTGAGCATTCGTTTCGGCCTGGGCTGGGCCAAGTCCCACAGCTTCCACACCGGGCAAACCCCAGTGATGAAGTACAACCGCCAGTTGATGCAGGCGATCATGTGGGACCGTATCAACATTGCCGACATCGTCGGTGTGGAAGTCATCAGCCTGGATGACGCGCCACGCGGGTACGGTGAGTTCGATGCGGGCGTGCCGAAGAAGTTTGTGATTGATCCGCACAAGTTGTTCAGCGCGGCTTAAATCGCGGGCAAATAAAAAGGCGACCTCAGGGTCGCCTTTTTTGCATCTGCGGTTGGGTGGGAGAATCAGCGAATCGCCAACGCTCCCTGATACACCGTTGGCCCCGTCGGCTGCTTGCTCACCGAGCCGCCCTTGGTTTCCGAGCTGACCATCAGTGTCACCGGCTTGCTGATCGACTCCTGCTGGCGAGGGTTGATGCCGATAATGCCTTTGCCGTCTTCCGGCAACAGGCCCAGTGACACTGGCGTGCCGTCAGCCGGAACCGCCCACAGCTCCAGGCTTTGGTCCGGAGCCGGTGCGGTGGCGGCAATCGGCTGCACTTCGAGGTAATCCTTGTGGGCCACGATTTGCGTGGCCGGTTGCTGGGTGGTGTTCACCAGCAATGCGGCAGCCTTGACGCTGTCCTGGGTGTAGAGGGCGCCGCCGACGCCTGCCACTATCACCAAACAGGCGCCGACTAACAGGCGTGGGCGGTTCCAGAATGAAGGCTTGTGCTCAATCACTTGGGGGTTGATCGCAGTCATTAGGCTCTTCCTGACATGTTTTGTAGTCTTTAATGGACCCGGTTAACGGCGATCGGTTCCTCATCCGTCGTATTGAGCCTCGGATCAGAGTGATGCCAATTGGCCCTGATACAGCACCGGCCCGGTGGGTTGTCCGGTCGGCGAGCCCCCCTCAGGCTCAAGGCTCACTGCCAGGGTCAGCGGCGCCGTCAGCAGCGCCTGGTGTTCTTTGCTCAACTGGATTCGGCCGTTACCCGACACCGGCAACAACCCCAGGGAGATGGGTTTGCCGCCTGCCGGGATTGCCCACAGTTCCAACGCGCGGGCCGGCTCCACGGCCGCCAGGGTCAGCGGTTCCACTTGCAGGTGATCCGCGTAGGCCTGGATCTTCAGCGCCGGCTGCTGATCAGCCGCCACCAGCGTGGCGTTGTACTCCACCCCAAGATCGCGCTGGTACAACACACCCACCAATACCGCGATCACCACCCCGCACGCCGCTACCAGCAAGCGCAGGTTCATCCAGAACGGTTTCTTCGCCGGCATATGCAGCACTTGCGGCTCAATGCGCGCCTTGATCCCTTCCCATACGTGGTCCGGCACCGGCCGTTCAGGCAGCGGCCCGGTGAGGCTGGCGAGGGCATCCTGCCAGTGCCCGAGTTCGACGCGCAGCGCCGCGTCATCCCGCAGCAGCGCTTCAAAGCGCCGGCGGGCGGTGGCAGGCATCAGCCCGATGGCGTAGTCAGCCGCCAGGGCGCGGCGCAGGGCGGTGGTCTGGTAGTTCATGATTCAAGGCACCTGCGCAAGCGCTCCATGCCGCGGCGAATCCAGGATTTGACCGAGCCCAGGGGCGCGGCCAGATGTTCGGCCAATTCCGAGCACGACAAGCCCTGGAAGTAAGCCACGGTGATCGATTGACGCTGCATGCCTTCGAGGCTGTCGAGGCAGCGGTTCAGGGCGAGGGCTTCACGCTCGCTGTCGAGCTGTTCATGGGCGCTGGGGCTTTCGTCGGCCGTGGCGTCCTCCTGGCCTTCGTTCAAGGGTTGTTCGCGGTGTTTGCGCAACTGGTCGATCGCCAGGTTGCGGGTGATATTGACCATCCAGGTCATGGGCGCCGACAGATGGGCCTCATAGCGTGAGGCGTTGTACCAGATGCGCACGAAGCTTTCCTGCAACACCTCCTCGGCCAGATCCTTGCGACCCATGAAACGCAAGGCAACACCATGCAAACGCGGGGAAACGCTGCGATAGAGCGTTTCGAACGCCTGGCGATTACCCAGTGAACACTGGGCCAGCAATTGCCGTAGCTGATCTGCATCGTGGGTCGAAATAGGGCTTCTCCAGGCGCTTGCAACAGGGCGATGGGACGGCGCACGGTAAAGAGGGCAGGCTGAGGTTAGTCCAGCTTGGGCATTCATTCCATCTACCTCCGTGCGGCTCGTGGTGGATATACGCAGCGCAAGGCGCATCGGATGCAGTGGTTTTCTGAACTAATCTGCAGGGAGGGAACAATCCTTCGGCGTACCCAGTCAAACTCCTGCTTTTTGCGCTTACTTTCAGAGGTTGTCTTGATGAAGATTTCACGCGGTTTTGCCCTGTCCTGCCTGTTGACCGTGGCGGCCAGCCCGGTATTTGCGGCAGGTTTCAGCCTCGGCGACGTGGCCAATGCCGTGTCCGGTGCACAAGGTGGCGACAAGGCAGCAGCGGCTGCACCCACTTCACAGACCGCTGGTCTGCTGCAGGCACTGACCTCGCAATTGAACGTGACCCCTGAGCAGGCCGTTGGTGGTACCGGCGCAATGCTGGGCCTGGCCAAGAATAAATTGGGCGGCGGTGATTACTCGCAACTGACCAAAAGCGTACCGGGCCTGGACAAGCTCTCCGGCAGCAACTCCCTGGGCAGCCTCGGCGCCCTGAGCGGCATGCTCGGCCAGAGCGGCGGCAGCAAGACCTCGGGCCTGGATGGCGTGTTGGGTAACGTGAAAAACACCAACGACTTGAACACTGCGTTCAGTGCGCTGGGCATGGACAGCGGTATGGTGGGCCAGTTTGCGCCGGTTATCCTGAAATACCTGGGCGGCCAGGGCGCCAGCGAATCGGTGCTGGGCAAACTGGCTTCGGCCTGGGGCACTGGCGGCTAAGACCGCTCCGCGCGCAGTTGGGCGATGCGCGCATCCTTCTCCATCCAGAGCTGGTTGACCCAGTTCTGGACTGTCTGGCGAAACGCCGGATCGTTCTCGTAGTCCCCCTGCCACAACGCCGGATCCAGCTCTCGGGTACGGATATCCACGATCACCTTCGGCACCGCACCACTGATCAAGTCCCAGAAGCCCGGAATGTTTTCCTGTGGATAAACCACGGTGACGTCGAGCACCGCATCCAGCTGTTCACCCAACGCCGCGAGCACGAACGCCACGCCACCCGCCTTGGGCTTGAGCAGGCGCTCGAAGGGTGAAGCCTGCTGTTTGCGCTTGGCCGGGGTGAACCGCGTGCCTTCCAGGTAATTCACCACGGTGACCGGCTGGCGCTTGAACAACTCGCAGGCCTCTTTGGTGATTTTCAGGTCCTGGCCTGCCAGTTCCGGGTGTTTGGCCAGGAATGCCTTGCTGTAGCGCTTCATGAACGGGTAATCCAGCGCCCACCAGGCCAGGCCCAGGAAGGGTACCCAGATCAGTTCCTTTTTCAGGAAGAACTTGAAGAACGGCGTGCGCCGGTTGAGGGCCTGGATCAGTGCGGGGATGTCGACCCAGGATTGATGGTTGCTGATCACCAGGTAAGAAGTGTCACCCCGCAGGTCGCCGCCGCCGCGAATGTCCCATTGGGTAGGGATGCACAGGGCGAAGATCAGCTTGTCGATCTCGGCCCAGGTTTCGGCGATCCACATGACGGCCCAGGAGGCATAGTCACGAAAGCGACCGGGGGCCACCAGCTTGAGCAGGGCAAACACCATCAGCGGCCCGAACAGCACCAGGGTGTTGAGCAACAGCAGCAATGTGACGAAACAGCCGGTGAGCAGGCGGCGCATAAGTAACTCTTGGAATCATTTTTGGCCCGCCATGATAAGCAGCTTGGGCCTGGAGACCAAATCGCAAATAAGCTTACGAATGTTTCACAGCGGGCTGGGTATGCTCTGTGATCTAACTAAGCAGCGAATTTGCAGTCTAGAATTGGCCCACTTATTTCAAGGAAACCTCCTACGTGAAATCCATCCTTGCCCTGCTAACGCTGGTGGCCTTGCCTGTCATGGCCGCCGAGCCGACCCTTTACGGTCGCTACGAATACATCCAACTGCCGGAAATCGGTGAGACCTTCAAGGCCAAGATGGACACCGGCGCGCTGACCGCCTCGCTTTCGGCCCGGGACATCGAGACCTTCACCCGTGATGGCGACGACTGGGTACGCTTCCGCCTCGGCGGCAAGGACGCCACCAACAAGGTGTACGAGCACAAGGTGTCGCGCATCAGCAAAATCAAGAGCCGCGCCGACGAAGATGACGACAAGGACGAAGCCACCGTGGCCAAGCGCCCGGTGATCGACCTGGAAATGTGCCTAGGCAACGTCAAGCGCACCGTCGAGGTCAACCTCACCGACCGCAGCAGCTTCAACTACCCGCTGCTGATCGGCGCCAAGGCCCTGCGTGAATTCGGCGCTGCGGTAAACCCGGCCCGCCGTTACACTGCGGACAAACCGGACTGCTGACGGAACACCATGGCGCATATCCTGATTGTCGAAGACGAAGCGGCTATCGCCGACACGCTGATTTTCGCCCTGCAAGGCGAGGGCTTCACCACCACCTGGTTGAGCCTCGGCCAGGCGGCGCTGGCCCATCAGCGGCAAAACCCGGCGGACCTGGTCATCCTCGACATCGGCCTGCCGGACATCACCGGCTTCGAAACCTGCAAGCAACTGCGGCGTTTCAGCGAAGTGCCGGTGATGTTCCTCAGCGCCCGGGACGGTGAGATCGACCGCGTGGTGGGTCTTGAGATCGGCGCTGACGACTACGTAGTCAAGCCGTTCAGCCCGCGGGAAGTGGCAGCGCGGGTACGGGCCATTCTCAAGCGCGTGGGCCCCGGTGCTGCTCCGGCGGTGTTCCAGGTGGACCTGGAGCGCATGCAGATCAGTTATCGCGGCCAGCCCCTGAGCCTCACTCGCCATGAATTCCGTCTGCTGCACAGCCTTTTGGAGCAACCCGAGCGGGTGTTCAGCCGCGAGCAACTGCTGGATGCGGTGGGCGTGGCGGCGGACGCAGGCTACGAGCGCAATATCGACAGCCACATCAAAAGCGTGCGCAGCAAATTGCGCGCGGTGGCGCCCGAGGCGGAGCCCATCCAGACCCATCGCGGCCTTGGCTACAGCTACAGCCCGGGCAACAGCTGATGCGCCTGGGGATCCGGTTCTTCCTGGTGTACGCATTGTTTATCGGCCTGACCGGCTACTTCGTACTCAGCACCGTGATGAAGGAAATCCGCCCCGGCGTGCGCCAGTCCACCGAAGAAACCCTGGTGGACACCGCCAACCTGCTGGCGGAAATCCTGCGCGACGATGTGAAGAACGGCACCCTCGGCCAGAGCCACTGGCCCGAACTGCTCAAGGCCTACGGTGAGCGTCAGCCCGGCGCGAATATCTGGGGCCTGCCGAAAAACCAGGTCAACCACCGCATCTACGTCACCGACGCCAAGGGCATTGTGCTGCTGGACTCCAGCGGCGAGGCCGTAGGCGAGGATTACTCGAAGTGGAATGACGTGTACCTGACCCTGCGCGGCGAATACGGTGCGCGCTCGACCCGCAGCGAACTGGACGACCCTGCCTCATCGGTGATGCACGTCGGCGCGCCGATCCGCGATAGCGGGCAGATCATCGGCGTGGTCACTGTGGCCAAGCCCAACAGTTCACTGCAACCCTATGTGGACCGCACCGAAGACCGGCTGCTGTGGTACGGCGCCGGGCTGGTCGCCCTGGGCTTGCTGTTTGGTGCGCTGTTGTCGTGGTGGTTGAGTGTCGCACTGCGCCGGCTGACGGCGTATGCCCAGGCGGTGAGTGAAGGCCGGCGTGCCGAGTTGCCGCACTATCGCGGCGGTGAACTGGAGCAGTTGTCCACCGCCGTGGAACACATGCGCACCCAGCTGGAAGGCAAGGCGTACGTCGAACGTTATGTGCACACCCTGACCCACGAATTGAAAAGCCCGCTGGCGGCGATTCGTGGTGCGGCGGAGCTGTTGCAGGGCGACATGTCCCGTGACCAGCAGCAGCGTTTCGTGAGCAATATCGACAGCGAAAGTGCGCGCTTGCAGCAGTTGATCGAACGCCTGCTGAACCTGGCGCAGGTGGAGCAGCGCCAGGGCCTTGAGGACCAGGCCAGCCTGTCGTTGGCGGCGCTGGTGGACGAAGTGCTCAGGGCTCAATGTGCGCGCATTGAAGGCGCCGGGTTGCAGGTCGAGCAGGCGATTGACGCGGATCTGCAGGTGTACGGCGAGCCGTTCCTGCTGCGCCAGGCACTGGGTAACCTGCTGGAAAACGCACTGGATTTCACACCGCCCGGTGGCACATTGCGGTTCAGCGCCAAGGCCTTGGATGACGGGATCGAATTCACCCTGTTCAACCAGGCCGACGCCATTCCCGAGTACGCGTTGCCGCGCCTGAGCGAGCGCTTCTATTCCCTGCCGCGCCCGGCCAGCGGGCGCAAGAGCACCGGCCTTGGGCTGAATTTTGTCGAAGAGGTGATGAAGCTGCACGGCGGCTCACTGCAGATCGGCAACGTGCCCGGCGGCGTGCAGGTAAAACTGCATCTCCACACAGTCTCCACATTCCCTTCATAAATCCCCCTTAAGCGCCCGCCAGACTCTCCCTCATCAAAACAGGGAGAGCTTCATGAACCGCAATCTGCTTTTCAAATTGGGCGCCATCGCGCTGCTGATCGTGCTGTTGTTGATTCCGTTGCTGATGATCCACGGGGTGATTACCGACCGTCAGCAACTGCGCGACGACGTCTTGCAGGATATCGCCCGCAGTTCCAGCTACAGCCAGCGCCTCAATGGCCCGGTGCTGGTGGTGCCTTATCGCAAGACCGTCCGGGAGTGGAAGCTCAATGAAAAGCTCAACGAACGCTACGAAGAAACCCGCGAGGTGCGTGGTCATCTGTATTTCCTGCCGGAGCAATTTGCCCTCAACGGGCAGGTGCAAACCGAAGTGCGCGCCCGGGGCATCTACCAGGCGCGGTTGTTCCACGCCGACAGCCGTATCAGTGGGCGGTTTGTGTTGCCGGAGCAGTGGGGCATCACGGAAAACTTTGCCGATTACCGCTTTGACCCGGCGTATCTGGCAGTGGGTATCAGCGACATTCGCGGCATCGAAAATGCGTTGAAGCTGGAGCTGGGCAGCCAGCAACTGGCGTTTTCCCCGGGCACTCAAGTGGCTTGGCTGGGGGAGGGTGTGCACGTGGTGCTGCCCGAGCAGGACAGCAAGAAGCCGGCGCCTTTTGACTTCGCCTTTGACCTGCGCCTGCAAGGCACCGAGCAGCTGCAAGTGGTGCCGGTGGGCAAGACCAGCCAGGTCAAGCTGGCGTCCAACTGGCCGCACCCCAGCTTTATCGGCAACTTCCTGCCGACACAGCGCGAGGTCACCGCCCAAGGCTTCAGCGCCAATTGGCAGACCACATTCTTCTCCACCAACCTGGAAGAAGCACTGCGCGGCTGCCTGGCCGAGCGCGGCTGTGACGACTTCAACAGCCGCAGCTTCGGCGTGAGCTTTATCGACCCGGTGGACCAGTACCTCAAGAGCGATCGGGCGATCAAATATGCGCTGCTGTTCATTGCCCTGACGTTTGCCGGTTTCTTCCTGTTCGAGGTGCTCAAGAGCCTGGCGGTGCACCCGATCCAGTACGCGTTGGTGGGGGTTGCCCTGGCGTTTTTCTATTTGCTGTTGTTGTCATTGTCCGAGCACATCGGGTTTGGCCCGGCGTACCTGATATCGGCGGCGGCCTGTGTGTTGCTGATCGGGTTTTACGTCTGCCATGTGCTGCGCAGTGTCGCCCATGGCCTGGGGTTTTCAGCAGGGTTGGCGGCGTTGTATGGCTTGCTGTACGGGTTGCTGAGTGCCGAGGATTACGCGTTGTTGATGGGCTCGTTGCTGCTGTTCGGGTTGCTGGGCACGGTGATGGTGCTGACCCGCAAGCTGGATTGGTATGGGGTGGGCAAGCGCAAGGAGATGGGTGATGAGTAGGTCATTGGGGTTGCGGGAAGATCAGCAAGAGGGCGCGCAGTTAGTGGTGAGGATCAACGCGCTGTTCCCTTTGGCCCGGGAGCTTTTTGTGGCGAGGGAGCTTGCTCCCGCTGGGCTGCGCAGCGGCCCCAAAAATCCTGGGAGCGCTTCGCACTCCAGCGGGAGCAAGCTCCCTCGCCACAGAGGGGTCCTTGCAGCAGGTTAGGCCGGTGGCTGGGTCTGGAGCATCGACGGCCGCTGACTCACCTCGGCATACCACGCCGCCAGCTTCGGATGGCTCGACCGCCACTGCATGTCCGGGTGGCGGAAGTCCAGGTAAGCCAGTGCACACGCCACGCTGATCGCGGCCACGTCAAACGGTCCGGCCAGTTCGGCGATGGCGTCCTGTTCGAGCATGTCGAGGGCGCGGCGGATCTTGTCGCGCTGGCCTTCCAGCCACAGGTCCCAATGTTTTTCCTCGGGGCGCATGGCGGTTTCATAACGCACCAGTACGGCGGCATCCATGATGCCGTCGGCGGTCGAGGCCAGGGTCAGGCGCCGCCAGCGGGCCGGGCCGTTCCGGGGGATCAGTGGAGTCCCGGTGTGTTGGTAGTCGAGGTAATCGAGGATCACCCGGCTGTCGTGCAGCGCATTGCCGTCGGCCAGGCGCAGGGCGGGGATCTTGCCCAGCGCGTTGTCCAGGATTACATCGGCGTCGGGCTTGACCGGCGTCGGCACGCAGGCGTGCAAGGTCACGCGGTCCAGTTGACCGGTCTCGTGCAACAACACCCGTACTTTGCGCACAAACGGCGAGGCCGGGTTGTGGAACAACGTCATGCTGGGGGTGGACATGGGCATTCCTCGGAAAAGGGCAGCGCTAATCTATCTCAACGCTTGAGCAACGCCCAGCTACCTATGGCGGCCGGAATGCCCAGCCCCACCCAGCTCAGCGAATCCCACAAGCCGTCCCCCAACAATGCCGCAAACAATCCGGCAGCACTCAACAACCCGATGGCCAGCGGAATGCCGAATACCTTCCAGAAACTCGATTGCCTCGGCTTCATGACTTGGCCGCCTTGCGCCGCACCAGCCACAGGTACACGCCACTGCCCAGGACGATGATGGTCAGCACATCCAGCACCGCCCACAGGATCTTCATCGGCATGCCGCCGTAGTCACCGAAGTGCAGCGGCTGGGACATGCCCATGGCGTCCATGTACCACGGCCGTTCGGCGATGGCGGTGACGTGCAGGTTGCTGGCGTCGATCAATACCGGCGTCAGCAGGTGTGAAGTCAGGTGGGTGCTGCCTTTCATGAACACCGCGTAGTGATGCTCGCTGGAGAAACGCGTGCCGGGGAACGCGATAAAGTCCGGCTCCATCCCGGGCGCGGCCTTGGCGGCAATCGTCAGCAGGTCGGTGGCGGGGGCGCGCAGGGTCAGCGGCGGGGCGTTTTTGTAAGGCTCGATCATTGCGCTGAGGCTGTCGGTGCGCCACGCGGCGATGATCAGGTCGGCGCAGGCGCTGATCACGCCGGTCACGCCCACTACCAGCGCCCAGGTCAGGGTGACCACGCCGATCAGGTTGTGCAGGTCGAGCCAGCGCAGGCGCGTGGATTTGTCCTGGCGCACGGTGGCGAATTTCAGCCGGCGCATGAACGGCAGGTACAACACCGTGCCGGAGATGATCGCCAGCACAAACAGAATGCCCATGAACGCCAGCAGCAACTTGCCCGGCAGCCCGGCGAACATATCGACGTGCAGGCGCAGCAGGAACATCGTCAGCCCGCCGTTGGCCGAAGGCGTTTCCAGGGCTTCGCCGGTGCGGGCGTCGAGCATGAAGGTGTGGGAGGAATTGGGTTCGGTGCCGGCGGTGGCGGCCATGATCGCGATCACGCCGTTCTTGTCGTCTTCGTCCCAGGCCAGGTATTGCATGGCTTCGCCGGGGCGATGGGCCTGGGCCTTGGCCACCAGTTGTTCGAGGTTCAGCTGTGGGGTATCGGCGGGCATCTGTGCCAGCTCGGGTTCGTTGCCCAGCAGGTGGTCGATCTCGTGGTGGAAGATCAACGGCAGGCCGGTGAGGGCGAGCAGCAGCAGGAATACGGTGCAGACGAGGCTGGTCCAGGTGTGGATGAAGGACCAGCGGCGGATGGTTTTGCTTTTCATTTTTAGCCTTCAGACACACCGAAGCCGCCCACGGGGGCGGCCCGGTTGTTAACTCAGCCGATTACCACTGGTAGGTGGCACTGGCGACGACGCTGCGTTGGTCGCCGTAGTAGCAGTAGGAAGCATCGCAGGTGGAAATGTAGTCCTTGTCGAACAGGTTGGTGGCATTCAGTTTCACCGAAGCCCCCTTGAGGCTGTTGTCCAGGCGGCCGAGGTCGTAATGCACGGAGGCATCGAACACGGTGTAGGCATTGGCCTTGCCCAGCCAGGTGTTGCCCTGGTCGCCATAGGTGTTGCCGGTGTAGCGGGCACCCGCGCCAATGCCGAAACCGTCGAGCACACCGGCGTGCCAGGTGTAGTCGGTCCACAGTGAGGCTTGCTGGTTTGGCATCAGTTGCAGGCGGTTGCCTTTGTATTGGCCTTTTTGCACTTCGGATTTGGCCAGGGTGTATGCCGCGATGACCTTAAGGTTCTCGGTCACGTCAGAGACGGCTTCCAATTCCAGGCCCTTGACCTTCACTTCGCCGGTCTGGTCGGTGATCGACTGGCCACCGGCACCGAAGCTGGTAACCAGCACGTTCTTTTGGGTCAGGTCATAGACCGCAGCGCTCAGCAGGGTATTTGAGCCGGGTGGCTGGTACTTGACCCCCAGCTCCCATTGCTTGCCCTCGGTGGGTTTGTACGACTCGGTTGGCGAGACGCTGGCGTTACTCGCTGGCTGGAACGATTCGGCGTAGGAGAGGTACGGAACGAAGCCCGAATCGAACACATAGCTCAGCGCGGCGTTGCCACTGAAGTTCTTGCTGCGGTCGGTATTGGTTGCATCGTTTTTGTTGAAGTAGGTGGTGCCTTGGTGCACCCAGTCTTCACGCCCGCCGAGGGTCAGGCGCCACTTGTCCAGGGCCATCTGGTCCTGGGCGTAAAGGCCAGTCTGGATGGTTTTCTGGTTGTAGTCGTAATAAGCGGTGGAGCGCGCCGGACGCACCACCGGCTTGGTGTTGACGGGGTTGTAGAGGTTGACTGTGCCGCCGTCACCGAAGATCGACAGGTACGAGGTGTCGGTGCGCTGGTGATCCAGGCCGAGCAACAGCGTGTGGGTGATATCACCGGTGGCGAAGTCAGCCTGGAAATTGTTGTCGACGGCGAACTGGCCGATGTTTTCGTCGACGTTGGTCGACCCGCGGCTGGTATTGCCCTCGGCATCAATGGTCGAGTAACCGTAGGAACCCACGGTCAGTTGCTGGAAAGCCAGCTCCGACTTGGTGTAACGCAGGTTCTGCTTGAACTGCCAGGTATCGTTGAAGCGATGCTCGAAGGCGTAGCCCAGCGCGTAGTAGGTGCGGTCGTAGTACTCGTAGTCCGGGTCGCCGAGGTTCTTGTGATGAGAGATGTCCCCCAGCGGCGATTTGATCTTGGTGCCGACAATGGGCAGGAACTGACTGGTGGCGCCGGTATCGTCGCGGGTGAACTGCGACAGGAACGTCAGCTTGGTGTCGGTATCAATATTCCAGGTCAGGCTGGGCGCGATGTTGTAGCGCTTGTTGTCGATGTGATCGACCTGGGTGCCGGCGTCGCGCACCACACCGCTGAGGCCGTAGAGAAACTGGCCTTCATCATCGATCTTGCCGGTGCTGGCGAAGTTGATCTGGCGGTAGTTGTCGCTGCCGTACTGCACCTGGATGGCATTGCTCGATTCAGCGCTGGGGCGGCGGCTGACCATATCCAGCAGGCCACCCGGTGGCGTCTGGCCGTAGACCGACGAGGCCGGCCCACGCAGCAGCGCAAGGCGGTCGAGGTTCCAGGTTTCGGCTTTCGGGTTGGCATACACGCCGCGTGGCAGCGGCAATCCGTCGAGGAACTGGGTGGGTTCGAAGCCGCGTACACGCATCCAGTCGTAGCGGGTGTCACTGCCGTAGCTGGCGGACACGATACCGGGCATGTATTTGACGGCGTCATCCAGGTTCTGGACGTTGCGGTCCTGCATTTGCTGGCGAGTGGCGACGGAGATCGAACGCGGGGCTTCGACCAGTGCGGTATCGGTCTTGGTGCCGGCAGCGGTGCGGGTCGCCAGGTAACCATCAACCGGCCCCCATGCGCTTTCCGCGTCGGCCTGGCCGGTAATGCTGGTCTCCGGCAATGCCACGACCCCATCCGGGATCGCTACCAGGCTGAACGTGCCTGCACTGCTTTGCTCCAGTTGCAGCCCGGTCCCGCGCAACGCTTCACGCAATGCGCCTTGTGCATCGAATTGCCCTTTTACCGGCGCGGAAGTCTTGCCCGCTGCCAACCCCGGGTTCAGCGTCAGCGCCAAACCGGCCTGGCTGGCGATCTGGTTCAGGGTGGTGGCCAGCGACGCTGCCGGCAGATTGTAGGCGCGCACACTGGACGCTTGTTCGGCGGCGAGCAACTGGGTGCTGGCCAGCGGGGCGCTGAGGGCAATGGCCACGGCCAACAGGCTGGGGCGCAACAAGGTGTCTAGCGTGCGGGACATAGGGCGGCTCCTGAATGGAAATATTTCTCAATTGCCTATGTGCCGAGCGAGATGCAAAAAGTGATAGGGCTCGATGAAAATAATTTCTATTAGTGGGTGAGTGCTGTTTTTGAGGGCCTCATCGCAGGCAAGTCAGCTCCCACAGGGGAACGCATTCCACCTGTGGGAGCTGGCTTGCCTGCGATGACAATGGCCTATGCACCACAGGAGCCTACGGCTTGGGCGCCACCGTCACCCACCACGGCGTGTGTTGTTGAATCTGCACCGGCAAGGTCGGCAGCAGCGCGTTCAGTGCCAGGTTGGTGTCGTGCAACGGAAAGCTGCCGGTAATCCGCAGGTCGGCCACCTGTTTATCCACACCCAGGTAACCGGTGCGGTAGCGGCTCAGTTCGGCAACCACATCGCCGAGCCGCGCGTTGTCCACCACCAGCATGCCGCGCGTCCAGGCGTCGGTGCCGGGGCTGACGGCAAGCATCGGGCCGAGGCTGTCGCGGCGCATCAGCACTTGCTGGCCTTCCTTGAAGATCTGCTCTTGATGCAGCGCTTCAGGCTGTGCGCCGACGGCAGACTGCAACACGCTGAGGCGGGTGCCATCTTCCTCGCGCTTGACGATAAACCGTGTGCCCAGGGCGCGCAGGCTGCCTTCGCGGGTTTCGACAAAAAACGGGCGGGCGTCGCTGTGGCCGGTTTCGACAAGGATCTCGCCTTCCTGCAATACGATCAGCCGACGTTTCTCGTCAAAGCGCACGTCAATGGCGCTGTGGGTGTTGAGGTTGATCACGGTGCCATCCGCCAGCTTCAGGGTGCGCTGTTCACCGGTGGCGGTGCGCTGGTCTGCCAGCCAATAGTTGAGCGGCACGTATCGCTGGCCGACGAACAATGCCAGGCCGCACACCAGCACCACACTGGCCAGGCCGCTGCCGAGCTTGCGCACGCGGCGGCGAATGCCTTCGCGCGACTGCAGCAATGCCGCACGGGCCGGGCCCGAGGCCACACTGAAACGCTGATCGAGCATGCCCAACTGGCGCCAGGCGCGGGCGTGTTCTTCGTTGCTGGCCAGCCATTTGGCGAATTCTTCCTGCTCCACGGCGCTGCCGTCGCCCGAACCGAGGGACAGTTGCCAGGCAATGGCCGCGTCGAGCACCCGCGCCGACACCGGCTTGGAACTGACCGGGCTCACAGCGGCTCGCCATACAGGGCGATGTAGCACTGGCGGATACCCTGGGCCAGGTATTGCCGCACCCGCGGCACGGAAACCCCCAGGCGCTGGGCGATTTCGGCGTGGCCCATGCCGTCGAGGCGGTTGTAGAGGAAGGCCGCGCGGGCCTTGCTCGAGAGTTTGCCCAGCAGGCGGTCGATGGCCTTGAGGTCTTCGAGGATCAGTTGCTGTTCTTCCGGGGACGGGTGCTCGCTTTCCGGGATCAGCATCAGTTCGGTGAGGTAAGCCTGTTCCAGCGCGGCGCGGCGGAAATAATCGAACAGCAGGCCCTTGGCGATGGCCACCAGGAACGCCCGCGGCTCGCGGGGTTCACGCAGTTCTTCACGGCCCAGCAGGCGCATGAAGGTGTCCTGGCTGAGGTCTTCGGCGCGGCTGGGGCAGGCCACGTTGCGTCGCAGCCACGCCAACAGCCAGCTGCGATGGTCGCGGTACAACGCGCCAACAAGCTCACTGTGGGGACTTTGGATTGACGACAAGGCGACACCGATCGGAAAGTTTAAACTAACGAGAATTATTCGCGATTGTGGCAGAGGTGTAAGGCGGGTGCAATTGGCGTTGGTCGGGCGGCGGCGTAATGCTATCTATCATGGTGATGCCGCTTACTGTGGCGAGGGACCTTGCTCCCGCTCGGCTGCGCAGCAGTCGTAATCCAGGCAGTGCATTTATTCAGTTGGAAATGGGTTGGCTGATTTGGGGGCGCTTCGCACCCCAGCGGGAGCAAGCTCCCTCGCCACCATTAGAATGAGGGGGCTTGCTTGCGGCGTTTCCATTGGCCCAGGCGCTGTTGTAACGCGTGCGGGCTGTCGATCTGCTGCTGCCGTGCGCGGCTGAACAAAATCAGCATCAGTTCCGCCGTTGCCAACGCATCCGCACTGGCATGGTGACGCTCGCCCACTTGCAGCTTGAAATGCGTGATCCAGTCATCCAGCCCGGCTTCGCGGATGTTGGCGTCGGGGCACAGCAGCGGGGCGATGTCGGCCACGTCCAGGAACGGGTGGTTCAAGCGATAGCCCAGGCTGTCCTTGAGTGCCCGGCACAGCATGTGTTGATCGAAGGGCGCATGAAACGCCAGCAGCGGGCTGTCGCCGACAAACTCCATGAAGTCCATCAGCGCTTCTGCCGGGTCACTGCCCGCCGCAATGGCGCTGGGCCCCAGGCCATGGATCAGCACGCTGGGGTTGAGCTTGGTCTCGGCCCGGTGCAGGGTGCGTTCGAACAATTGCGAGAAGTCCACTGCGCCGTCCTCGATCACCACGGCGCCAATCGAAAGCACCTGGTCACGATTGAGGTTCAGGCCGCTGGTTTCCAGGTCCACCACCACCCAGCGCTGGGCCCGCAGCGATCCGTCCCCCAGCTCCCCAGGTGTGGGCAATTGTTCGACGCGCCGTTGTTGCGCCGCATCCAGGCCAGGTTTGGGTTTGCGCAACCAGCCAAACCAGTTCACAGCTGATACCGCAACGTCAGGCTGCCTTGCAGGCGTTGGGCCTGGCGCAGGGATTCGCGCAGGATGCGCCGGTCGAGGTGGTTGAGGCTGTCGGGATCGACGCGGTTGGAGTAGGGCAGGTTCTCGCGGGTTTGCAGTTGGTGTTGTTGCATGCGGGTTTGCTGGATGAAGTGATAGGCCTCTTCATAGGCGGCGCCATCAAGGCGTTCGATGACTTCCCTGGCCACCAGTTGGCGCAAGCGCTCCAGGGTGTTGATGGCGCTGATGCCGTTGGCCAATGCCAGCAGCCGGGCGCCGTCGACAAATGGCGTGAGGCCTTGCACCTTGAGGTCAAGGGTTGCCTTGTCGGCGCCTTTGCGCGTCAACACAAAATCCCGGAAGCGCCCTACCGGCGGGCGCTGGCGCAACGCGTTCTCGGCCAGCATGCGCTGGAACAAACGGTTGTCTGCCACCTGGTCGAGAATGCCCTGGCGCAATTGCTCGCACCCTTGCTCATCGCCCCACACCACCCGCAAATCAAAATAGATGCTCGAACCCAGCAGATTCTCCGGCGTCGCCTCACGGATAAACCCGGCAAAGCGCCGCGCCCATTCCGCCCGGGACAGGCACAGCTCCGGGTTACCGGCCATGATATTGCCCTTGCACAGGCTGAAGCCGCACAGCGCCAGGCTCTGGTTGATCTGTTGTGCCAGCGGCAGCAGGCGCCCGCGAATCTCGGCGGCTTCGGCGGCGTCCCGGGCTTCAAACAGGATGCCGTTGTCCTGGTCGGTATACAGCGTCTGCTCGCGGCGGCCCTCGCTGCCGAAACACAGCCAGCTGAATGGCACGCCCGGGTCGCCTTTATCGGCCAGGGTCAACTCGATGACACGGCACACCGTGTGATCGTTGAGCAAGGTGATGATGTGGGTGATCTGCGTAGACGACGCGCCGTGGGCGAGCATGCGCTCCACCAACTGGCCGATTTCGCCGCGAATCGCCACCAGGTTTTCGACCCTGGGTGCATTGCGGATGGTGCGCGCCAGGTGCACCAGGTCAACCCGCTGCAGGGAAAACAGGTCACGCTCGGACACCACGCCACACAGGCGCTGATCCTTGACCAGGCACACGTGGGCGATATGCCGTTCGGTCATCGCAATCGCCGCGTCGAAGGCGCTGTGGTCCGGCGTGAGGAAAAACGGCGCCTGGGTCATATGGCGCTCGATGCCCTGGTTGAAATCACTGGTGCCGTCGGCCACCACCTGGCGCAGGTCCCGCAGGGTGAAAATCCCCAGGGGCGCCTTGTGCTCATCCACGATCACAATGCTGCCCACTTGTTGCTCGTGCATTTGCGTGACCGCTTCACGCAGCGGCGTCAGCGGGCTGCAGGTGACCGGGTGACGCATGGCCAATTCGCCCAGGCGGGTGTTCAGCGAATATTGGGTGCCGAGGGTTTCCACGGCCTTTTGCTGGACTTGCTGGTTGACCTGGTCCAGCAAGCTGCTCACGCCGCGCAAGGCAAAGTCGCGAAACGCGCTGGAAAGGGCGAACAGCTTGATAAAGGCCGGCTTGTTCAGTTGCAGGCAGAAGGTGTCTTCGGCGGCTTTGTGCTCGGTACGGGTGGCCCGCTCCCCCAGCAGCGCCGCCAGCGGAAAACATTCACCGGTGGTGATTTCAAAGGTGGTTTCTGTCGAGTCCGGCCGCTCGCCGACTACGCGCCCCTGCTTGACGATATAGAAGTGTTCCACCGGCCCGCCCGAGGGCTTGAGGATGCTCTCGCCGGGGCCGTAGAAGCGCAATTGACACTGCTCTACCAGAAATCCCAGGTGGGCGTTTTCCATTTGGTTGAACGGCGGGAAGCGTTGCAGGAATTGCAGGGTGCCGTGGATGTTCTGCAACACAGCGTTTTTCCCCGCTTGTGTGAAAGCATCAGCTTTACTCATACCTATGACCGCAGTTTTTTGTCGTTATCGTGCCCCATGGTCGACTCCTGCGCTGCGGGTGCCCATTGGACGTAAGTCTAGGTAGCGTTATGCCTTCCACGACTAGGGAAAAACCTTACATGAATATCGTCCAAACCCCGTAGAACGCCCACTAGGCAAACTTTCCGACGAAGTGCACATTGTTCGCCCTTCCGGCGATGTCTGACTTCTGTGCTGGGAGATTGAATAGAACTGCCGAGAAACGTATGTCCGACCACGATATTTTGAGTGATGCCGAGCGCGAGGCCCTGAGTGCTGTTATGCAGGAGCCGGATTTGCCGCCACAACGGGTTTTGATCGTGGATGACGACAAGGACGCGCGCGAACTGTTGGCAGAAATTCTTGGCCTGGACGGCATTCGTTGCATGACCGCCGACAGCGGCGAGGCTGCATGGGACTTGTTGAGTTCCAGCAGCTCCATCGGCTTGCTGATCACCGACCTGCGCATGACGCCGAGCAACGGGCTGCAATTGATTCGCCAGGTGCGCGAATCCACCCGGGCGGCGCTGCCGATCATCATCATGTCGGGTGACGCCGAAGCGCCGGATGTGATTGATGCGATGCACTTGAGCGTGGTGGACTTTTTGCTCAAGCCGATTGATAGCGTGAAGCTGGCGAAGATGGTGAAGCGGGAGTTGGGGATGGCGTCCTAGACGGTGCCATTGGTCTGATTTCGCGAAGAACTGTCAATTCTGACAGTAGGAAAGTATCGAACTTCGCATGTTTACTGATTAGGAGGGGGTGGGTCGCAGGCCTGCACCTAATCAATTTGTGGACAGGAGTTCATCATGAGTACTGAAAAATTCAATATCGATGAGAAAGAACTGCACAAGGCCAAGACTTTAAGCAGTGGTGATGCTCGTATTGAAGTTTCGCGAGATGGCACCTTGAGTCATGTATTTGTGCCTACAGACGTCTTTGGCTATCTCTCCTGGAGCGCTTTGGACGGTGCAGTTGAGAGTGTTCGTATCTACTACGGAAGCGACTTGAAAGCCGGGCCGCATCATCGGCAAGCTCCACTTCTTAATGTCACCTACCGCGATGCCGACGGCCATTCATACCATCAGCCTGTGCTGGGTGACCTCAATGTGCTGGTCGATCGTCCGGAGTCCGGTACTACCTTCAAGCACATCGGGAAACTTACAAACGTAACGTTTGAATCGGACGGAGGAACGGTCACGCTTAATGGGAACTACACCGTTGAGTCCGATTGACATCCCAAACAAAAAAGCCCTGATCGATAGGTCAGGGCTTTTTCGTTTCTAGCGCTTACTCACAGACCATTCTTGGCCTTGAACTCCCGACGCCGACGGTGCAACACCGGCTCGGTATAGCCGTTCGGTTGCTTGGTCCCTTCAATCACCAACTCCACCGCTGCCTGGAACGCGATGTTGCTGTCGAAATCCGGAGCCAGCGGGCGGTACAGCGCATCCCCGGCGTTCTGACGGTCCACCACCGGCGCCATGCGCTTGAGGCTTTCCATCACCTGGGCTTCATTGACGATGCCGTGGCGCAACCAGTTGGCAATGTGCTGGCTGGAGATACGCAGGGTGGCGCGGTCTTCCATCAGGCCGACGTCGTTGATGTCCGGGACTTTCGAGCAACCCACGCCCTGGTCGATCCAGCGCACCACGTAACCGAGGATGCCCTGGGCGTTGTTGTCCAGCTCGTTGCGGATTTCTTCGTCGGACCAATCGGTATTCTGGGCCAGGGGAATGGTCAGGATATCGTCTACCGAAGCACGTTCGCGCTTGGCCAGTTCGGCCTGGCGGGCGAACACGTCAACCTTGTGGTAGTGCAGCGCATGCAGCGCAGCCGCCGTCGGCGAAGGAACCCACGCAGTGTTGGCGCCGGCCAGCGGGTGAGCAATCTTCTGCTCCAGCATGGCGGCCATCAGGTCGGGCATCGCCCACATGCCTTTACCGATTTGTGCGCGGCCTTGCAGGCCGGTGCTCAAACCGATGTCCACGTTCCAGTTTTCGTAGGCGCCGATCCACTTCTCGGCCTTCATGGCGGCCTTGCGCACCATCGCGCCGGCTTCCATGGAGGTGTGGATCTCGTCGCCGGTACGGTCGAGGAAGCCGGTGTTGATAAACACCACGCGCTCGCTGGCCGCCTTGATGCAGGCCTTGAGGTTGACCGTGGTACGGCGCTCCTCGTCCATGATCCCGACTTTGAGGGTGTTGCGCGGCAGCTTCAGCACGTCTTCGATGCGACCGAACAGCTCGTTGGTGAACGCGGCTTCTTCCGGGCCGTGCATTTTCGGTTTAACGATGTACACCGAACCGGTGCGGCTGTTCTTGCGGCGGGTGTTGCCGTTAAGGCTGTGGATCGCCGACAGGCTGGTGAGCAGGCCATCGAGAATGCCTTCCGGCACTTCGTTGCCATCCTTGTCGAGGATCGCGTCGATGGTCATCAAGTGGCCAACGTTACGCACGAACAGCAGCGAACGACCGTGCAGGGTCACTTCCTTGCCGTCGGCACCGGTGTAGACGCGGTCGGCGTTCATGGTGCGGGTAAAGGTCTTGCCACCCTTGGCGACTTCTTCCGACAGGTCGCCCTTCATCAGGCCGAGCCAGTTGCGGTAGATCACCACCTTGTCATCGGCATCGACGGCGGCGACGGAGTCTTCGCAGTCCATGATGGTGGTCAGGGCGGCTTCCATCAGCACGTCTTTCACGCCGGCGGCGTCGGTCTGGCCGACCGGGGTGCTGGCGTCGACCTGGATTTCGAAGTGCAGGCCGTTGTGCTTCAGCAGGATGGCGGTCGGCTTGGCTGCGTCGCCCTGGTAGCCGATCAACTGGGCATCGCTGCGCAGGCCGCTGTTGCTGCCGCCCTTGAGGCTGACCACGAGCTTGCCGTCGACGATCTTGTAGCCGGTGGAATCCACATGGCTGCCGGCAGCCAGTGGTGCGGCTTCGTCGAGGAAGGCGCGGGCGAAGGCGATGACCTTGTCGCCACGCACCTTGTTGTAGCCTTTGCCTTTCTCGGCGCCGTCGGCTTCGCTGATGGCATCGGTGCCATAGAGCGCGTCATACAGCGAACCCCAGCGCGCATTCGAGGCGTTGAGGGCGAAACGGGCGTTCATCACCGGCACCACCAGTTGCGGGCCGGCCATGTGGGCAATTTCTTCATCGACGTTTTGGGTCGAGGCCTGGAAATCCGCGGCTTCTGGCAGCAGGTATCCGATATCTTGAAGGAAGGCTTTGTAGGCCACCGCGTCGTGGGCCTGGCCGGCGTGCGCCTGGTGCCAGGTGTCGATCCGCACTTGAAAATCGTCGCGTTTGGCGAGTAGGGCTTTGTTCTTCGGCGCCAGGTCGTGGATGACCTTGTCGGCACCGGCCCAGAACTGGTCGGCGGTGATGCCGGTACCAGGAATGGCTTCGTTGTTCACGAAGTCGAACAGGACTTTGGCGACCTGCAGGCCACCGACTTGAACGTGTTCAGTCATTGCTTGCCTCACTCTGCGGAGCTTATGCGCTTTTCAGCTTTTCAATTTACCAATGAAGCCTCTGGCCATGTAAACCGTGAACACGCTGCACCAGTACATGCCGTAGAAGGCGGCTGGGCGGGCTGCGTCGCGGTGCGTGGTTGCCTTGGCAGACATCGACCTAACGTTATGTAGTGCGCGATTGGGCATACTACATGATGAGTTGCGGTTGTGAAAATTAGACTAAATACGTCGTTTAGCGACCCACTTTGGTCGTACGGTCACAGTGGGGTACGGGATGTTCTCAAAAAACTATTGGATTGTTCCATATAAATATAAAAATGGTACACGATTTGTTTTCGTGGCTACCTGAGTCCACCTTGGTAGGTACGAGGGGAACGCCTGGTTCCTACCTGATTTTCATAAGAAGAGGACGACACCATGGACCATCTCGTACTGACTGTCATCGCCCCGGACAAACCCGGTGTGGTCGAACGCATCGCCCAGTGCATCGCCGCCCATGGCGGCAACTGGCTGGAAAGCCGCATGGCGCACATGGCCGGGCAGTTTGCCGGGATTTTGCGGGTGAGCGTGCCGGCGGAAAATCGGCTGGACTTGATTGGCGCGCTGGAAGACTTGTCCACCCACGGCATTCGCGTGCTGCTGGGCGAAAGCAGTTCGCTCGCCCCCAGCGAGTCGCAACCCATCGCGATGGAACTGGTCGGTAACGACCGGCCGGGGATTGTTCGCGACATCACCGCGCTGCTCAGCAAGCAGGGTGTCAACCTGGAGCGCTTGATCACCGACGTGCGCCCGGCGCCCATGAGTAGCGACCTGCTGTTCCACGCCGAAGCCTTGCTGGCGGTGCCGTTGACGCTGCCGCTGGAAACCTTGCAGGCGGCGCTGGAAACCCTGGCCGACGACTTGATGGTGGAACTGGAACTACGCAGCGAGGAATAGTTGCCCACAAGGTTATGCATGGAAATCTTGCATGGGCCTGTGGATAACCTGTAGAGACCCGCGTCCGGCCCAGGCGGGCCGTGGCTCTTCGCCAGCTGGCTAAAAAACGAACAGTTTCAAGGGCTTGTGCACAAACGCCGGGGACCAGGCTGTGGATAACCTTGGGGTGAATGCCTGCAAGCCACACCGGCCGTGGCTTGCAGAGGTTTGTACGTTATTTGATCAGTTTTTTCGCACAGTCATCCAGGCGTCGATGCTGTAAACCACTAGGCCGGCCCAGATAAAGCAGAAGGCGATCAGCGTGGCGGGTGCCAGGTGTTCGTTGAACAACAGCACGGCTTCCAGCAGCACCAGGGTGGGCGCCACGTATTGCAGGAAGCCCAGGGCGGTGTAGGGCAAATGCCGTGCGGCGGCGTTGAAACACACCAGCGGGATCAGCGTCACCGGGCCTGCGGCCACCAGCCACCACGCTTCGGAGGTGCTCCAGAATTCCATCTGTGCGCTGTGGGCCGAGGGGTTGAACAGCAACCATGCGATGGCAATCGGCACCAGCATCCAGGTTTCCACCACCAGCCCGGGCAATGCCTTGACCGGCGCCTGCTTGCGGATCAACCCGTAGAAACCAAAGGTCGCCGCCAGGACCAGGGATACCCACGGCAGGCTGCCGACTTGCCAAACCTGTTGCGCCACACCTACCGCTGCCAGGCCCACGGCCACCCATTGCAGGCGGCGCAGGCGCTCGCCGAGGATCACCATGCCCAGCAGCACGTTCACCAGCGGGTTGATGTAGTAACCCAGGCTGGCCTCCAGCATGCGGCCACTGTTCACCGACCACACGTAGGTCAGCCAGTTGGCTGCGATCAAGGTGCCGCTCAGGGCCAGGATCGCCAGGCGCCTGGGGTTGTCCCGCAGTTCTCGGAGCCAGCCCGGGTGTTTCCAGACTATCAGCAGCAGACTGCCGAACAGCGCCGACCACAGCACGCGGTTGACGATGATTTCTGCGGCGGGAACGCTGGCGATGGCCTTGAAGTAGATCGGGAACAGGCCCCAGATGACGTAGGCGCTCAGGCCCAATATGTACCCGCGACGGGGGTTGGCGGCTTGCATGCAGAATCCTTGCTTAGGCAGCTAACAAAGCCGCGATTGTAAGGATATTTGTCAGCGGATGTGTGTTGAAAGTGTAGGGCCCAAGGTCAGGGCCCAGACGGCAGGGATCAGAACAGCTTCAGCGGTTCTTCGTTGAGCGCCGACAACTGTTCACGCAACGCCAGCACCTGGTCGCCCCAGTAACGTTCGCTGCCAAACCAGGGAAAGCTGTGGGGGAACGCCGGGTCGTCCCAGCGCCGTGCAAGCCAGGCGCTGTAGTGCATCAGGCGCAGGGCACGCAGGGGTTCGATCAGGGCCAGTTCGCGCGGGTCGAAGTCGTGGAATTCCTGGTAGCCGTCCATCAATTCCGACAGTTGCCCCAGGCATTCCTGACGATCACCGGCGAGCATCATCCACAGGTCCTGAACGGCGGGGCCCATGCGGCAGTCATCGAGGTCGACGATATGGAACATCTCGTCGCGGCACATCATGTTGCCGGGGTGGCAATCGCCGTGCATGCGGATGTTCTTGTGGGGCGTGGCCTTGTAGACCTCCTCCACACGCTTGAGCAGGTCGCGGGCCACGGACTCGTAGGCTGGCAGCAGGCTGCGAGGAATGAAGTTGCCTTCCAGCAGGGTGTTCAGGGAATCGTGACCGAAATTCTTCACGCCCAGGGCTTCGCGGTGTTCGAAGGGGCGGGTGGAACCGACCGCATGCAGGCGGCCGAGCAATTGGCCGAGGCGATACAACTGGTCGAGGTTGCCCGGCTCCGGTGCGCGTCCGCCACGGCGCGGGAACAGGGTGAAGCGGAAACCCGCGTGCTCGAACAGGCTTTCACCGTTGTGAATCATCGGCGCCACCACCGGCACTTCGCACTCGGCCAGTTCGAAGGTGAAGCTGTGTTCTTCGAGGATCGCTTCGTTGGTCCAGCGTTGCGGCCGATAGAACTTGGCGATCAAGGGCTCGGAGTCTTCGATGCCGACCTGGTAGACACGGTTTTCGTAGCTGTTGAGCGCGAGGATGCGGGCGTCGCTGAGGAAACCGATGCTTTCGACTGCGTCGAGCACCAGGTCAGGGGTCAGTGTTTCAAACGGGTGTGCCATGCGAACTCCTGCGCGCAGCAGGGCGCCGCGTCCGGCCGGGTATGGTAACGCACCGGGGTCGAGATAGGTGGTGACTGTTCTGACGCCTTCGCGAGCAAGTCGAATCGTCGCACCGCCGCTCCCACATTAAACCGAGTCCTGGCTTTGGAATGCGGTCAAGTGTGGGAGCGGGCTTGCTCGCGAAGAGGCCTTATCAGGCGCCGACGATCCCGCCATCATCCCGACGAATCGCCATCACCGAGGACCGTGGCTTGCCATTCGGCAGATGCTCCGGCCAGGTGGAGCCACCGGTTTCCCCCGGATGCTGAATCCCCACAAACAGGGTTTTCTGGTCCGGCGAGAAGCTGATCCCGGTCACTTCACAGGCCACCGGCCCCACCATGAACCGCCGAATTTCACCGGTCGACGGGTCGGCACACAGCATCTGGTTATTGCCCATCCCGGCAAAGTCGCCGCCGTTGCTGTAGTCGCCATCGGTGAGGATCCACAACCGCCCGGCCTTGTCGAAGCCCAGGCCGTCCGGGCTGTTGAACATGTTCTGCGGGTTGATGTTGGATGAGCCGCCCTTTGGCGTGCCGGCATGCACCGCCGGGTTGCCGGCCACCACAAACAGGTCCCAGCTGAAGTCCGGCGCGCCATGGTCATTGGCGTTGGCCTTCCAGCGCAGGATCTGCCCGTAGACGTTTTTCTCCCGCGGGTTCGGGCCGCCGACGGGCTGACCGTCTTCGCCGCGCTTGGCGTTGTTGGTCAGGGTGCAATACACCTGGCCGTCGGTGGGGCTGACCACGATCCATTCCGGGCGGTCCATGCGGGTGGCTTTCACCACGCTGGCGGCCAGGCGCGCGTGGATCAGCACTTCGGCCTGGCTGGCAAAACCGCTGTTGGCGTCGATGCCGTTCTTGCCGTAGGTCAGCTCGACCCATTGGCCCTGGCCCTTGGGATGGTCGGCATTGCCGTCGCCCGCGTCGAAGATCGCCACGTACAAGGTGCCGTGGTCCAGCAGGTCCTTGTTGGCCTTGGGATTCTTGTGATTGATCTTGTCGCGGCTGATGAACTTGTAGATGAACTCGCCGCGCTCGTCGTCGCCCATGTACACCACGGCGCGGCCGTCGCGGGTTTCCGCCAGCGCAGCATTTTCATGCTTGAAGCGGCCGAGGGCGGTGCGCTTGACCGGTGTGGATTGCGGGTCGAACGGGTCAATTTCCACCACCCAGCCATGGCGGTTGAGTTCGTTGGGATTCTTGGCCATATCGAAGCGCGGGTCGTGGGGGTGCCAGTTGATGTCTTTGCTGGCGGCCACCACGCCATAGCGTTTCTGCCCGGCGTCGAAGGTCTGTTGCGGGTTGCTGCTGCCGAAGCAGTCGGTGAAGTTCTCTTCGCAGGTGAGATACGTGCCCCACGGGGTCTTGCCGTTGGCGCAGTTCTGGAAGGTGCCAAGGACTTTTTTGCCGGTTTTGTCGGCGCTGGTTTTCAGCCAGGCATGGCCCGCCGCAGGGCCACCGAAGCGGATTGGCGAGTTGCCGTGGATGCGCCGGTTGTAGCGCGAGTCCTGGACGAACTGCCAGGTGTCGCCTTTGCGCCGTACTTCGATCACCGACACGCCTTCGCTGGCCAACGCCTTGCGCACGTCTTCGGCCGATTGCGGCGCGCCGCCGTGGGCGTAGAGGTAGCGGTAGTTGGTGTATTCGTTGTTGATCGCCATCAGCGCGCGGTTGTCGTCACCGGGGAAGGCGAACAGGCTCATGCCGTCGTTGTTGTCGCCGAACTGCTGTTCCTGGGCCTTGGCCGTGCCGTTGCCGCTGGGGTCGAAGGCCGGCGCGTTCTTGTGCAGCGGCTGGCCCCAGCTGATCAGTACCGAAGCGCTGTAGCCGGGCGGCAGGGTGATGGTGTCGCTGGTGGCCGAGGCGATGCTGGTGAAACCCAGCAATGGGCTGTTCGACGCGGCGTTGACCGCCAGGGCGCTGCGGGTCAGCAGGTTGCCGCCGAGGAACATCGCGGCACCGCACAGGGCGCCGGCGCCGATAAAACGCCGGCGGGTGAGGCCGACCATCTGTTCCAGGTCGGTGGCTTGGTTTTCTTCTAATAGGCTCATTTCAGGCTCCCTGCGGGTTTTTGCAGCCACCTTAGGGAGCAGTCGTGACGAAATTGTTGCAGTTTGAAGCGCTACACCGGAGTGCCCAGCAGCACGTTGCTGGGGGAGAACTGCACCTTCACCTGCAGGCCTTCGGCGGCATGGATCTGCGCAAGCGCGTCGGGCCGGGCCAGGGCGCAGAGAACCTGGCCGTTGGGCAAGGTGATCCGCACCTCGCTGGGGCCGTCTTCGGCATCGAGAATGGCCTCGATTTTTCCTTCCAGGCAATTGTGTCCAGGTGTTGCTGCCTGCGTGACGGCCAGTACTTCAAGCCAGCCGGCCTTGATCAGGGCGACGACTTCGGTGCCGATCTCCAGCTCCAGGCGCAAGGTGCTGTCGTGGGTGATCTGCGCATCCAGGCGCAGCCCAGCGGCCAGCTCCAGGCGAATCAGGTCATTGCGGCCGTGGCTGTCGATGGCGATCACCCGGCCGTGCAACTGGTTACGTGCGCTGGTGCGCAGCATCAGGCGGCCCAGCAGGTTGAAGTCGCTGGCGTCTTCGGCGGAATCCAGCACCTGGGCTTGCAACACCTGCAGGCGTTGGTAAAGGCGTAATACCCGCTCACCCTCGGCCGTCAACCTGGCGCCGCCACCGCCCTTGCCGCCGACGCTGCGTTCCACCAGGGGCTTTTGCGCCAGGTTGTTCAGTTCGTCGATGGCGTCCCAGGCCGCCTTGTAGCTCAGCCCCGCACTCTTTGCGGCGCGGGTGATGGAGCCTTGTTCGGCAATATGTTGCAGCAGTGCAATGCGCTGCGGGCGACGGACGATGTGTTGGCTCAAGAGGGTTGGCAGGGACATGGTTACACGCTTCGATGGAATGGGCTGACGTTGCGGGCAGGGCGCCCGCGAGTCAAGTCATGTGCCGGGCTTGGGCGTACGGGCCAGGCAATACACATCCACCTGTCGGGCGCCGGCATCCATCAACAGGCGGGCGAGACTGCTGGCGGTGGCGCCGGTGGTCAGTACGTCGTCGATCAGCGCCAAGTGCCGGCCTTTGACTTGCGCGCCGTCGGCCAGGGCGAAGGCCTGGTGCAGGTTGCGCTTGCGGGTCCTGGCGTCGAGGTCTTGCTGCGCCACGGTTTCACGCGGCCGTGACAGCAGGTGCTCATCCCAGGGGATGTTCAGGTCCTCACTCAGCCAGCGGGCGAGCATCGCCGCCTGGTTGAACCCCCGTTCCCGCAGGCGTTTGCGGGCCAGGGGCACGGGCAGCAGGCAGTCGGGGCGAGCCAGCGCGGCATCTTCATAGCGGTGTTGCAGGAATTGTCCCAACAGGTGCGCAAGCAGATGCCCCAGCGGCCAGCGGGCCTGATGCTTGAAACGGCTGATCAGGCTGTCGATGGGGAAGCTGTAGGTCCACGGCGCGACGACCTGCTTGAACGCCTGAGGTTGCTTCAAGCACTGGCCGCACACCAGGCCCGTCGCCGGCAACGGCAGTGCGCACACCTCGCAATGTTCCATCAGCCAGGGCAGCTCGGTTTCGCAGGCGCCGCAGACAGGATCGGCCGTTCCGCTGCTTTCATCGCAGATTAAACAGGCTTGGTTGCTTTTTAACCAGATGTAAACCTCGTGTTTGTTCTCAAGTTGACAGTGCATGAATCTTCCTTAAATATGCCGAGCATCCGTGTCGTACCTGTGGGTATTACTCCCACAGGGCTTGCCAAAGCATAATCAAGGAATCGCCCATGAGCGCCAGCATCACTGCCAACCTGCGTCACGATTGGTCTTTAGCCGAAGTCAAAGCGCTGTTCGTACAGCCCTTCAACGACCTGTTGTTCCAGGCGCAGACCGTGCACCGCGCGCATTTCGACGCCAACCGCGTCCAGGTTTCCACGCTGCTGTCGATCAAGACCGGCGCCTGCCCGGAAGATTGCAAATATTGTCCGCAGTCGGGCCACTACAACACGGGCCTGGAAAAAGAGAAGCTGATGGAAGTGCAGAAGGTCCTCGAAGAGGCCGCTCGCGCCAAGGCCATCGGTTCGACCCGTTTCTGCATGGGCGCCGCCTGGAAGCATCCGTCGGCCAAAGACATGCCCTACGTGCTGGAGATGGTCAAAGGCGTGAAAGCCATGGGCCTGGAAACCTGCATGACCCTCGGCCGTCTCGACCAGGACCAGACCGAAGCCCTGGCCCAGGCCGGCCTCGATTACTACAACCACAACCTCGACACGTCGCCGGAGTTCTACGGTTCGATCATCACCACCCGCACCTACGGCGAGCGCTTGCAAACCCTGGCGTACGTGCGTGATTCGGGGATGAAGATCTGCTCCGGCGGCATCCTCGGCATGGGCGAGTCCCTGGACGATCGCGCCAACCTGCTGATCCAACTGGCCAACCTGCCGGAGCATCCGGAATCGGTGCCGATCAACATGCTGGTGAAAGTTGCCGGCACGCCGCTGGAAAACGCCGACGACATCGACCCGTTCGACTTCATCCGCATGCTGGCGGTGGCGCGCATCCTGATGCCGCAGTCCCATGTGCGGCTGTCGGCCGGGCGTGAGGCGATGAACGAGCAGATGCAGGCCCTGGCATTCTTTGCTGGCGCCAACTCGATTTTCTACGGCGACAAGCTGCTGACCACTGCCAACCCGCAGGCGGACAAGGACATGCAACTGTTCTCGCGCCTGGGCATCTTGCCGGAAGCTCGTGAAGAGCACGCCGATGAAGTGCACCAGGCGGCGATCGAGCAGGCGCTGGTGGAGCAGAAGAGCAGCGAGCAGTTCTATAACGCGGCCGTTTGATAAGTCCACTTTGGAATGCCACCCAAATGTGGGAGCGGGCTTGCTCGCGAAGGCGGTGTGTCAGCCAATACATAAGCTGACTGATCCACTGCTTTCGCGAGCAAGCCCGCTCCCACATTTTTGACTGCGTTCAACCTGATCTACCGAGGTCTCATGTCTTTCGATCTCGCCGCGCGTCTTGCGGCTCGTCGTGCCGAACACCTGTATCGCCAACGTCCACTGCTGCAGAGCCCGCAAGGCCCTGACGTGGTGGTCGATGGCCAGCCGTTGCTGGCGTTCTGCAACAACGATTACCTGGGCCTGGCCAATCACCCGCAAGTGATTGAAGCCTGGCGCGCGGGCGCGGCTCGCTGGGGCGTGGGTGGCGGCGCTTCGCATCTGGTGATCGGCCACAGCACGCCGCACCATGAACTGGAAGAGGCCCTGGCCGACCTCACCGGGCGCCCGCGGGCGCTGCTGTTCACCACCGGTTACATGGCCAACCTTGGCGCCGTCACCGCGCTGGTGGGGCAGGGCGATACGGTGCTGGAAGACCGCCTTAACCACGCCTCGTTGCTGGACGCTGGTTTGCTCTCGGGTGCGCGCTTCAATCGTTACCTGCACAACGATGCTGAAAGCCTGGCCAAGCGCCTGGAGAAAGCCACCGGCAATACGCTGGTGGTGACCGACGGCGTGTTCAGCATGGACGGTGACCTGGCCGACTTGCCGGCGCTGGCCCGTGAAGCCCGAGCCAAGGGCGCGTGGCTGATGGTGGACGACGCCCATGGCTTCGGGCCTTTGGGAGCCAACGGTGGTGGGATCGTCGAGCATTTTGGCTTGAGCCAGGAAGATGTGCCGGTGCTGGTCGGCACCCTCGGCAAGGCTTTCGGTACCGCCGGCGCGTTTGTCGCGGGCAGAGAAGAGCTGATCGAAAGCCTGATCCAGTTCGCCCGCCCGTATATCTACACCACCAGCCAACCGCCGGCATTGGCCTGCGCCACGCTGAAAAGCCTGGAATTGCTGCGCACCGAGCATTGGCGCCGTGAGCATCTCAATGGGCTGATCCGCCAGTTCCGCCAGGGCGCCGAGCAGATTGGCCTGGAACTGATGGACAGTTTCACGCCGATCCAGCCGATCATGATTGGCGACAGTGCCCGCGCCGTGCGTTTGTCGCAGATGCTGCGCGAGCGCGGGCTGATGGTGACGGCGATCCGGCCACCGACCGTGCCTGCCGGTAGCGCTCGCCTGCGGGTGACCCTGACGGCGGCCCACAGCAACGCCCAGGTGCAGCTATTGTTAAGCGCATTGGAAGAGTGTTTCCGCTTGTTAGGCCAGGAGCCCGACCATGCGTGATCGACTGATATTGCTGCCTGGCTGGGGCCTCGGCGTTTCGCCGCTGGAACCGTTGGCGGCGGCGTTGCAGGGGCTGGATGAACACTTGCAGGTGCAGATCGAACCGTTGCCGGACGTGGAGTCGGACGACCTTCAAGAGTGGCTCGATGAGCTGGATTCGACCTTGCCCCAAGACGTCTGGCTGGGTGGTTGGTCCCTCGGCGGCATGCTTGCTGCCGAGTTGGCCGCCCGGCGCGGTGATCATTGTTGCGGTTTGCTCACCTTTGCCAGCAACGCAAGCTTCGTGGCCTGGTCCCGCTGGGACCATGGCATGCACGAAGAGGATTTTATTGCGTTTCTTAACGGTTGCCGCCTTGATCCGGTTGCGACGTTAAAACGCTTCAGTCTGCTTTGCGCCCGGGGCTCCAGCGATCCCCGATCACTTGCTCGGCTATTGCTGGCGGGTGCCCCTAAAACCTCCGCGCAGACCTTGCTCAGTGGTCTGGAGCTGTTGGGCCGATTGGACACCCGCCAGGCGCTGGTCGACTTTCAAGGGCCGCAGTTGCATCTGTTTGCCGGGCTGGACGGGCTGGTTCCGGCTGAAGTGGCCAGTGAGTTGTTCGCCTTGTTGCCTGACGTTGAAATCGGCCTGATTGAACAGGCCGGTCACGCTTTTCTACTGGAGGACCCCCACGGTGTGGCGGGGGCCATCCAGGCTTTTTTGCATGAGTGCGGTGATGACTGATTTGTCCCATGTGCTGCCCGGCGGCTTGCCAGACAAACGCCAGGTAGCGGCCTCCTTTTCCCGCGCAGCCGCCAGTTACGACAGCGTTGCCGAGTTGCAGCGTGCGGTGGGCAGCGAGCTGTTGCGGCGTTTGCCCGAAGGTCTTTCTCCACAACGCTGGCTGGACCTGGGCAGTGGCACGGGCTATTTCAGTCGTGTGCTGGGCCAGTCATTTGCGGGTAGCCAGGGTTTGGCCCTGGATATCGCCGAGGGCATGCTCAAACACGCCCGGCCGCTGGGCGGTGCACAACATTTCATCGCTGGCGATGCCGAGCGCTTGCCCTTGCAGGACGCCAGTTGCGGGCTGATCTACTCCAGTTTGGCGGTGCAGTGGTGCTCGGATTTCGCCGCAGTGCTCAGCGAAGCGCAGCGCGTATTGCAGCCCGGCGGCGTGCTGGCGTTTGCCAGCCTCTGCGTGGGTACGCTGGATGAGTTGCGCGAAAGCTGGCGCGCAGCGGATGGCATGGTTCATGTGAACCGCTTCCGGCCGTTCAGTGCTTATGAGCAACTGTGCGCAGCCAGTGGTTTGCGGGTGCGCAGCCTGGAGCAGCGCCCCCATGTGCTGCATTACCCCGACGTGCGCAGCCTGACCCACGAACTGAAAGCGTTGGGTGCGCACAATCTGAACCCGGGGCGCCCAGGAGGGTTGACGGGCCGGGCGCGGATTGTTGCACTGGTGCAAGCCTACGAGCAGTTCCGCCAGGCCCAGGGCCTGCCGGCAACTTATCAAGTGGTGTACGCCGTCCTGGAGAAACCTCTATGAATGCCGCTTACTTCATCACGGGGACCGACACCGACGTCGGCAAGACCACCGTCGCTGCCGGCCTGCTGCATGCCGCGCGGCAAGCCGGCAAAAGTACGGCGGCGGGCAAGCCGGTAGCCTCTGGGTGCCAGCTGACGCCCAAGGGCCTGCGCAATTCGGACGCCCTGGCGTTGCTGGCCGAGTGTTCGTTGCCGTTGAGTTATGCCGAGGTCAACCCGGTGGCCTTCGAGCCGGCCATCGCGCCGCATCTGGCGGCCCGTGAAGCCGGCGTGGCGCTGACGGTGCAGTCGTTGTTGAAACCCATGCAGCACGTTCTCGCCAAGCAGGCGGACTTCACCTTGATCGAAGGTGCGGGCGGCTGGCGTGTGCCATTGGCGGACCAGGACAATTTGTCGGACCTGGCCCAGGCGCTGAAGCTGCCGGTGATCCTGGTGGTGGGTGTACGGCTGGGGTGTATCAGCCACGCGTTGTTGACCGCAGAAGCCATCGCCCGGGACGGGTTGCCGCTGGCGGGCTGGGTGGCCAATATCATCGACCCCAAGACCTCTCGTCTGGAAGAAAACCTCGCGACCCTGGCTGAACGACTCCCCGCGCCATGCCTGGGAAGGGTGCCCAAGCTCAAGCATCCCAGCGCCGAAGCGGTCGCCGCGTACTTGCAACTGGACCTGCTTGACTAGTTTTGCCTATCGCGAAGGCATTATGCCATTAGTGTTTTTGACGGGCGTTTTGCCGGTAGGTCTGCTTCAATAACAGTTCACGATTCTCTTATAGGCAGGTTCACGCCATGGAAATCTCTGGTAGCAGTGCGTTTTACTCGGGACTGAGCGCGATTCAGACCGGGCAGAACCGTGTCGACCAGGCCGCCGGCAAGATTGCCAGCGCCGCCACTTCCCAGCCTTCGGACGCGCAAAATGATCGTTTGCGTTCGGTAGACGCCAATCAGGCCAGCAACTCGGCGAGCAACATGGTCGAGATGGCCCAAGGCAAGTTCCAGGTTGAACTGGGCGCCAAAGTCGCCAAGGCTTCCGACGAAATGCTCGGCACGTTGATCGATACTTACGCATAACCCCCCCCTCTTATCGTGCGAGCTGGCTTCTCTGTGGGAGCTGGCTTGCCTGCGATAGCGTCACCTCGATCCTCCTGATACACCGCGGCGCCCGCATCGCAGGCAAGCCAGCTCCCACATTGATCGTCACCGCTCAATAATCTTTTTCCCCCTGAATCGTCATGCGGCATTTCGCTGCAGGCCTTGCCGTGCCTGACGTTGACCTGCGTCATGACAAACGGCGTTTGCACGACGCTTGACAAGGATAGGTCGTAAACGTATGTTTCAAACAACTGTTTGACCGCTACAACAATCCACGCGGTTGTTCATCCCAGATACATCAGCAGAGGTTTATCGCTATGCCTGACTACAAGGCCCCCTTGCGTGATATTCGCTTCGTTCGTGACGAACTGCTTGGCTATGAAGCGCACTATCAGAGCCTGCCGGCTTGCCAGGACGCTACCCCGGACATGGTTGACGCCATTCTCGAAGAAGGCGCCAAGTTCTGTGAGCAGGTACTGGCACCGCTGAACCGCGTGGGTGATATCGAAGGTTGCACCTGGAGCGAGTCAGGCGTTAAGACCCCTACCGGTTTCAAAGAAGCCTACAAACAGTTCGTTGAAGGCGGCTGGCCAAGCCTGGCCCACGACGTGGCGCACGGTGGCCAGGGCCTGCCGGAATCCCTGGGTCTGGCGGTCAGCGAAATGGTCGGCGAAGCCAACTGGTCGTGGGGCATGTACCCGGGCCTGTCCCATGGCGCGATGAACACCATTTCCGAGCACGGCACTCCCGAGCAGCAAGAGGCTTACCTGACGAAACTGGTGTCGGGCGAGTGGACCGGCACCATGTGCCTGACCGAACCGCACTGCGGCACCGACCTGGGCATGCTGCGCACCAAGGCCGAGCCTCAGGCTGATGGTTCCTACAAGGTTTCCGGTACCAAGATCTTCATCTCGGCCGGCGAACACGACATGGCCGACAACATCGTCCACATCGTGCTGGCTCGCCTGCCGGACGCACCGGCTGGCACCAAAGGCATTTCGCTGTTCATCGTTCCCAAGTTCGTACCAAACGCCGACGGTTCGATTGGCGAACGCAACGCGGTGTCCTGTGGTTCCCTGGAACACAAGATGGGTATCCACGGCAACGCCACCTGCGTGATGAACTTCGACGCGGCCACCGGTTTCCTGATCGGCCCGGCGAACAAAGGCCTGAACTGCATGTTCACCTTTATGAACACCGCTCGCCTGGGCACCGCGCTGCAAGGCCTGTCCCACGCTGAAATCGGCTTCCAGGGCGGCCTCAAATACGCTCGCGACCGCCTGCAAATGCGCTCCCTGACTGGCCCGAAAGCGCCGGACAAGGCCGCTGACCCGATCATCGTGCACCCTGACGTGCGCCGCATGCTGCTGACCATGAAAGCCTTCGCCGAAGGCAACCGCGCGATGGTGTACTTCACCGCCAAGCAGGTTGACGTGGTCAAGTACGGCACTGACGACGAAGCCAAGAAACAGGCTGACGCACTGCTGGCGTTCATGACCCCGATTGCCAAGGCGTTCATGACCGAAGTCGGTTTTGAAGCCGCCAACCACGGCGTGCAAATCTACGGCGGCCACGGCTTCATCGCCGAGTGGGGCATGGAGCAGAACGTTCGCGACAGCCGCATTTCGATGCTGTACGAAGGCACCACCGGCATTCAGGCCCTAGACCTGCTGGGCCGTAAAGTGCTGATGACCCAGGGCGAAGCGCTGAAGGGCTTCACCAAGATCGTCCACAAGTTCTGCCAGGCCAACGAAGGCAACGAAGCCGTACAGGAATTCGTTGCACCGCTGGCGGCACTGAACAAAGAGTGGGGCGAGTTGACCATGAAGGTCGGCATGGCGGCCATGAAAGACCGCGAAGAAGTCGGTGCCGCTTCGGTGGATTACCTGATGTACTCCGGTTATGCCTGCCTGGCTTACTTCTGGGCCGACATGGCCCGCCTGGCCGCCGAGAAACTGGCTGCCGGCACCAGCGAAGAAGGCTTCTACACCGCCAAGCTGCAGACTGCGCGCTTCTACTTCCAGCGCATCCTGCCGCGTACCCGCACCCACGTTGCAACCATGCTGTCGGGCGCCAACAACCTGATGGACATGAAAGAAGAGAACTTCGACCTGGGCTACTAAGCCTCGGCCAGTTCGCTTCAAAAGCCGCCACTCCTTCGGGAGCGGCGGTTTTTTTTGCGCGATAAAAAACCACAGTACCGCACTCAGGGATTGCTCCGAGCGGCCGTTACAGTGATGGCAATGTGATACGCATCACATTGAATGTGCTTAACTGTGATCAGTGAAGGCACTGTGCCATCTTTTTTTTGTGGGTCGGAGCTTTACCCTTGTCGCGCGCGTCTGCTGTACGTTTCAGTCATTTTTTACCTTCACTGCTTTTACTGCTGGCGGGGCTCTCGGCTGCGTATGTGAAGGATCTCAATGTGTTCTTCACTTCACTGTTCAATGTGCTGCCGACCCTCGTGCTGCTGCTGGGCGGCTCGTACTGCGCGGTCTACCGGCGCCAGCGAGAGCTGTTCCTGATGATCACGGTGTACGTGGTCTATTTCCTGCTGGATACCCAGACCGATTACTACCGCGATAACGGTCGCGTGCGGGACGACGCGGCCGTGGTCTTCCATCTGTGTTGCCTGTTGTTACCGTTGCTGTTCGGCATCTACGCGGTCTGGCAAGAAAAAACCCACCTGTTTCGCGACTTCATCGCACGCTGCGCGGTGCTGTTTGCGGTAGGCAGCGTGGCACTTGCCCTTGAACAAAGTTTCCCCCATGCCTTGTTGAGCTGGTTGGCCGAAATTCGCTGGCCCGCCTTGCATGGACGCTGGATGAGCCTGATCCAGCTGTCCTATCCGATGTTCCTGATTGGTTTTGTGACCCTGGCCGCGCAGTACTGGTATCAACCAAGACCGCTGCACGCCGCGCAGTTGGTAGGGTTGCTGGGGTTGTTCTGGATGTTGCCGCAGACGTTCATCCTGCCGTTCACCCTGAACATCATGTGCAGCCAGGTGATGCTGATGATTGCTGCCGGGGTGGCCCACGAGGCTTATCAAATGGCCTTCCGTGACGAGCTGACCGGGTTGCCGGGCCGCCGCGCGCTCAATGAGCGCATGCAGCGCCTGGGGCGCAATTATGTGCTGGCCATGGGCGACGTCGATCACTTCAAGCGTTTCAACGATACCCATGGCCACGACGTGGGCGACCAGGTACTGCGCCTGGTCGCCAGCAAGCTGTCCAAGGTCAACGGCGGCGGCCGGGCCTACCGCTATGGCGGTGAGGAATTTGCCGTGGTATTCGCCGGCAAGACCCTGGATGAATGCCTGCCGCACCTGGAAGAGATCCGCGAAATCATCGCCAACTACGACATCAAGCTGCGTAACCCGGACCGTCCCCACGACGACCAGCAGGGGCGCCAGCGTCGTGTAGGCAATGGCGCTTCCAGCGTGTCGGTGACCGTCAGCATCGGCGTGGCCGAACGCCAGGCCGAGCAGCGCAGCCCTGAAGAAGTGCTCAAATCCGCCGACCAGGCGCTGTACAACGCCAAGGGTGCGGGGCGTAACTGCGTGGTCGCTGCGGGGCAGACCCGCCGCGGCGCGGTCCGCATGGACAGCGCTGCCGGTTGAGTGATGGTGGTGTATTCAGCGGCCCTACAGTGATTGTCCGGTGGGCCGTGCGGCAGTAGGTTGAAGGCATCTGCTGCCGGAGACATTGCCATGCCTGACTATAAAGCTCCCCTGCGCGACATGCGCTTTCTGATCGATCACGTCTTTGACTTCCACGGCCATTACGCCGCGCTGGGTGCAAGCGATGCCAGCCCGGACATGGTCGGCGCAATCCTCGAGGAAGGTGCGAAGTTCTGCGAAAACGTCCTGGCGCCGTTGAACCGCTCCGGCGATGAAGAAGGCTGCCATTTCGACAACGGTGTGGTGACCACGCCCAAGGGCTTCAAGGAAGCCTTCGCGCAGTACGTGGAAGGCGGCTGGCACGGTTTGGCGGCTGACCCGGCCTACGGCGGGCAGGGCTTGCCAATGTCCCTGGGCCTGGTGCTCGCGGAGATGATCTCCTCCAGCAATACGTCCTGGGGCATGTACCCCGGCCTGACCCACGGTGCGATGTCGGCGATCCGTGCCCACGGCACTGAAGAGCAGAAAAACACCTACCTGAGAAAACTCACCGCGGGCCAGTGGACCGGCACCATGTGCCTGACCGAAGCCCATTGCGGCACCGACCTGGGCCTGATCAAGACCCGCGCCGTCCCGCAGGCCGACGGCAGTTATGCAGTCACCGGCAGCAAGATTTTCATCTCGGCCGGCGAGCATGACATGAGTGACAACATCATCCACCTGGTGCTGGCCAAGCTGCCGGATGCGCCGGCCGGCACCAAGGGAATCTCGCTGTTTATCGTGCCCAAGTTCCATGCCGACTCGGGCGAGCGCAACACGATGAGTTGCGGCTCCATCGAGCACAAGATGGGCATCAAGGCGTCGGCCACCTGCGTGCTGAACTTCGATGGCGCCCGGGGTTTCCTGATTGGTGAGGCGAACAAGGGCCTCAACTGCATGTTCACCATGATGAACCATGCGCGCCTGGGCACCGGCATGCAGGGCCTTTGCCTGGGGGAAGCGAGCTTCCAGGGTGCGATCAAGTACGCCAACGACCGCTTGCAGATGCGCTCGCTGACCGGCGCCAAGGCACCCGAAAAAGCCGCTGATCCAATCATCGTCCACCCGGATGTGCGGCGCATGTTGCTGACCATGAAAGCCTTCAATGAAGGCAACCGCGCATTGACCTACTTCTCGGCACAGTTGCTCGATACAGCACACCTGAGTGGCGACGAGGGGCAACGCCAGGAAGCCGAAGACCTGTTGGCCTTCCTTACGCCGATCTGCAAGGCGTTCATGACCGAAACCGGGCTGGAGGTGACCAACCACGGCATGCAGGTGTTCGGTGGCCATGGCTTCATTCGTGAATGGGGCATGGAGCAACTGGTTCGCGATTGCCGGATTGCGCCGATCTATGAAGGGACCAACGGCATCCAGGCCCTGGATTTGCTCGGGCGCAAGGTGCTCGGCAGCCAGGGCAAGCTGCTGCGCGGCTTTACCAAAATCGTCCACAAGTTTTGCGCGGCCAACGCCGAACATCCGCAACTCAAGGCCCATGTGGCTCAGCTCAACCAGTTGAATCAGCAGTGGGGTGAGCTGACGGTCAAGGTAGGCATGGCAGCCATGAAAAACCCGGATGAAGTCGGCGCTGCAGCCCTGGATTACCTGATGTACAGCGGCTACATCATCCTTGCCTACTTATGGCTGCGCATGGCGCTGGTGGCGCAGGAGCAGTTGGACAGCGGTAGCGGTGATGCCGATTACGCCCGAGGCAAGCTGGCGACCTGCGAGTTCTACTTCAAGCGCCTGCTACCGCGCACGGCCGCGCACCGGGCGGCGGTGGAGGCGGGCAGTGAGTGCCTGATGAGTCTGCCGGCGGAGCTGTTTGCGCTTTAGTGACCGTAAAATACTTGTTGGTCACAAGCAGACCCTATGTGTCACAAAAGTTGTTCGGTTACACTCGGGGTCTGTAAAACCGACCCCACCCGAATAACGTTAAAGTTCTCACGAGGTTTGCCATGGCTGACTACAAAGCGCCGCTGCGCGATATGCGCTTCGTCCTCAACGAAGTTTTCGAGGTCGCCAAACTCTGGGCCCAACTGCCCGCGCTGGCAGAAACCGTCGACGCCGAGACCGTTGAGGCAATCCTCGAAGAAGCCGGCAAAGTCACCTCCAAGACCGTCGCCCCGCTCAGCCGCGGCGGCGACGAAGAAGGCTGCCGCTGGGAGAATGGCGCGGTCTTCACCCCGGCTGGCTTCAAGGACGCCTACAAAACCTACGCTGAAGGCGGTTGGGTAGGTGTTGGCGGCGACCCGGCGTACGGCGGCATGGGCATGCCCAAGGCAGTATCGGCCCAGGTAGAAGAGATGATCAACTCCTCGGGCCTGGCCTTCGGCCTCTACCCGATGCTGACCTCCGGCGCCTGCGTGTCGATCAACACCCACGCCAGTGAAGAGCTCAAGGCCACTTATCTGCCGAATATGTACTCCGGCGTGTGGGCCGGTTCCATGTGCCTGACCGAACCTCATGCCGGCACTGACCTTGGGATAATTCGGACCAAGGCCGAGCCTCAGGCAGACGGTTCCTACAAGGTCAGCGGCACCAAGATCTTCATCACCGGTGGCGAGCACGACCTCACCGAGAACATCATCCACCTGGTGCTGGCCAAGCTGCCGGACGCACCGGCGGGTCCCAAGGGTATTTCGCTGTTCCTGGTGCCCAAGTTCATGGTCAATGCCGACGGCAGCCTGGGGGCGCGCAATCCGGTGACCTGCGGCTCCATCGAACACAAGATGGGCATCCAGGCGTCTGCGACCTGCGTGATGAACTTCGACGAAGCCGTGGGCTACCTCGTGGGCGAGCCTAACCGTGGCCTGGCCGCGATGTTCACCATGATGAACTACGAGCGCCTGGGTGTGGGCATCCAGGGCTTGGCCTCCGGTGAGCGCTCTTATCAGAACGCTATCGAATATGCGCGCGACCGCCTGCAAAGCCGTTCGCCAACCGGTCCGAAAGCCAAGGACAAGGTCGCTGACCCAATCATCGTCCACCCGGACGTGCGGCGCATGCTGCTGACCATGAAAGCCTCGAACGAAGGTGGCCGTGCGTTCTCCACCTATGTGGCGATGCAGCTCGACACCGCCAAGTTCAGCGAAGACGCCACCGTCCGCAAACGCGCGGACGATCTGGTTGCTCTGCTGACCCCGGTTGCCAAGGCGTTCCTGACCGACCTGGGCCTGGAAACCACCGTGCACGGCCAGCAGATTTTCGGCGGCCACGGCTACATTCGCGAATGGGGCCAGGAGCAACTGGTGCGTGATGTGCGCATCACCCAGATCTACGAAGGCACCAACGGCATTCAGGCCCTGGACCTGGTGGGACGCAAGATCGTCGGCAGCGGTGGGGCGTTCTACAAGCTGTTCGCTGATGAGATCCGCCATTTCACCGCCACTGCCGGCGCCGAACTGGCCGAATTCACCAAGCCGCTGAACGCGGCCGTGGATGACCTGGACGAACTGACCGCCTGGCTGCTGGACCGCGCCAAATCCAACCCGAATGAAATCGGCGCGGCATCCGTGGAATACCTGCACGCGTTCGGCTACATGGCTTATGCCTACATGTGGGCCCTGATGGCCAAGGCGGCTCTGGGTAAAGAGGCTCAGGAAGACTTCTACGCGAGCAAGCTGGGCACCGCGCGTTTCTACTTTGCGCGCTTGCTGCCGCGGATCGCGTCCCTCAGCGCCTCGGTAAAAGCCGGTAGCGAATCGCTGTTCTTGCTGGATGAAGCACTGTTCTAAGGACTTGGAGGGCGTGTAAGCATTCTCTTACATGACGTGCTGCTATTCGTCCTCTATCGCCAAATTGGATCCACGGATAATCTACTTCACATGGACGTCGCGCAGGAAGCGCAAAGCAACAACACGGACACGTAGGATTCTGCCAGGAAGGCGGAGTGAAATGGATGTCAGGGAAACAGTCTGCAAAGCCCCGCTTCGGCGGGGTTTTCTTTTGCCTGCGAAAAAGTCAGGCGGGCGCGTTCATCACGTCTTCCAGCAGCGTGCGCAACAATTCCAGCGTCGCCTGCTGGCGCTGCACATCCCGGCACACCAACCCCACTTTCAACGGCACCCGTGGTTCGCTCAAGGGTTTCCACAGCAACGCCTTGCTGTTGTGTTCATCCTGGGAGCGTCCGGGAAGCACCGTCGCCAGCTTGGTGTGGGGCAGGCTGTCGAGAATCCCCGCCATCGTATTCAACTCGGCCTGCACTTGCGGGCGTCGGCCCAGGTTGGCCAATTGACCTTGCCATATCTGGCGCACCTGAAACTCTTCCCCCAGCAGCAACATGGGTAACTCGGCGGCTTGCTTCAGGGAGACTTTCTTGAATTCCCGCAGCGGGTGATCAGCCGGGATGACCACCTTCAGTTCATCTTCATACAGCAGCACGCCGTGCAGCCCCGGCTGGCGTGGCGGCAGGTAGCTGATGCCGATATCCAGCGAGCCGTTGAGCAGCCGGCGTTCGATTTCCATCCCGGTCAGCTCGTAGATCTGTACGACCAGGTGCGGCTGGGCCTTGCGCACTCGTTCGAGCATCTGCGGCACCAGGCTGGTGTGCACGGTTTGCAGCACGCCGATCGCCAAGGTGCGCAGTGCCTGGCCCTTGAAGTTGCGCAGTGCTTCCACCGCGTGCTGCATACCGTCGAGCAAGGGCAGGGCGTGGTTATACAAAGTGTGGGCGGCGAGGGTCGGCAGCAGGCGCTTGCTGCTGCGTTCGAACAGGCTCACATCAAGGTTTTGCTCGAGCTGGCGAATCTGCTGCGACAAAGCTGGCTGGGAGATCGACAGGCGCTCCGCTGCCCGCCCCACATGGCCTTCTTCGTACACCGCGACGAAATAACGCAGTTGCTTGAAATCCATAAGTAATGCTTATCGAAAATGCTGGAAAATCGAAATGGCCGAGTGCCCCCAAGGCGCCTAGTCTAGCGCCTATTCACAGGGCTTACAGGGCCGGAAAGCAAGATGAGTAGTGTTTATGTTGACGGTGTTTGCATAGGCAAGGCAAAAAACCTCCGCCATGGGTTTATCGGTAATACCGACCAAGGTGCGATTGCCAAAGGGGTTCATCCATGAACCTGTTCAACCTGCGTCGCCCCGCCCCCAGCCTGGATGATCTGATCCTCGAGGCGAAGACCCCGGCTCTGCGAGACGATCTTTCCAGCGATTGCCTGATGCCCAGCGTGGCTCGCCCGCCCCAGGTGTTTGTACGCGGCCAGGGCTCCTGGCTGTGGGACAGCGAAGACCGCGCCTATCTCGACTTCAGCCAGGGTGGCGGCGCCAACAGCCTGGGCCATAGCCCACAGGCAGTGACCAAGGCGCTGGCCGATCAGGCCCAATCGCTGATCAATCCCGGTAACAGCCTGCACAACCGCGTTCAACTGAACCTCGCCGACCGCCTGTGCCATCGCACCGGCAGCGACCAGGCCTACCTGCTCAACAGCGGCGCCGAAGCCTGCGAAGCGGCTATCAAGCTGGCGCGCAAATGGGGCCAACTGCACCGTGGCGGCGCCTATCGCATCATCACCGCGAGCAACGGTTGCCATGGCCGCAGCTTTGCCGCGATGTCGGCCTCGGCAGCCGCCAGTGAAAACCGTTTTGAGCCCCAGTTGCCAGGCTTCAGCCACGTGCCGTTCAACGACCTGCCGGCGCTGCACGCGGCGGTGGATGCGCAAACCGTGGCAATCATGCTGGAACCGATCCAGAACGATGCCGGCGTCATTCCCGCGACCGAGCATTACCTCAAGGGTGTCGAACGTCTGTGCCGTGAGCTGGGAATTCTGTTGATCCTTGATGAAGTGCAAACCGGCACCGGCCGTTGTGGCACGTTGCTCGCCGAACAGCACTATGGCGTTCGCGCCGACATCATCACCCTGGGCAAGGGCTTGGGGGGCGGTGTGCCGCTGGCGGCGTTGCTGGCACGGGGCAAAGCGTGTTGTTTTGAGCTGGGTGAGCTGGAAGGCACCCACCACGGCAACGCGCTGATGGCTTCCGCCGGTGTGGCGGTGCTTGATACGGTGCTGAACCACGGATTTCTTGAACACGTCTGCGAGGTCGGCACTTACCTGGGCGAAGGGCTTGCCCGCCTGGCGCATCGCTATGACCAGGGTGAACTGCGCGGCCAGGGCCTGATGTGGGGACTGACTCTGTCGGAGGATTCGGCAGATGCCGTGGTAAAGGCCGCGCTCAGTGAAGGCCTGATCCTGAGCGCGCCGCAACCCGATTGCCTGCGCTTCACCCCGGCGCTCACATTGAGCAAAAGCAACGTCGACGAAATGCTCCTGCGTCTGGCCCGTGCCTTCTCCCGGGTGCGCACTGCACAGCTGCAATGCCGCAAGGGCATTGCCGTTTAAGCCCCATATTTCCTGAACCGTCTCGCGGTATACGCGGCGCCTCCAGCCTGATTCTTTTGGCTGGGGGCGTTTTTTTGTCCGCGAATTAGACGATGGCTGAGTGCCAGATCCCACTGAACCCTTACCAACGGCCAAGGTCGATTAGCTTGTACGGCTCACACGAGCCGATTTTCTGGAGCTGAACCCATGGATATCATTCGCATCATCATCGCTATTCTGCTGCCGCCACTGGGTGTGTTCCTGCAAGTGGGTTTCGCTGGCGCGTTCTGGCTGAACATCCTGCTGACCTTGTGCGGTTACATTCCCGGCATCGTGCACGCGGTGTACATCATCGCCAAACGCTAAAAGACCTCAGCCTTTCGCGATCAGCCGTGAGTTGCGCTCATTGCGAAAGGCCAGTTGCTCAATGGTCTGGGTGGCGTGCTTCGCTTCTTCGCGGGCCTGGAGGATCATGCCGTGGTGCTCCGATTTGCTGCACACCGGGTCAGCATTGCTGGCATCTCCGGTCAGCATGAACGCCTGGCAGCGGCAGCCGCCGAAGTCCTTTTCCTTCTCATCGCATGAACGGCACGGCTCGGGCATCCAGTCGTAGCCGCGAAAGCGGTTGAAGCCGAACGAGTCGTACCAGATGTGTTGCATGCTGTGGTCGCGCACGTTGGGAAATTGCACCGGCATCTGTCGGGCTCCGTGGCACGGCAGGGCAGTACCGTCCGGCGTTACTGTCAGAAAGATGCTGCCCCAGCCATTCATGCAGGCTTTCGGGCGTTCCTCGTAGTAATCCGGCGTGACGAATATCAGCTTGCACGGGTGGCCTTCGGCTTCGAGCTTGGCGCGGTATTCGTTGGTGATGCGTTCGGCGCGCACCAGCTGTTCCTGGGTCGGCAACAGGCCGACCCGATTGAGCTGGGCCCAGCCGTAGAACTGGCAGGTGGCAAGCTCGACAAAGTCCGCTTCCAGGGCAATGCACAGCTCAATGATGCGGTCGATCTTGTCGATATTGTGCCGATGGGTGACGAAGTTCAGCACCATCGGGTAGCCATGGGCTTTCACTGCCCGGGCCATTTCGAGTTTTTGTGCGAAGGCTTTTTTCGAGCCGGCCAGCAAGTTGTTCACTTGCTCGTCACTGGCCTGGAAACTGATCTGGATATGGTCCAGGCCGGCCTTCTTGAAGTCGCTGATCTTCTGCTCGGTGAGGCCGATGCCGGAGGTGATCAGGTTGGTATAGAAACCCAGCTTGCGCGCCTCGGCGATCAGTTCGGCGAGGTCCTGGCGCACCAGCGGCTCACCGCCGGAAAACCCCAGTTGCGCAGCGCCCATTTCCCGGGCTTCACGAAATACCTTGATCCACTGTTCCGTGCTCAGTTCCTTGCCCTGCTCGGCGAAATCCAGCGGATTGGAGCAGTACGGGCATTGCAGCGGGCAGCGGTAGGTCAGCTCGGCCAGCAACCAGAGCGGCAGGCCGATTTCCGGCTTGGGTGGCAGGTCAGGCAAGTTCGATCCAGTGCTGAGCACGGGCAACCTCCATGAATTGCTCGATGTCTTCACCGAGCTCGGGCACGCCAGGGAACTGCTTGTCCAACTCGGCGATGATTGCGCTGACATCGCGCTCGCCGTCGATCAAGCCACCGATCAAGGCGGCGCTGTCGTTGAGCTTGATCATGCCTTCCGGGTACAGCAGCACATGGCCTTTTTGCGCCGGTTCGTACTGGAAACGATAGCCCTGGCGCCAGGTCGGTTTTTTGCTGCGATCGAAGCTCATAGGGTGATCCCCTTATGCCATACACGCTGATCGGTCACGCTGTGATACGGCGGGCGTTTCAGTTCATAAGCCATGCTCATTGCATCGAGCATGCTCCAAAGAATGTCCAGTTTGAACTGGAGAATTTCCAGCATGCGCTCCTGGCCTTCGCGGGTGGTGTAGTGCTGCAGGGTGATGGCCAGACCGTGCTCCACATCCCGGCGAGCCTGGCCCAGGCGGGTGCGGAAATACTCGTAGCCGGCGGGGTCGATCCATGGGTAATGCTGGGGCCAGCTGTCGAGGCGCGACTGGTGGATCTGCGGGGCGAACAACTCGGTCAGGGAACTGCTGGCGGCTTCCTGCCAGCTGGCCCTGCGGGCGAAGTTGACGTAGGCGTCTACCGCAAATCGTACGCCCGGCAGTACCAACTCCTGGGAGCGCAGTTGATCCGGGTCGAGGCCGACGGCCTGTCCCAGGCGCAACCAGGCTTCAATGCCGCCGTCTTCGCCGGGAGCGCCGTCGTGATCCAGCAGGCGCTGGATCCACTCACGACGAATCTCCCGGTCCGGGCAGTTGGCCAGGATCGCGGCGTCCTTGAGGGGAATGTTCACCTGGTAATAAAAACGGTTGGCGACCCAGCCCTGGATCTGCTCGCGGGTGGCGCGGCCTTCGTACATCGCCACGTGATACGGGTGATGGATATGGTAGAAGGCGCCCTTGGCGCGCAGGGCCTGTTCGAACTCGGCGGTGGTCAGCGGTGTGTCAGTCATTTGGCTCGCTCCTACAATTCAATGCTCATGCCGTCGTACGCCACTTCCACATTGCGTCGCAGCAGCTCGGCTCGCTCGGGCGAGTCTTCATCCAGTATCGGGTTGGTGTTGTTGATGTGGATAAGCACCTTGCGCTGCTTGGGCAACTGCTCCAGCACTTCCAGCATGCCGCCGGGGCCGTTTTGTGCCAGGTGGCCCATCTCGCGACCGGTGCGGGTGCCGACGCCACGGCGCTGCATTTCGTCGTCGTCCCACATCGTGCCGTCCACCAGCAGGCAATCGCTGCCGGCCATGATTTCCAGCAACGGTGCGTCAACCTTGCCCAGGCCCGGCGCATAGAACAGCTTGCCGCCGGTGCGCAGGTCTTCGACGATCAGGCCGATGTTGTCGCCCGGGTGTGGGTCGAATCGGTGAGGCGAGTAGGGCGGTGCCGCGCTGCGCAGCGGCAATGGTGTGAAGCGCAGGTTGGGGCAGGCGGGGATCGTGAAGCTGGCGTCCAGCTCGATGCGGTTCCAGGCCAGGCCGCCGTTCCAGTGGGTCAGCATGGTGAACAGCGGGAAGCCGGTGCTCAGGTCTTCATGGACCATGTCGGTGCACCACACCTGGTGCGGGCAGCCTTCGCGCAGGCTGAGCAGGCCGGTGGTGTGGTCGATCTGGCTGTCCATCAGGATGATCGCGCTGATGCCGGTATCCCGCAGCGCGCGGCCCGGTTGCATCGGGGCGAAGCCTTGAAGCTGGGCGCGGATATCTGGCGAGGCGTTGCACAGCACCCAGTTCACGCCGTCATCGGAAATCGCGATGGACGACTGGGTACGCGCCTCGGCCCGCAGGCTGCCGTCGCGAAAACCTGCACAGTTCACGCAGTTGCAGTTCCATTGCGGGAAACCACCGCCGGCGGCGGAACCTAGAATCTGGACAAACATGGCCGCTCCATTACACACAACTCAAAAATAAAAACGCCCCGGGCGAGCCGAGGCGTTGCATTGCGATACAAAGCCAATCAGCGGCTGGCAAAGTACATGGTGACTTCAAAGCCGATACGCAGATCAGTGTAAGCAGGTTTGGACCAGGTCATGTTCTTACTCCTACGAAGGGAAGGGACGTTTACTACCAAGTAATACATATAGTCCACCTCCAAGCGGAGATGTTCAGATGTGTGCATGTGAATGTTACGTACTTCTTTTGAAGATAGCGCTGTCCTGCGGGAAAAAGCCTTTTACCGAAGCGGCAATGATCAGCCAGATCGTTGCCAGGAGCCGGCGGCACAAGCGCCATTGGCCACACAGCACCATCCGCCTGCAGCAGCATCGAGTTGCTGTGCAGCTACCATTAAATCCTCGCGGGTGCGGGTCTGGATGAAATCTTGCAGCTGCTGGATGTAATCCGACGGGTGGCCTGCCAAGTGCGCGTGCCAGAGCAGTTCAGCGGCTTGGGAAGTGGGTAGGGCGTCGAGGGAAAATTGCCGGGCCAGATCGTTCGACAGTTCGCTGGCGTTGATCAGCGCGGGCAGTTGCTTCAGGAACGCCTGCAGGTGATCAAGTATTTGCGCAAGAGACGCGCTTGGGGATTGCACCCCAAACAGCAGGCCGGTTTGCCCGCTGTACTGTCGGATGTCGCTGAACACCGCGTAGCCCAATTGAAGCTCAACACGCAGTTGCTGGTAGAACGGCGCTTGCACCAGATGTGCGAGTAGACGCCAGCAAGCCTCGTCCGCCAGGGAGCGTGTGGCTGTCGGGCAGAACAGCAGCAACGCGGCGTCGCTGGAATCGGTCCTGACTTCGTGCCAACGATGCTGGCTGCTGATTGACGGCAGTTCGCTGATAGCCGCTTGCGGTTGGCCGGGCAGTTTCCCGGCTGCACTTTTTATCGCCGTCTCGCAGGCGGCGGGCAGCCCCACGGCGAGCCCTTGCCAGCGAGCGGTTGACCATCGGTCTCGCCCAGCAACCTGCTGTGCAGCTGGGATGTCGGCGCAATACCCGGGCAATGCCTTGAGTAACTGCCGGATCGCCATTGCCGGCGCCGGGGAGGATGACGCTCCGGCATTTTCGTCGAGCCGGGTCAGCTCGCGTGCCACTTCCTCCAATATCGCGGGCATGGGTTCGTGCAGCCCTAGCATCTTCAGCTGCCAGTGACCGCCGATTGTCTCGAAAGACAACTGGACGCCAGCCTGGCTGGCGTTCTCACGCAGCCGTGGGAAAAGCTCTGCATCCAGCGGCGAATCCAGATGCCAGCGCAGGTAGAGCGCGCCTTCATCTGTGTCGCCTGGCAAGGCCTGGCTGAAGGTCAGCGCCGAAAAGTCCTTTCGCCCACGGGAGCGATCCTGGGCGAACGTGCGCAGGCCGCGATGGGCGCTGGTTTGCCCGCGAATCAGCCCCGGGCGCTCTTCCCTGGCTGCCGGCTGCAGGAACGGATTGGTGGGCGGCAGTTGCCAGGCGTGCCGGGACGGCGGCAATTGCAGCGAGTCCAGCAGGGTCTTGAGGGAGCTGGCGCTCTGCTCGGACAGGACCAGTTCCTTGTCCTGCCGGGCCAATGCCAGGGCACCACTGACCTGTTGTTTGCGAGCAAGCAGCAAGGCGTGCTCTTCCCGCAGGGGCGCCCAGTCACTGTGTGCGAAAAAGCTCAGCCAGTCGTGCAGCAGTTCTTCGATCAGTGTCGTCTGCTGCGCACCCTGAGTGTCCAGGGTGAACTTGATATCCAACAACGCCTGTCCGGCAAATTGATACAGCGCCGTTGCGTTAATGGCGCTGACTAACTGCCGCGACTGCAACTCGGCGAGCAACCCGCCGGGCGCCGAAGTGTTCAGCCACAGGCAGAGGAAATCCAGCGCCTCAGGGGAAGCCTCGCTTGCCACCACCTGATGCCAGTGGTGTTCATCGGTGTGTTGATAAGTACGTTGATTGCCGGCCAGCAACGCTGGCGCCGGCGTCTGTCGCCGCAGAGGTGCAGTCTTCAGCGCAGCGCCAAACTGATGCGCCAATGCCTCCAGCTCCACCAGCGACTGAGGGCCCGCAAGGCTCAAGGTCATCTGCCCGGAATGATAGAAACCTTCATAAAAATCCCGCAAGGCCTGCTGAAAATCCTCACGCTCTACCGGCAAGCTATCCCGGTTGCCCGCATGAAACGCGCGCAACGGATGACCCGCCGCAACACCTCCCAGCAACGCTTGTTGCTGTTGCGCCGTGGCATCTTGCGACCAGGCAATAAACTCCGCCTGCAATACTTCGCGCTCACGCAACTGGTCTTCCAGGGCCAGGCGCGGATGGGCGAGCATGTCCCCCAGGCGCTCCAGTGCGGCTTCAAATGCCGTAACAGGCACCTCAAAGAAAAAGTCGGTAGTGCGCTCGCGGGTGCTGGCATTCACCTGTCCACCCTGGCGCTGGACGTAGGCCATCAGCCCTTCGCTTGCAGGAAAACGCTCGGTGCCCAGGAACAATAAATGCTCAAGAAAATGCGCCAGTCCCGGCCACGCCAGGGGCACATCGTGGCTGCCCGCTGCAACGCGCAAGGCAGCCGCGGCGCGCTTCAAGCGCGGCGCATGATGCAAGGAAACCCGCAGGCCGCTGGCCAGGGTCAATTGAAGGTGATGAGGGTGGGCCGGCGCAGGCATGAGCACTTCCGAAACGTAGGAAGTGCCTATGCTAGCGCAAACCTGCCGGATCAGTGCTTGTGCAACGCCCCATAAAGCTCGGGACGCCGGTCCAGCAGGTAGCGATTGGCCGCGCGTGAGTCGACCATCAACTGCCGATCGAGTGTGCCCACGATCAGCGCTTCATCCAGACCGGCCTGGGCAATCCGCTGGCCATCCGGCGCGGCGATGCTGCTTTGCCCGCAATACTGGATCTCGCCTTCCTGCCCGCAGTAATTGGCGTAGGCCACATAACACTGGTTTTCAAACGCCCGCGCCCGCACGGTCACATCGGCGACGAAATCGAAGGGCACCATATTGGCCGTCGGTACCAGGATCAACTCCGCCCCGGCCAGCGCCAGGCGCCGGGTGTTCTCCGGGAATTCCAGGTCATAGCAAATCAGGAAACCCAGCCTCCAGCCGTTCAATTCCACCAGCGGAAAATCATCGTCCCCGGCGCTGAACATCGAGTTGTCGAGGTCGCCAAACAGGTGGGTCTTGCGGTAGTTGCACAGGCGTTGGCCGTTGGCGTCTATCAACTGCACGGCGTTGTAGATCTGCCCGTCTGCACCGCGCTCCGGATAGCCATACAGAATCGCCACGCCCGAGTTTTTCGCCAGCGCGGCGATGGACTGGGCAGCGGGGCCGTCCTGGGTTTCAGCCAGGGCGCCGACCGCTTCCACGCCGATGTTATAGCCGGTGAGAAACATCTCCGGCAGTACCAGCAGGTCGGCGTCGGTGGCCTCTTGCGCCAACTGATGCAGACGCTTGAGATTGCCGGCCACGTCCAGCGGCAAAGGCGGGCATTGATACAGGGCGACACGCATGGGCAACTCCTTACTCGGGCAGTGCGATCGGCCCGATCTCGTCGAACACATCCCCCGGCCCCGGGTTCTGCGGGTGAGTGCTGCCACCGAAGTGAGTCATGATGCCCCACACCGCGTTCAGCGAGGTTTGCACGGCGCCTTCAACCCACGCCGGGGTCCAGGACACGTCGTCACCGGCAATGAAAATACCGCGTTGCTCCGCCGGCATGTCCTTCTGTATGAAGTGCGCGTACATCCGCTGGTTATAGCGATAGTGGCCGGGAAGTGCGCCTTTGAAAGCACCGAGGAAATGCGGGTCGGCTTCCCATGACACGGTGATCGGATCGCCGATGATCCGCGCGGCGATGTCGACTTTCGGGTAGATCTTCTTCAGCGCATCCAGAGCCAGCTTCACGCGTTTCTCGATGGGTTGCGGAAGCATTTTCAGCGCATCGCTCATCCAGGAGTAGGACAGGCAAATCACCCCCGGCTTGTCGTCACCGTTGTCGAACAGATAGGTGCCGCGGGTCAGGCGATCCGTCAGCGTCATGCTCATCAGGTCGCGGCCGGTTTCCGGATCCTTGTCCTTCCAGAATGGCCGGTCGACCATCACGAAGGTCTTCGACGACTGCATGTAGCGGGTGCGGTCCAGGGCCATCCACATCTTTTGCGAGAACAGGGTTTCGTCGCACTCGATCTGGGTGGTCAGCAGCCAGCTCTGGCAGGTGGTCAGCACGGCGGCGTATTCGCGGGTGTCACCGTAGTTGTCGGTGACGGCGAAACGGCCGTCCGGGGCGTGGGCAATGCGCTTGACCCCGGCCCGTGGCGCACCGTTGTGCAGGGAACTGAGGCTGGTGCCTTCGGGCCAGTGGGCGCAACGCTCCGGCACATGGCGCCAGATGCCCATGGGCACTTGGGCGACGCCGCCGACCACCAGATGCTGGTGATCGTCGCAGTTGGTCATCACCACGCGGAAGATTTCCAGCATCGAGTTGGGGAAGTCCGAGTCCCAGCCGCCGGTGCCAAAGCCGACCTGGCCGAACACTTCGCGGTGATGAAAGGACAACTTGGCGAACGCTTTGGAGGTCGCCACGAAGTCGTAGAAGGTGCGGTCGTCCCACAACGGAACCAGCGTATTCCACAGCTCTTTCAGGCGCGGTACGTCACGGTCGCGGATGGCTTGCTGGATATCGGCGAACTGCGAGCCGGCTTCCAGGGCGTCGGCCCAGGCGTCAGCCACTTCCTGGAACAGTGCAGGAAGGTCAGCGAGTTTCTGTGCGTAGTGCGTCTGGCCTTCGAGGTCGATGACCGTGCTGCCGGAAGCCGGCGTCAGCGGGTTGGGGAAGGGTTTGGTCTCCAGCCCGAGTTTGTCGACGTAGTGGTAGAACGCGGTGGAGGACACCGGGAAACGCATGCCACCCAGTTCCGCAATGATGCCTTCGGCGCCTTCAAACGCCTGGGAGCGCAGGCGGCCACCCATTTTCGAGGCTTCATACACCACGGGTTTAAGGCCCAGCTTCATCAACTCATAGGCGGCTACCAGCCCGGCAATCCCGGCGCCGACGATCGCCACTTCGGCGCCGTGGTTGGCCGCCGGAATGCTACCCAGGCCCGCCGGGTGTTCGATCCAGTCATCAAAGGCAAACGGGAAGTCCGGGCCAAAGATAGTGATGGGCTTCTTGCCGTTTGCCGGGTGGCGATTGGTCTTGCTGATGGTGCTGGAAGGAATGCTCATGGCTGACCTTGCTGGCGGCTCGGCGGGGCGCGACCCGCTGAGTATAGGAAAAGATGGCAGCCATTCTAGGGAGCGTAGCGTTCGTTAATAAGACGCAATGTGTCGTCGGATTGAATTGTTTTTAGTCAGAGTGACGATCTTGCTGGTCAGATTGGTTGGCCGCGATCCAGTTTGTTACTGAGGATGATCGAGGTGGTGGTCTTCTCCACGCCGTCGACGCTGCCGATCTGGTCCAGCAGTTGATCCAGCTGTTCCGGCGAATCGGTGCGCAGCCAGGCCACGTAATCGAACTCGCCGCTTACCGCACATAACTGCTGAACCTGCGCCATGGTACTGATCCGGCGCAGCACTTCCTTGCCGGAGCGCGGTTGCACGGTGATCCCCACGTAGGCCTGCAAACCACCATCCACCACCCGCTGGCTGAGGCGCACGCCATAGCCGGTAATCACCTGGGTTTTTTCCAGGCGCGCCAGGCGTGAGGTGACGGTGGTGCGCGCGATGCCCAGTTGCCGGGCAAGCATGGCCACACTTTCACGCGCGTTGATCTGCAAGGCGGCGATCAACTGGCGATCGATTTCATCGAGGACGGGAGGGTGAGAGGCGGGCAAGGTGTTCTCCGGCGCGGGCATCAATGGGCGAGCATGTTACAGGCTCGGTCCTGGCGATACTGCCCGCCCGGCCGGGAATTTATTTTCGCCGCTGATCGAACACATTATTTTGTGCCAGATTGTGAAAAGTAACTGTTTGGTACATTATTTTGCGTTAGGTATACAGGAAGGACGTTTGCGCGATGAATAACTTTGGGGCTGCCACCGGCAGCAGATGGTTGCTGGTTGGGCTGGGCCTGCTGATCGCCTTGATCGGCCTGGGTTTGGCAGGCGGTGGCGGTTACCTCGTAGTGCTGGGCGGCAGTTGGTATTTCCTGCTGATGGGCCTGGCGATGCTGGTCTCTGGTGTGCTGATCGCCAAACGCCGGCCTCAGGGCGCATGGCTGTACGCCGTGGCATTGGTGCTGACTGCGATCTGGGCGGTGTGGGATACCGGTCTGGAATACTGGCCGTTGGTTTCGCGAGTCCTGACCTTCGCCGTCATCGGCCTGGTAGTCGCGCTGATTTATCCACAGCTCGCCCGCGCTTCGGGATCGACACCCGGGCGCGGCGCCTATGGCGTTGCCGGGCTGCTGGGCCTGGGCGTGGTCGCCACCCTGGCGTACATGTTTGTACCGACCCACGTGGTCAAGGCCAGCAGTGAGCCTGCGGTGACTGCGGTAACGCCGGGCACCGAGCAAAAAGACTGGGCCCACTGGGGCAACACCACCGCCGGCAATCGGTTTGCCGCGCTGGACCAGATCAACAAAGGCAACATCGACAAGTTGCAGGTGGCCTGGACCTTCCACACCGGCGACATCCCCGAGAGCAATGGCGCCGGTGCCGAAGACCAGAACACCCCGCTGCAGATCGGTGACAGCGTTTACGTGTGCACCGCCTACGGCAAAGTGTTTTCCCTGGACGCCGATACCGGTGCCCAACGCTGGAAATTCGATCCCCAGGGCAGCGGCCCCAACTGGCAGCGTTGCCGTGGCCTGGGGTATTTCGACAGCAGTGCCAGCGAGCAACCCGCCGGCGCCAAAGCCTGTGTGAAACGTCTGTTTCTGCCGACCGGCGATGCCCGGTTGATTGCGATCAATGCTGAAACCGGCGCGCCTTGCGAAGACTTCGGCGACCACGGCACCGTCGACCTGAAGACCGACATGGGCGAAGTGAAGCCCGGTTATTACCAGCAAACCTCGACGCCACTGGTGGCGGGAAATGTTGTGATCGTGGGTGGACGCGTGGCGGACAACTTCTCCACCGGTGAACCGCCAGGCGTGGTGCGCGCCTTTGACGTGCACAGCGGCGAACTGGTGTGGGCCTGGGATCCGGGCAACCCGAACACCACCAAACGCCCACCTGCAGGAGAGACCTACACCCGTGGCACGCCGAACGTATGGTCGGCCATGTCCTACGACGCCAAGCTCGGCCTGGTCTACCTGCCCACCGGTAACGCCACCCCGGACTTCTTCGCCGGTGAACGTACCGCCTATGACGACAAGTGGAGCTCTTCCATCGTCGCCATCGACGTGAAGACCGGCCAGGTGCGCTGGCACTTCCAGACCACTCACCACGACCTGTGGGACTTTGACCTGCCGGCACAGCCGCTGCTCTACGACATTCCGGATGGCAACGGCGGCGTGCAACCGGCACTGGCCCAAGTCACCAAGCAAGGTGAAATCTTCCTGCTCAACCGCGAAACCGGCGTGCCCATCGCCCGGGTAGAAGAGCGCCCGGTGCCCCAGGGCAATGTGCCCGGCGAACGTTATTCGCCGACCCAGCCGTTCTCGGTGGACATGCCTTCGATCGGCAATCAGCAACTGACCGAATCCGACATGTGGGGCGCCACGCCGTTTGACCAGTTGATGTGCCGCATCCAGTTCAAAGGCATGCGCCACCAGGGCGTCTATACGCCGCCAGGCCTGGACCGCGCGCTGCAATTCCCGGGTTCGCTGGGGGGGATGAACTGGGGCAGTGTGTCAGTGGACCCGAATACCCACTATATGTTCGTCAACGACATGCGCCTGGGTTTGGCCAACTACATGATCCCGCGCGACAAGATCGCCGCCGGTGCCAGTGGCATCGAAATGGGCGTGGTGCCGCAAGAAGGTACGCCATTCGGTGCAATGCGCGAGCGCTTCCTCTCGGCGGCTGGCATTCCGTGTCAGAAGCCGCCGTTCGGCACCCTGTCGGCCATCGACCTGAAAACCCACAAGCTGATGTGGCAAGTGCCGGTGGGCACGGTTGAAGACACCGGGCCGCTGGGCATCCGCATGCACATGCCGATTCCAATCGGCATGCCGACCCTCGGCGCGTCCCTGGCCACCCAGTCCGGCTTGCTGTTTTTCGCCGGCACCCAGGACTTCTACCTGCGCGCTTTCGACACCGGCAACGGCAACGAGATCTGGAAATCACGGCTGCCGGTGGGTAGCCAGTCGGGGCCGATGACCTACGTGTCGCCCAAGACCGGCACGCAGTACATCGTGCTCACCGCTGGCGGCGCGCGACAGTCGCCGGACCGTGGGGATTATGTGATTGCCTACGCGTTGCCCAAGAAATAGGGCGTGAAAAAGCCGCACGGATGTGCGGCTTTTTTTTGCGTCTTAGATCGTGTCTGCCAGCAGGCATCGGGCAAAGAGTTGTGGCACCGGAAGGTTGCGCTGGCTGTAGCGGCTCAGCAAGATGATTTCCCGGTTAAAGGTCAGCTCGCCCAGCGGGATGACACGCACCTGCGGGGATCGGTCCAGCCATAGTCCGGCGTGGGGAACCAGTGAAACGCCCAGGCCGCATTCGACCATTTTGACCAGCGCCTCAATCTCGTCCAGTTCCAGCGCCACTTGCACGTCCAGCCGCTGATCCCGCAGAAAGCGACTGACCAGCCGCCCGCCAAACGAAGCCCGGTCGTAGCGCACGTGAGGATGAGCGGCGAGCAGTTGCAGCGGGTCATCACCCTTGACCGTGTGCGGCACGATCAACACAAACGGCTCCTTGCGCAGCACCTGTACGTGCAGTTCCTTGGGCAAATCAAAGGGCGGGCGAATGATGATCGCCGAATCCAGCTCGCCTGCGTCTACCTGGCTGAGCAACTCCAGGGAAACCCCTGGCACTAATTTGCATTCGACCGTCGGCGCAGCCTGGCGCAAGCGCACGAGGGCCTGGGGCAGCAGCCCGGTCTGGGCGGTGGTGATGGCGCCGACTTTCAATTCGCCACGGTATTCGTTGGCATCCACCGGCACGGCCATGCGGTTGAACGTCTCGAGAATCTCCTTGGCCAGTGGCAGCGCGCGGATGCCCGCCGCATTCAATGTGGCCTGGCGCCCGGTGCGGTCGAACAGCTGCACGCCGAGCACCTGCTCCAACTGGCGAATCTGCGCGCTTACCGCCGACTGCGTCAGCCCGATATGCATGCCCGCTGCGGCGAACGTGCCATGGCGGGTAACGGCGATAAAGGTTTTCAGTTCCCGCAGCATGGGCGTCTCGATTGATCAAAATAATTTGAGCTCGCTGCGAAAACTATCGTCTTTCCATCGGTTACGGCAAGGCTAGACTCGCAAGGAATTAATACCCATAGAGGTTAAACCTGATGGCACTGGCTCCTTTTCACCTGGCAATTCCGGTATTCGACCTGGCGGCAGCGCGGCAGTTTTATGGTGAGGTGTTTGGGTTGGAGGAGGGACGAGCCAGTGATCACTGGGTCGACTTCGACTTCTTCGGGCATCAATTGGTGATTCATGAGCACCCGAAAACCGCTTCTCAAGAGGCGGCGCACACCAATGCGGTAGACGGTCACGACGTGCCGGTGCCGCATTTTGGCGTGGTGTTGAGTTGGGATGATTGGCATGCGTTGGCGGAGCGTTTGCAGGCGCGCAATACCCAGTTTGTGTTGGAACCGCATATTCGTTTCAAAGGCCAGGTGGGCGAGCAGGCGACGTTGTTTCTGTTTGACCCGTGCGGCAACGCGTTGGAGTTCAAGGCGTTCAAGGACATTGGGCAGTTGTTTGCCAAGTGAGGGCGCTTTGATGAATGGCCTGGATGCAACGGGCATCGCCGAGGCGGTGGGTTCGGGGGCGATTACGCCGGCTTTGGTTGCTGAACACTTTCTTGCGCGCATAGGTGTCGACGAACCAGATATCCAGGCGTTTGTATCCTTCGACGCTGAGGCGGTGCGCGAGCAGGCGTTGCAGCTTGAAGGCTGTTCCGGTCCGCTGGCGGGCTTGCCCGTGGGGGTCAAGGACATCTTTGATACCGCCGACCACCCAACGGAATTCTATTCGCCGATTTACCAGGGTAATCGTCCATCGCGGGATGCCCATGTGGTGACGCTGCTACGCCAGGCGGGCGCGATCATCATGGGCAAGACCCACACCACCGAATTTGCCTACATGAACACGGGGCCGACGCGTAATCCGCTGGATTTGTCCTGCACTCCGGGTAGCTCCAGCGCGGGTTCTGCTGCGGGGATGGCGGCCGGTTTTTTCCCGTTGGCGTTGGGTACCCAAACGGCGGGGTCGTTGCTCAAGCCTGCGGCTTATTGCGGGTTGTTTGCCTTCAAACCGTCGTTTGGACTGGTCTCGCTGGAAGGCGTGAAACCCCTGGCGCCGAGCTTCGATACGGTGGGCTGGTATGGGCGTTCGGTGCGTGATCTTGAGCGGGTGGCACGGGTATTGATCCCGGGGTTTCCGGCTGTTGAGGCGGGGCGTCGGCCCTTGCGGCTTGGTTTCTGCCGTACCTCTCGCTGGTCGGATGTGCAGCCGATGGTGGCCGAGGCTATTGAACGAGTGGTTGCCCGGTTGGGGCCTCTTGTCAGTGAGGTCGTGTTGCCTGAAGCGTTCGACGGAGTATTCGACGATCACCAGTTGATCAACAATTGCGAAGGTGCCCGTTCATTGGCCAAGGAGTTTCAGTCTCAGCCTGAGTTACTCAGTGATTCGACGTTGGCCATGATTGAGCGTGCGAAGGCTACAAGCTGGGAACAGGAGTCGGCTGCGAAGGCACGCCTCGCACAACTCGCCCCGCAGCTCGCGCAAATCTGCCAGCCGTTTGATGCGATGTTGAGTGTTTCCTGCGGGATGCTGGCGCCGGTGGGGTTGGCGACCACGGGCCCGTCGGACTTCATCAAGTTCTGGGGCGCGTTTGGCTTGCCGCAGGTGAATGTACCGGTGATGCGTGGGGAAGGGGAGTTGCCGGTGGGGTTGCAGGTAATTGGGGCGTTCAGAGGGGATGCGCCGTTGCTGGGTACGGCGCAAGGCATTGTTGATGCGTTGGTAAGCTGAAAGGCACTATGGGGGAACACGTTGCTGATCTGTTGAGTGAGCCCCAGGCGGTTCATTCAGAGGATGAAAAATGAAATTCCCTGTGGTGATGCATAAAGGCGCTGATTCAGATTACAGCGTGACCGTCCCGGACGTGCCAGGTTGCTTTTCTGCGGGCACAACCTTTTCCGAAGCTCTGGATAATGTTCGCGAAGCTTTAGCGCTGCACCTCGAGGGATTGGTTGCTGATGAGGAGCGGCTTCCTCAGGCTAGAGAGGTCGACGTCCATTTGGAGAATCCGGACTTTGCGGGTGGCGTGTGGGCGGTGATCGACTTTGATCTCACTCCTTACCTGGGCAAGTCAGTCAGGTTCAACGCCTCACTGCCTGAGCAACTTTTGAATCGTATCGATGAGCGAGTGCAAAAAGACCATCGCTATGCCTCGCGCTCTGGGTTCCTGGCGACGGCGGCTTTGCGCGAACTTTCCGTTTGATAACGGGCCGGTAGAGCACGCAGTACAAAAAAGGCTTACGCCGCAAAGCGTAAGTCTTTCTTTTATTCGAGGAGGTGTGATCAGCGAGACTACGACCCCTTGCACACCTTCGCAGCGGCAGCATCGTTCGGGATAAATGAATCCGGCGCGCCCGGCTTCAGCACCACGTACCCTCGCCGCCACGGTTGATCGTCCACCAGATTCCAGCGGTGCCCGGTGCCGGTGTTGTCTTCGGCGATCAGTACTTCACCCGGATGCAACGTGAACTTCTCACCGCCGCGTGTCACGAACGCCAGGGTGCCGGACAGCGTCATGACGTACTGTGGCTCCGGGTCGTTATGCCAGCTATACGAGGAATGCGCCGCCGTTTGCTTGAAGTGAATGGCGGTCACGTCATTGCGCATGCTCTGGTCGATGGTGCCTTCCAGTACGTGCGAATTGTTGTCGGCGCCGGTGCAGAGCTTGAATGCCTTGATGGAGTCAGTGGCGGCGGGGGCGGCTTGTGCGCCGCTCAAGGTGGCGAGGGTGATTGCGACGGTGGCTGCGGCACGCATGCCCAGGCTGTGGATTCCGTTGCGCGGCGAGCGTTTTTGCTGATGCATGGAACAAGTTTCCCTCGTGCTGAATTGGCGTTGACTGGGAATCATGGTCAGTGCCGTAGCCGTTCGGGACAACTAACTAATGTTTCATTGCTGCACGACTCACGCGCGCCAGAAACGAAAAAGCCGCGCAATGCGCGGCTTTCAAGATGGTGGGCCCAGTAGGACTCGAACCGTTATGTGGTACGTAGATTTCCGGCTTGGATACTGTCCGTCCGGTTTTTTGGTCTGTAATCCCTAGGCAAATCGGCGTTTTTAGCAAGATGAAAAACTCTGTAAAACCGTATTTCAAATACCACCTGGGTGTGGAATTTGAAAGCTATCACCGCATCCCGGATTTCAGATATCTATTGCACCTACAACGCGACGTATTCGATCTTGTCCAGCAGGCGCCCTTCGGAGCGGACTGGGAATATCCTAGTATTGTCATGGGAAGCACCGCCTGAAATTCATCAGGCGCGGTCGAATGGAACCTAGCGCTTCATCGCCGATGTCGCCAACCATGCACTGGAACCCAAGTGGTCATACAAAAATCCCTACCTTAATCAATGACTGGTTGCCAGCGGATAAGTCATGGACATGGCAGTCTGCCCCCTGCTCAATTGATCTCTGTACGGGTCTCTAAGCGCTGCACGCAACCTTTAAAAAATGATCGCGTTGGTCACAGCTATCCTGCTGGCATCCAGCAAAGGTTTATCGGATAAGCTTAGAAGGTAGTTTTGCTCTTTGGCTACCTCTCGGAGGAGACTATCCATTGCTACGGATAGATGCAGCAAGCCATTGAACTTGTCCTCGGTATTAAAGATAAAACGGGAGCCATCAGGTACTACTAATCTCCTCGCTTCTTCCTTGTTGTTCCACAAATAATCCAGATATCTTTGGGTCTCGGCCAATATCGCTAATTCGTAGTAGGCACCAGCGGAGAGGCTATGCATGTTGGCATGGTACATTATTGAGGCAATATCAAAGCTTGAGATCGTTACAGGTTTTCCCTCTGCCTCGAGCTCTGCCTTTATGTTTTTACATAACCTTATTGATTTGCGGAGTCCACCACCCGTAGTTTCACATCGTTCTCGTACCTTTTTGATGTGCAGGAAAGGCCAGTTTTCAATCGTGGTACTTTTATGCGAATCTAGGATAGTGACAGCGCGGTCATGTTTCTGGCCAGAGGCTTGGTAAGTGATAGTGTCATGCCAGTGGGAAGGCACGACGTCTACTGGACGTGCTAATGACCCTCCTTGCAATTTGATGGCCTTAGAGCCAGAAGTGTCAATCGTCGCAGCGGGAAACGCATCACGAAGAGCTCTACCAATTTCGCCCCTGCGAGCGGTTAATACCCCAACTGAGGTGCGTGAGGTCGGTGAGCGGTACTGACCCGATGTACTCATGTACCCACGCGCATCATAGGTATGAAAGTCAGCTTCTATTGCTAAAAGATCAACATCACTGACCCCTCGAATATGGACATTCAGTGGTACTGATCCCTGTAGCTCGAATTCAAGATTGCCGCTTGTCCTCTTAGACAACTGGTTGCTAACCCGTTCTGCGGTTTCGATGCTGATGCGGGTGTAGGTAGGATCTACCTCCTGCATAGCGCCTAAAGCAAATGTTGTATTCGGCTTGTCTTTAACCCTATGTTCCCACGCCTCTTTTGTAAGGCTTCGGTTCACGATGAAGTCCTTCGCATCCATCGCGATTACAGAGGATCTATCAAGGCCCGAGCGTCTGGAGCGCAGACGATTGATTCGTTCGTTAATTGGTGTGTTCATTTTTTCTCCTCAGCTCCATTCGCCCATAGGTGGGCCGACCGTAACCGTTAAAATAGTCACCCTGTGCGCAATCTAGTGATTTAGTAAACAAAAGGTTTGCGCTGCCAACATGTCCCCGAAGCTCAGGTTCGCCGGGATTAGGATCATTCCGGTAGTTATAAAGAAGGCGATACCCGTCAGCTTCATCGTGAACCAACGCCGCAGTGATACTGTTGGAGCCTGATTGATGTGTCTTCAATCGCACTCTAATCTTGTCCCAAGTTTGACAAATATATACATCGGCTTGCCAAGAGCGAATCGGATTTCCTTCGGTGTCCAGTGTTGTTCCAGTGCACTGCCACTCTCCCGACAGATCAGGAACTTTTAGATATTTAACTGCCCAGCGCCATTTCCAAACTGTCTTATTGAATAGAGCGTACAGCAGGGCAAAAACTATACCTGCGCCAATTAGTGACAGGGCTGTCGGTGGAAGATTTACAGGCAGGTCATACTTTTTAGCCAAATCTTCAGCTGACAGCAGCAAAAAAACCGCAATGCCGGAAATCGCGCTTGCCAGTAGTGTCAAGTACCGGCCAATCAGAGCTCGATTTACTCCGCCCAATAGGCTGTATTCATGATCGTGAATCATTAGGCGCAACCTTCATCAGACGCAACTTTGAATAGACTTAATGTCCCGGAAGCCCATTAACCTGCAGAAGATGGGCGGCAGCAAAGCCGCCCAGAGCTTCCGATGAAACTTCAAAATTACTGGGTATGGCATACCGAGGAACACGTCCGGCAACCGTTCGACTGCTGGTAGGTGTTGCGAGCCTGGCGAACAGCGGTCATACAGGTGGTGTGATAGCCAAGATCAAGACGGTTATGGAGTGCCGGCAAATAGATGCACGTACTGGTATGCACCTCGTGGTCACCATTGGTCTGTGCATTACGGTTCACGAAATACTGAGCCATTTTTACTCACCCCGCACTTTGTTCGATTGGGCGAGTACCGAGGCCGCTAGGGTCTTGGTGGTGGCGTTGTACTTGTTGCTGTCGAGGACATGACTGGCTTTAGTCTCCATATCGGCACCGGTTTGCTTGCCGGTCGAAGCTTGAGCCATGGCCGACCCTGCCAATTCCTTCTGGATGGCCGAGGAGCTATCACTACGCAGGATTTTGGAGGCCAAGCTGGCCACGTGAGACGAAGTTTGTTTAGGATTTTTCGGCACGATTAGGTGCTCCTGTATCTAGAAAAAATCGAGTAGGCAGGAGCAACCCTTGAGCGGAAAGCCGAGCTGAATGGTTGACATCCAAAGTCGGTTTTTCTCTAATGCGCGTCCCACCAATGTCCGCATTGGCTCAGGGATTGGCGGGTATGTGTGCTCGGCGTCCAAACTTTGCACGCATACCCGCTGTGTTCACTGAAACCTCAGCCTCTCGCCAAAAACACAACATGTAGTGCTGTTGTAAAGATGACCTACAAGATAATGGGGTCAAAATGACATTGCAAGGCAACAACCCTGTGGATAACTTGTGTGCAAATCAGTGGTTGGATCCATTTTGCCCCTGTATGTATGGCCAGCCCTTCTAAATCGCGGGGTACGACGTTTCGCCCTTGAAATATTTTGAAATACACTCCTTTCGCATGTCCCTGTTCCCTATGGAACAGCCACCCTCAGCGTTTAAAAGTGACAATCCAGTGGCGTCATTTCTTCGTTAGATCTGGTTTGGTTTTATCCGTCAGGTGCTTTTCCCAAACTCTTTCCACGTCCAGTGGATGACGCTAAAAAACTCCACTGAAAACATTCAGCGGGGTATTGCGGGGCTATTTCCTCTGACCTATCATCACGCCAGGCGGTGATGGTCGCCTGGCGCCTGTTTCGCGAAGCAATAGCCCATCTGTGACACCCTTCAGTTTTACATCGGCATGTCCCTAACCAGACGCTGCCCGGTGAACAGGCAATCGGACATCTAAGCGTCGTAGATTTAGGAACCATTGCCATGTCTGATTTTTCCCCGCTAAACATCTTTAAATCCCAAGCTAAACAGCTTGCTCGTGATCAGGGCCTGAAGCTTTCTGTCGCTCAAGAAACCCTTGTGCAAAAAGCGGGCTTCGCTGATTACCATGAGTTTTCTGTCGTCGCCCAACGGAACCTCAAGGATCCGCGTCTGATGTTGGCCGTTTTTGGGATCAAAGACTTTTCCCAAGCGATCCATGAGGATGATGTCTACGCCAACCTGGATCTAGAATTGGAGGATCAGCTCTCCGGCGCGATTGCGGATACCAATGCGAGTGGATTCACTATTGATGCTCTTGAAGTTGAAACTGCTGACTACAGCGACGCAACCGGGAAGCTTTCTTTAGAGGTTTCCCTGACCTACCAGGGGCAGCAAGATCAGGAGAGGATGTATCACGGTGCAGCGTTCTATCTCAAAGCCACGGTCGAATTGCTACGCCGTGATGGTATATGGCTGCTTGCTGAGAAAGGCGTGGTCATCTCCAGCGGTGAATCTGATGCTGACCGCGACCGTAGATCTGAGCAGGAGTATTGGGCAACCGTGGAAGAAGCCCGGAGTAGTAACCGGATGTCCATGGCTCAAGCGCTTGCTATTGAGCTGGGGATATCTGTCGATGACGCCGAGCTTTTGTCCGGAGCAGAGATCACGACTAACGAATCGGATGACGGGCTCGTATATAGCTACTGGATCAATCTCGAACCGGAAGCTGAAGGCGAGCTGAGAGCAGACCTGCTTGCGCGATTCGGCTCTCTGGAGTACGAGCTAGACCCAAACTTCTTCGATGATGTTGAGCACGAGTTCTGAAATCAATGAGGAAGTGGCCAGCTGAAAGCTGGCCATTCAAAACAACCCCACTCACATCTCTGCTCACAAGAAATGGCCCCTCTTTACCGGATTTACCTATCTTCTGGCCGACAGCCAGCAGATAGTGATCGACCTTTCGTGAGCGTTCCACGTAGCAGATTCTACCTATGCGCTGAAGGGCTGTGTGAGCGCTTCGATCCTGTCCACGGGAGACACCATCGACGCTTCCCGTCGTAACAAGAAACCGGCCCGGTAGGCCGGCTTTCTGAGTCATCTAAACTTTACGAACTGGGGATGAGCTTGCTGAAGGTAGTCTTTGACAAGACCCGTGATGAACTGATGGCCTTCATCAATCGTCATTGATACCTGCGCGGGCTGTTGCATCATTTCTTGAAAGCCGTGCCTAGCATCGAACCCGTTCAAACTGAAATTGTTGGCTGAACAGGTGAATTTCTTCTCTTTTCGCTTGCTTCTAAAAGCCTTTAGACCCTTCCGCCTTTCCCATGTCTCAAGAGTGTCCAGTATCTTGTAGTAGGTGATCCAACTGCTGTCTTGGTCGAGAAATTTGAGGAAGAGGTAAATATCCTCATGCTCAGCGGCCAGCATCATAAGGCTGATTTTCTGTGATGTGCCAAGAGCCTTCCTGAGATCATCGGCCCAAGCTTGGCTGGAGACAGCAGGCTTGGTAAGCATCCCCGGAATGTTCCTTTTTTCTTGCCTAGTGAGCTCGCCCCCCTCAAGCAGGATCTTGTAGATACTCAGCTTGTATGGTTCGCGCTCCAACAGCGTCGATGCACCATTGAAAAGACTCAAAAGCTCATAGGTGATCTGCCAGACTCCTTCCTGAGTTTGACCCTCGAACAGATTTGAATTAAATCGGAAGTCGTCGTTAGGGCAATCGTTCCAGTCATCTACTCCCCCCCAGAGCCTGAAGTAATTGATGCTGCGCCCCCATGTGCAAAGCTGCCTGATCTCCTGCGGGTCGCCGTTGAGCAACACTTCCCAATCACCTTGCATTTGCATCAGATCCCTCCAAACTTGAGAACCAGATGCTAGCAAAAAAAAGCAGTCAGTAACCGGCCCTCCTGGGCTCCCAAAGTTATCCGTAGCTGGCAACCGGAGATGATTGATCAAGAGCATCCCGTTTCCCGAAGCACATTGGATTGGATGCGAGCTATCTAACCGCGCACCTTGAAATCAGGCTTCGGTCTGGTGTTGTTTGGTTAGGTGAGATGCCACCTGAGCAGTCATGGTGCAGGTCGCAGCTGGTGAGGGATGTGAAGCCTTCCTCTCATCGTAGGCTGCATTCCGTCGCTCAGCTTAATGTGCCCACATAGGGTCATTAAGCCCAAAAATTATGGTTAATGTGCCGTATTAGGGACATTAGCCTGGCTCGTCACACGGGGCATATCCACAGCGCTCGGCGTCCAGACGGCGGTTAATACTCTTAGTCGCTAGGCTCATGACGAGCCCAGCGCAATGCAGCTATCGACATGAATTGCCTAATCGCCAGCGCTCCCCGTTCATTTCTGGCTTTCGAGCCAGGCAGGGTCAGTGCTGCCTCTACCTTGGCACGACTCGCTTCGTACATTGCAAATGCGTTGAACTCAGAATCAAGCAGCACCAAGAGCACAGTATCGAAGGGTTGTCGTAGATCAATTGCACCCATACGGCCCGTAATCTTTTGCGGGTTCAGGATACAGCGCCCCTTGATCTGGATTCTCGCGACGCCAACTTCCAGCGTCTCTGTAGCGTCGTAACCTGCCTGCCTTGCAGGATGTAGTAACAGGCCGAGTCTAGTAGCAGCTTCATACTCTGCGATCTCGCCTGTCACGCCCAGTGGCTTGCCGGTCAGGCGATAGAATCTACGCGCGAGCACCTTGGCCTCTTTCAAGATCTCTAGGATTTCATCCTGGATCAATGCAGCCTGCTGAGGTTCGTTGCCATGACTGAGTTCAGTCATCTGCAAACGCCTCGAGCGCAGTGAGCAGCTTGGCAAGCTCAGTCAGGTTGGCTGCAGTCACGATGTCATATTCTCCTCGACTACTCAGCCGATACACCTCTCGAGCCTTTTTGACACGTTCCAGCAGAGGGACGACTATGCCTGACGCCCTTTCCAGAAACTCGTTGATGTCAGCCCGTGTCTGAGGAATTTTGTAGCCTTTGGCCGCGCTTGTGATGATCACGTCCGAATCGCGAAGCTTGGCGATGCCGCTGGAGCGGATCCTCTGGTCGTTGATATCTCCGAAGCCGCTATCTTTTAGGTGGCCGACTATTTCTGCGGTTGGCACGTAGTCTTTGGTGACGAATTCGCTTTGGAATCTCAAGAACCGCAAGATGCTCAGCTGCAGGCGCTCATCCTCATTAGGATGCTCACCAACTCGCTCGCTAAAACGGTCGGCCTGGCGGAGAGCTTCCTGGTGTACCTGGTAGTCTGCATACCCAGATTCATCCGTCGGCGGTGGCAGAAGAGACTGGTACTTGGATGGCCACTCAAGCATTCCAAGAGTCAGGCTGCGTAGGATCTTTTTGTAGGCAAGAACTGCTTCTTCCGATGCTTTCTCTTCGTAGATCTGAGCGACTGAGCCTGCAAAAAAATCTGCAACCTGAACCAAAACGTTGTCCTTACTGGCCATCGTCTGGAAGGCATCCTTATCGCCAAATAGGTCGTCCACGAATCTTTCTGCAACGTAGCTTTTTAGGCTCTCCTGAAATTCCTGGCCACCATGCTCGTCTACGATCATCTGGAGGTCAGGGTATGCGCGGAACAAACGTTCATAGAGCAACCCGTTCACATATTTTATGAACGAGGTCTTGATACGGAGGCCGCCGTCTTTGTGAATTCGGGACTTATCAACGACGGTGAAATAGAGCTTGAATGGCAGCTCAGCTAGCTCGTTGAGGATTCGGGCACGGCGATCTGAATCCTTCGGCTTCAGATTGCTGGATTTGATCTCGCCTGTTTGAAAATGACGCATGCGGAGTGCTTCAGCTTGGGCATAAGCAGCTTCCAGGTCTTTCTCTGCCACCAAAATGGAGCACACGATGAAGAAGCCCGAGCTTCCTCCCTTTGAGGTATCAAGGTCGGAATTCCCGGACTCATCCACGAAGGCATATGTTCTGTCCATGAGCTTGCTCCATCAACAACGTACTGAGCGCGGTGGGTCTCCCAATGGCAAGGTGGCGAACTCAGTTCGTCGCAGTGGTACTGCCTGGAGCGGGGCCTTCGCTGAACGTGTAGTTGATGACCACATCATTTCGGATCAAGACGTCGAGAGTTTTCTGAGTGCCCGTAGTCGTCACCTTCATGGTGACCACGTAGCTTTGGGCATGGGCTGAGCCATTGGTGTAGGTGTAGATCCACTTTTCGTCAGTCTCGCTGACAGCACTCTTGGCGTAGGGCTCACCAAACAGGGACTTCAACTCGGTAGTCGTCGTTTTGCCTTTGGTGATGCTCGCTACACTGGCCGACGGAAAGTCTCGTCCTGCGGTGAAGTGGGAGGTAGCGCAACCGCTGAGTGCGACACATATTCCCATAATCGCTATGAGCTTTTTCATATCTATCCTTGATCGTAGAAAGATCCGAATCTAGCTGGCATCGAGGCCAAAAGCCATCAGCAATATTGTTCAGCGGGCTGAGCATTGGCTTGTATCCGTGTCAGGGCTTCTTGGCTATGACCAGCAGCCCTGCCACGATCAAGCCCGCACCGGCGATCATGCGCAACGTGATGACCTCCCGAAGCACCAGACCGGCAAGCAACATAGCAACGACCACGCTACCTTTATCGATCAGCGCCACCGTGGCGACATCCCCTACCTTCAGTGCCTTGTAGTAGAAGATCCACGACAAGGCAGTGGTAACGCCAGACAGTCCCAGCCAATACAGATTTCGGCTTGTGATGTTGGCCACTTCCTGTGTCGGAACAGCCCAGGCCGCGAATACGAGTACAAAGGCACACACGAACAGGGTGCGAACGGTTAGACCAAGCTCAGCTGAAATGCCTGCGAGTCCCATCTTGGCGATCACAGAAGTAAACCCGGCAAAAAACATTGAGATGAAGGCATAAGCCACCCATTTTTCCATGCGTGTATTTCCCTGAACATTTGATGTGCAAGCGACTGAGAGGCCAATCGCAAATCACTTGCCCCTCAGTACCTACTCCTGGCTGACGCAGTCAATTTGGCGGATGACTTATTTCGGAATGTACGCCGCGACCGACTTGCGAATCTCTTCCCGCGCTTCATCTGCGCTTCCCCAGCGGCCCATCTTCACCCACTTACCCGGCTCCAACGCCTTGTAGTTTTCGAAGAAGTGCTGGATCTGCGCGAGGAGTAACGCAGGGAGGTCTGAGCACTCCTTTACATCGCTGTACATCGAGCTGAGTTTTTCATGAGGCACTGCGATCACCTTGGCATCCGCTCCAGCTTCGTCCGTCATGTACATCACACCAACCGGGCGACTACGAATGACAACGCCAGGTGATACTGGGTAAGGACAAATCACTAGGACGTCGAGAGGATCGCCGTCATCGCTGAGCGTATTTGGAATGAATCCGTAGTTGGCCGGGTAGAACATCGGCGTGCTGAGGAAGCGGTCAACGAAGATCTGTCCGCTTGGCTTGTCCACCTCGTACTTGATCGGCGAGTGGTTTGCAGGAATCTCGATAACGGTGAAGAAGTCATCGGGAATCGCGTTACCAGCTGGAATGTCCGTGTAGCTCATGCTCATATCTCCAAGCGTCTATGAAAGGCAAAGGCCGCTGACTTTTTTGCCAACGGATACACGTGATTCGATTTTTTACGCTGACCAACCAACAGATTTACTGGCTATACGACAAATAACCTTCTGATCGCATCCAAGTCAGCCCAAGGTTGCGAAAATTGCGAGCTGACTTCAGCACAGCCAAAGCCATGGGCGAATGGTTGATTACTCAATGTCTCGGGCTGCTGCGCCGCGCACTTTCGACAAATGACAATGCCGCTCTGGATTCTCCATCGCTTGTTCCAGTCGACTAGCTTCTCGGACGGGGTCATTACGTCTCTCTCGCTTCAGCCTGCTTGGCCTCAAATCGGTGGATATCACCGCACAAATGCATCATGTCCTGCATAAATGGCACGGCTTCCCAGGTGCTCTTCTATCCGCAGAAACTGATTGTATTTTTCGACCCGCTCCCCCCGGCATGGAGCTCCTGTCTTGAGATGGCCAGTCCCCATCGCGACAGTCAGATCAGCGATGAAGCTGTCCACCGTCTCCCCGCTACGATGAGAAACCATCGCCCCCCAATTTGCCCCATAGGCCATTTCGATGGCGGCTTTGGTCTCAGTCAGGGTTCCGATTTGATTGGGTTTGATCAGTACGGCATTGGCGACGTTTTCTGTGATGCCTCGCTGAATCCGTTCGACATTGGTGACAAATAGGTCATCTCCAACCAACTCGATCCTGTCACCCAGCGCAGTATTCAATAGCTTCCAGCCCGACCAATCGTCTTCCGCGAGGCCATCTTCCAGTACCGCAATCGGATACTTGTCGACCCAGGAGGAATAGAGGCTAATCAGCTCTTGGGCATCGACCTTACGACCTTCCGAACGCAGATGGTAAAGACCGTTTTCATAGAAACCGCTGGATGCTGGATCGATAGCGATCTCGATCTGAGATCCAGGGGCGTAACCTGCCCTTTCAATTGCCTTGATGATCAGCTCAATGGCATCTGAGTTTTTCTTGAGCGTCGGAGCAAAGCCGCCTTCATCTCCGACCGCAGTTGAGTAGCCGGCGTCCTTAAGCACCACTTTCAGCTCGTGGTACACCTCAGCGCCCCAACGAAAGGCTTCCTTGAAACTGCCAGCCCCTGTAGGTGCAATCATGAATTCCTGAAAGTCAGGGCCTTGCCAGTTGGCGTGAACACCGCCATTGAGAATATTGAACATTGGGACGGGCATTCTTGCTGCTTGCTCGCCGCCCAGATATTGGAACAAGGGCAAGTTCAGCGCAGAAGCCGCCGCTCTGGCAACGGCGAGGCTCACGCCCAAGATCGCGTTTCCTCCAAGCCTGGATTTATCAGAGGTTCCATCCAGCTTAATCATCAGATGATCAATCTGTTCCTGGTCAGCCGCATCCAGGCCTCTCAAAGACTCAAGTATTTCGGTATTTACATTGCTAACGGCCTTCAAAACTCCTTTGCCGGAATACCGCTGTATATCTTGGTCACGCAACTCAACTGCTTCGTGAGCGCCTGTAGAGGCACCGGACGGTACTGAAGCCCGGCCCATGGCGCCGCACTCCAAGGTGACGTCAACTTCAACGGTAGGGTTGCCGCGTGAATCGAGAATTTCACGTGCATGAATGGCCTGGATTTGCGTTTTCATAGATATTCTCCAAGTAACGATTCGGGAACGTCATTAACCATGTGAAACCGTTGAGAGGCCTCTATGTCGGACGTCAGCTCTCCATGAGTATCCTGAACAGCTGCACTGCCGACACCGCAATTGCGGGAACCAAGAAGCCTCCAATAATTAGTTCAGGAATCTCTCCCACCAAGGGCATGAACTGCCCTCTTTTTGCCATCTGGAAAATCTCCATCATTTGGTTTGAAGCAACCATTACAGAGCAGCAATACGCCGTCTGGGCTTGTAGCCTGGCGCGCCTTTGATTTAGCAGATGAAAGGTCAGCAAGGACACTCCAACGCTTACGATGAAAAGCGCGGCGAACTCATAGACGGATCCTGTGAAAAACCTGCCCATCACAAGCCCGAATACGATGCTCAGCGTCACTGCGCTCATGTGGTCTCCCAATTCTCTAAAATGATTTTGATGAGCCGACGTCGGTGAGCTCCATTTCGCGATCTCATCTTTGGATTGCCAACCGCCATCGCGATCAATGTTGCTGTGCTCTCAGCTCGTAGCCCGGTACGCAGGTCTGGGCTACGTCGGCCTTGCAGGACTTCTCACTGGGCATACGCATCGTGACCAATGCGCCTTCGAGCGAGGTGACGATGTACCACCCCTCGCTCGAGACCTTTTGACTGCCTGCGATGCCGGCCAGAAAAAGTGACCAGAAAACCAGTCCTACGAGAAGCGGCTTGTTGTCACGAGCCCAGTTAGCAGGGGCTGGCTGTGGACGTAGGTTATAAACTCGGTACATGGCGTTTATCCTTTTTATTGGCTGTCCAACAAGGTGCGTTTTTTAGTTTTTCGCCTGACCCACTCGACCGTATTCGATGGGCAATTTGATATAGCTCAGTGAAAACGACTCCTTGGCCAATGCCTCCAGCAACCTGTCGCACCCAATTTCATCAGTGGATATAGTCACCGTGACGGGATGATCTGCACCGTTGAGGAAATGTGCGGTATGCAAATGTCCCAAATGATCTAGCCCCTCCGTACCGCTCACGAGCGTTGCTCCCAGAGCACCTTGTCGCTTGGCGAAGTCGACCAGCCACTCCCCCAGTGGAAGGTGCTGGTACTTGGTACTCTGTTCGGTGAAAAACGTCAGTTGAAAGCCGTTCATAGCTACATCCTCTAATGTGGCGAGTGACCGACGCTTCGGTCGGCCTTACCTCTTCATTTCCGAGCTGTTTTCAAACTGAATTACGACGCGTCAGTGAGCGGTAACTCACATAAGAGAAGAACTGCTCGCACCTTGCGTAACTCGTCAGCGTGGTCGCGCAGGAATGCGCGCAGCTTGTCCTCTGTATCTAGCAATTCCAGGCATTGGGGATGACGCATATCACCCAGCTCCGGGTGATGATGCGAGATACGATGCCCCGGCAAATAACCTGCAGAGATCGTCTTGAGCATGACCTGCTCGATTTTTGCTTTTTGAGCAACTTTAAGGAGGTGCTGGGCTAGCGCAGGTGCGCTTAGGTGGTGCCAGAAGCTGGTAACCCGAGCCCGACTAGCGCCGGGGAAATAGAGTTGCAAAGCTGTCAGGCGATCTTGACGATCCTCGGTCATTTCTCTTCCCCCTCAAGAGCCACTTTCCGCTCGTTTTCAGATTTGGTTTGTTCGTGGAATTGCTTGATATCAGAGAGCCGGATTTCCTCCGGCAGAGGACGGTGATGCTTGCTGTGACCAACGCGCTGGGCGTGATAGATACCGGTGTGTCCGGAGACGAGGTAACTAGCGATACACGCGATGGCCGCGAGGGGGGCGATTTCAGGCCCGAACAGTTCCATGGCCATGACAATGGTTGCCAGTGGCGTATTAGCTGCACCAGCGAAGACGGCGACAAAACCGATACCAGCCAGCATGCCGAAGGGGAGATGTAACAGGGGCGCTAGCGCGTTCCCCAAGGTGGCACCAATGTAAAACAGCGGTGTGACTTCGCCGCCTTTGAAACCAGTGCCCAGTGACACAACGGTGAACACCATCTTTCCAAACCAATCCCAAGGCGCCATTGGCATTTGAAAGGATTGGACGATGCTCGGAATACCCAGTCCGATGTACTTATCGACGTCGATGTAATGGTTACTACCGAGCGCCCACACGGCGACTGCGATCAGCAGGCCGCCGGCGAAGGGTCTTAATGGTGAATAGGTGATAAGCCGCTTAACCAAAGCACCGAGCTTGTGGGTCGCTGTCGCGAATAGCAGACCGGTAAGGCCAAAGACAATCCCAGCGGCTACGACAGCCATGACGCTCCAGAGCTGTACTGGAACTACTTCGCCAATGACGTAATGCGTGTGAACCACCCCCCAGGCTTGTCCCACCTGGTCAGCAACGATTGCCGCAACTACGCATGGAAAAAGCGCGTCGTAACGCATACGTCCAATGGCCAACACTTCAAGTCCGAACAAAGCTCCAGCGAGGGGTGTGCCGAAGACGGACGCAAAGCCAGCGCTAATGCCGGCCATGAGAATCACCCGACGGTCTTCGCGGCGCAGACGGAAGACATGCGTCAGTTGATCGGCAAGGGCACCGCCCATTTGCACCGCCGTCCCCTCACGTCCCACAGATGCACCAAAAAGGTGGGAAACCACGGTTCCGATCAGCACCATCGGCACCATGCGCAAAGGCACGATCTTCTTAGGATCATGGATCTCATCGATGATCAGGTTGTTTCCGGCATCAACGGGTTTGCCTATCAAGTGATATGCAAGTCCCACAGCAAAGCCGGCCACTGGCAGGAGCCAGATTACCCAGGGATGGGTTTCTCGCCACTGGGTGGCATGATCCAAAGAAAGGAGGAATAACGCAGAAGCAGAGCCTGCCAAAAGAGCTACAAGACCAGCAAGCGCAAGCCATTTCGCTATATAGGGCAGTAAGTCGAGTTGTTCAGGTCGTCGAAATTTAGACATTTGGCCAGCCACAAAAAAGTAAGTGGGCCTGACCAAAAAGGGAATCTGAGCGCGAACGCCTACAGACCTGATTGATCAGGTTTCTGTAGGCATCATCAGCTGCTACGGGCGCAGCGGTTGGTTAATGGAGGAATGCCATCTCCAATCCGTCGATCTTAGCTAGCTCCGCTCAAAATGTAAAATCATGTTACGGAGGCAGTAAGCACAGGAAGATCTCCTGAAGCCTTGCTTGGTAAAAGGATGCCGGACTAGGTGGTTTTTTTGCCGACGAAGCCCATTTCAATTGGAGTTTTTATGTAAAACACCGAGATTTCCTCAAGCTCCAATCGTACGAACAACCGTTCAGATTCGTCCTCGGTGATAGCCATGCGAATCTCGGTAGGCTGATCCGCCAGTTCAAAAAAATGGGAGGAGTGTAGCCGACCGGTATGCCCAAAACCCTCGATACCCGTAGATAGGGTCGCACCACGTAGTCCCATTTCTTTCGCCAAATCTACGATCCAGTCGCCGAGCATCTTTCCCTGATAACGACGGTTCTGTTGGGTAAAGAAAATCACCAGAAAACCTTTCATTTTCATCTCCTCAACGCGTACCGATCATTTGATAGGACAGAAGCCCGGCAGCCGTCATCGCCAGCGAGCCCACGACGTGCAATGAAACCGAACCGAGCGCCCACAGCAGCCTGCCTTCCTGGATCAGGGCAACTATTTCTGCCGAAAACGTGGAAAAGGTTGTAAGCCCGCCACAGAAACCCGTGATGATCAGCAGACGCCACTCAGGACTCAGGGTGGGAGATGCGGCCAAAAACGCGATGGCTAGGCCAATGATGTAGCCCCCAACCATGTTTGCAACCACTGTGCCTGGGGGAATCGTCGGAAACAGAGCGTTTAGCTTCATGCCCAAGAGCCAGCGCAACCAGGCACCAAGTGACGCGCCAACGGCGATAACTACAAGTGATTTCAGCATGGCGGGCTCACCTCGTCAGACCTAGGCCAAGTAGATACCAGGTAAGCACAACGCGGGAGTGACGACTGGGGTAGTAGGATCATAATCCTGTCCTAGATTGGGGACAGGAAGCGGATACACCTACGCACCCTGTCCAGGGTTCACGTAGGCATCATCAGCACGAAGGCGGTTAAAGGAGGAATGCCATCTCCTGATCTGATCCTATAGCATCTGCGTCAATAGCATCAAGAGCCATACATGCGGGCGATCTTAAGGCGCCTTTGGCGAGGCAAGATGCTTGATCAATTATCAAGGTACGGGCCGACCCTTTGCGCAACTAGGTCAGTTGGCGCGTCTACATCGATTTAACCAATACGACCTCAACATACTTGTATTTCTTCCTAGCCGCCTTCACAGCCTCTTGCTCAGCAAGCAACGAGCTCAACGTATCAGCCTCGTGAATCAACTCGACCATTTTCCCTTCAAACTCGTTACCAACCCGAAGCGTGACCCGCAGCCTAGGCGTAAATGCTTTTGCCACTTTCTTCTTCGCTGCTGGAGCGACCACCGGTTTGGTGAGCACAACTTCTTCCACAGGCTCCGGCACTAGCGGGGTAGAAACTTGCTCCTCTGGCTGAGGTGTGCCGAAAAGGGCACGACGCATTTCTTCTTCAGTTAAATCAGAGTTCATAGAACATCTCAAAGGGACGCATTTCGCTGGGAAAGCTCTAATAGGATTGTTGCTGACCTGTGTTCGTGGAGCCTGCGGGGACGTCAAATCCCCAATTCGATTTCAATACAAGAGCCTCGCAATGCTCGCGAAAGCTGTGCCTTTGGCAGCAGTGTAATGAGCCCATCAACTAAGTTGCTAGCGTGACGAGCGTATAGCGTGACTGTGCCTGCATCAGGCGTTCGACCGGGCACGATTGCACCTACCCGCTGATGGGCAATTTTCAGTATGCTCAAGACGTCCTGACTCACCTGATTGATGGACAGGTGCTCAACCAATGGTCTGGGTGGAGGCGCGGCGCGGCTCCACATTTCTATGACCGCTTGGAGGAGTCCGTCTGAGCCAAGATGCTCGAGGGCCATTTCCCATAGCTGACCTTCCTGCGCCATATCCAGGCGAGCCCTAGCCATTGCGGAGTTCACAATATGAGGCTCTTTCTTGATTGCGAGTTCACCGAGCTCTCAGCAGCAGCGAAGCTGATATCACTCGCATTAGTGGCTGAGGATGGGCGCGAATTCTACGTGGAATTGCTCGACTCATGGCGAGAAGAAGGCTGTAGCGATTTCGTCGTAGAAGTCGTTCTTCCGCAGCTGTGGGGAGGGAGCTACTCGCTACCCACAGCTGAAGCCAGGTTGTCTCTGCTCAAGTTTCTGACGTTGTTCAAAAATGAGGTCGAGATCGTCACGGATGCCCCTCAGTACGATTGGGAGCTTTTTTGCGACCTGGTATATGAGGACGGACGATGGCCCAGAATCGTTCGTAATTTCCCTACTGACGCAACGACACTTACTCCGACTAGCGAGGGTGAAGAGCTGCCCCACCACGCGTTGCTCGACGCCAGGATTATTGCTGGCATGTTCAGTTAAAACATAAACGACTTGGAGCCATCACAGTGTTATACCGTTCTCTCCGGCAAAGCTTCCGTCAATCCCTTCTCCAAAACACTAGCGGCTCGCTAGACTCGCACTCGCCCCGTCAGTGCGCGGGCAAGTAGAAACCATATCTCGATCAAGGACGAAAGCACATGCCATCTATGCGCCCCTCACAGTACGCCATGCAACAGCGCGTGGATGGCGGCCCATTCCTTCGTTTCGACCATGGCGAAGCGAGAGGATTGAGCGAGGGAGAACTCGAAGAGCTGGAGTCGGGCGAATACAACGAAAATGACTTCTATGGCCCGACACTCGTTTTCTACAGCGATGTACCTCTGCTAGACAATGGGTCAGGCTGGCATCTCTTATTGATGGTCACCTCCGAGTATTTGACCATTTATCCTATCAACGCCCGCTCGGAACACTCTGAGTACGGTAAACCCAAGTACGACACCATCCAGTCGATAGTGGTTACTCGCCCTGTCTTCCAAGAATATCCACATCCTAACAATCAGGATGAGCTTGAGGATTTACTAGGACTTCTCCCAGTAGGGCTCACCAAAGACTGGCGCTACGGTCTCGGCTTCCACTACGAGTACCGATATATCATCCAGGCTTTAAATGATCTGGAGGGGATCGACACACTGTTCCTGCATGGTGGGCCAGGGAATTTTGATGCGAAAATCGAGGGCAATCATTTCTGTTTAGGCGTTGCTCAGCTTGAGAAAATGGAGCGAAGCCTTGATCGGCTAACTCAGCGGCATCAGCGAGAAACCGCTGCCGACAAAAAACTTGTTTGCTACACGGGGCTCCTGCACAAAGCGGCCCCCGAGCTTTATCCTCCACGTGAACGCAAGCTCCCGCCAGATCTGCTTGCAAATCTTGTAGCGCTGGGGTCAGTGGCGCCTCGTCTATCACCCAAAGATCAAAAGCAGGCAGTCATGCTTGCCCAGCAAAGCGTCTCCGCGCTGGCTAAATCTTCACCGAAAACCCTGTATCAGCTGAAGTCTGAGATCGAGCTCATAACGCTCGGCGAACTCATTGAGGTGTACCGGAAAATGCTGGAAAGCAACGCCGCCGAGAACAAGTGGCAACGCTTCCTGAGTGAGCACTCTTTCGTACTCGACATGGCGTTCGGTTATCCCGTCAAGATGATTGCAGAACAGCCCTATGTAGGTGGTAAAGACATCAGAGGTCAAGGGGGCCAGTATTCCGACTTCTTGATGGCTGCGAAGGCCACCGGAAACCTTGCTCTGATCGAGATCAAACACCCTCAGCACGACCTACTCGGAAAAGCCTACCGCAAGACATACGTACCCTCTGACGAGCTCAGCGGATCCGTGGCCCAGGTCATTAGCCAGCGAAGCGTTCTACAGAAGAACATTCTCGGTTTGAGCGAGGATCTCGACGACCGTGTCCACGCACATGCCGTGGCGGCCATTGTCATCATTGGCCGTACCCCATCAAAGATTGGTGAGCAGCGGGCCTTCGAGCAGTATCGGAACAGCCTCAAGGATGTCCTCGTAATTACTTTCGACGAGATGCTAGGTCGGCTTGAGGGCATTCATAAAGCTTTGACGCCAAAACCGCCAGTAGCGCACTTGCCCCTCAGTGATGAAAACTTACCATTTTAAAATGTGCGTCACTGGATATAAGGGGCCGCTGAGGCTTTACAGCCGTTTTGGGTCGCCCAAAGAGGTCGGGCTGCTGATCTATAGTGTCCAGACTGGTTAGGGGTTGAAAGCCACCCCGTGAATCTGACGATCAAGATAGCAAGCGGAGCGCGCAGGCGCTAAATGAGCCAGAGGCCTGAGGGTGGAAGCTCGCCAAGGCAGAAACCCGGCTTTTCCGGGGTTGGTTCACGACACCCGTCCCTGAAGAGGGCCAAGCCCAAAACAACGATCTACGACTACTGGAGGCGATCAGGCGTTGGCAGATACCTGTCTCCCGCTATGCGCATGAACTCACGCAGACTACGCCGTCCGACATCACGCCTAAACGTCGCAATGACATACTTGGAGTTGACCGTGTTGATCACCCAAAACCTACCTTCCTTCGTAACGGACTGAATGTCCGATGTCCGAATCAGCCTACCATCTGCAAATCGTTGGTACGGCCCAGGGCAAATGTGACTGAACACAACGCCAACTGCACTGCATGCATGAATATGGACATTCACCAGATAGGCTGTGACCAGCCCGCCGTAGTCTTGACTCACTGCTTTGGCGATGCGGAGGAGGTCGAAGTCCGAGTAGCGCTTTTCGTGTAAATCGACTGCGACGGTATTGATGTCGTCCATAGCTACACAGCCTCCGACGCTGAGACCACGCCGGTGGATGCAGCACTACGCCGATATAGCTCCCTGACCCCAACCAAGGCATCAACATCCAGGTCGCGCTGATGGGTATTCACGTACACATCACCACTCTCGACCTGCAGAACACAGATTGGCACTTCTGCCCGGTTGAACCCCATGGAAAGTGATTTCAGCTTTTCCATCTTCCAGCCTGACCCTTTGTTCATCCATGCCGGGGTAACGACCTGGACATCTTGAATGACCATGCTCTCGTCTTGGGAGACCAGCAGCTCCACCAAGCGAGGTTCATCGTTCAGCATCTCTTCATAAGCTACGAACCGCCCCTCATGCCGGCGTTTGAGGCTTACGTGATACCAATGAGTAACCAAGGATCGCGACATGGCGTGAAAGTGAGCGAGACCGTCCCCGAACATACCCACCGGGCCGGCCTGGTCTTGCATGCTAATCCTGAACATTGCGTATCTCGTGTGGAGCAGGCCTGATTAGCGCCTGCGATTAACATAAGCCGAATATTGTCTTGAGCGATGCGGTCATCTCACGCCCCTTGCCCACTAGGGCATACACCGTATTACGGGTCTCGAACAAGCAAACGCCGTCGAACGACTTGCAGAGGGTCGAGCGTACCCAGCCCCCTGGAGGGAACCGACCCTGGCTGTCGTAGGTGACGCAATGGGAATAAAGGAACATTGTCTGCAGGCCTATGGCGCGCACCCTGGCGAGCGATTCAGGAGGCTCGTCCACATGAAAGATCAGCCAATCCTCGACCAAACAGTACGGTTTCCGACCGAAACGATCCGACACCAATGCCTCTATTTCGGCTTGAGGTAGCTCTGTTCCAAAGGACGATATCTCACCCTCGCGGAGCAACTCATGCTCCGAAGAATTACCCATAAATTGATGATCCTCATGGTGCGAACCCAAAAACCAGGCTCTGCGAACACGCAAAATACCGGGCAACAAGCCAGAAATCCCATCGATATGATTATATGCATTTGTGTGGGATCTATCAAACGCGTCATACCGTCTCTTTTTAGGAGAGGTAGGTTGGATGTCCCTGCGGAAGGCTTATGCGGCGACGCTACAGTGGCTGAGGATTCGAAATGGCTTATCGCAAGCAGACCTCCAGCATCAAGCTGACCAGGCTCACATAAGCCGCTTGGAGGCTGCGACGACGACACCGACTATTGATCTGAGTGCGGATCTGGCGCATGCGCTGGGCCTAACGCCTTTGTCGCTGCTCACTCTGGTGGCCGCAGCCGATGAGGGGAAGACAGCACGCTCTGTCTTGAATGAATCGATGATAGAACTCATGCGGTTAGGAGTTCTTGATGAAGCGCTGCCTGCCGAGCCGCAGAAGATCACCACACCACAGAGAATCGCAGCCGCAGAAAGGCTCGAGGCAGTACGCAAACTAAAGGCAGAAGGTCTTTCTCAGGCAGAGGTCTGCCGGCATCTGGAATTACCCAGAAGCACTGTTGGGCGCCTGTGGCACGTTGACGATTAAAAGCCCCCCTTGGCTCAAAATGACAGAGGCACGGGTGTCACTGATCAATAAGCCAAACTTCTGGCCATTCTTACGATGCTTTCCTGTATCCATTGCTCCACGATGGGCCGTGTGGCAGGGATGAAAAGTCGTGACTCACTAACGAGCTTTTCACGGCGCATAGGCATCGAATAGCTGCTGGGGGCAGTCGCTGGCGGCTCCTCTATCTTCGCCATGTCTAAATTCTTCAAGGTAATGCGATACCACCCGCTGTTGAATCCGGACACCTCGAAGCAGGACATAATTAGCTTTGATAGATTGGTCGGAGACACGAAATAGAGACCAGCCGTACGCCCCTCGACTGGCACACTTGCGTCAATTTCCAAAAGGACGAGCCCGTCGTCAAAAACGCGCCAAGACGTATCTCCGGACTTCAGTCCTGTGAACAACTTGTCATCCCAGTCTTCGTAACCTTGCTTGAACTTCGCCAAGCCCAGGTTATGGAAGCTATGGAAAATCTCATCACGGCGTTGGGCCGCTCCGTGCACAGCGTGCTGCTCAATGGGTTGTGGCAGAAACGCGAACTCAAGCTGTGGCGCATAGGAGTGACCGCCGTAGGAGCGAGAGCTTGATGCCTCTGTAATGCGCTCGTGAAAGGCGTTCTCAGAAATTGCGCTTTTGGATTTCTCCATTCTACTCAGGCCCTGGACAATAGCTTTCAAGAGCTCTTGGGGGTCTGAGAATGAGGCTCTGAAAAAACCTTGTTTGTAGTCAGACACCTCGTTGACGAACACTGTCTGCTTCGCGTCAAAGTCAGTCTGCTGGATGAAGACCAAAATCGGTTTACGCTTGCTCACTGCCTGGTGGAATTCTTGCTGCGTAACCGAGAGACCTGGCTGAGGTTCATAGCCGTAGTTAGCGCCAAGAATCAGGATATAAACGTCGCACTGGTCGACCTCTGTCAGGCAGGCGTGCTCCGAGGAATAGGTTCGCGCTCCGAAGTGCTCGCTCATGACCGGCTTCATGTCCAGTGTCTCCACCGCGTCTTTAGCGGCGGCTCTGAACTGCTCGAATCCTCTTACTACGGAGCTTATGAACACCTTCATCAGTGCATCCTCTGAACGCTGGCATATGTGTCCGTTTGGACTGTAACTAGGTGTGATCGTTGCAGATTGTCTCAATGGTGAACAGCAGTTCAGACACCGTAACGTTTGTTACCGCCAGAGGTAATGCAATATCGACCACCGCGAGGCCCGATACACACGTTCCCAGAGGAACAAGTGCAGGATGAACCATAAGCTGGGGTCTGTTGGCGAGCAGGCTGTTTCGGCTGAATCCCTGGTCTTGGCCTTAAGACAACGTAGCAGTCTGAGCCGCTGCACAGGCTTTTGGACGAAAGCCACTTTGAAGGTTGACTATCAATGCTGATGCGCGCCCAATCCTTTCGGGTCTCAAAAACTTGAACCTTCTCCCCGCGCTTCAGTTTTGAGATGACCTTTCCGCCTGGTTGATCCCGGACATTGAGGTTATCAGCGCTCACGAATTGCTCAGTTGCTGAGGTTGGCGTGGGTGGGGATGGAGACGTCGGCGTGGTTGATACTAGCGTGCTCAGAGTGCTCGGCTCTACCGGGGTTTGAGGCGTGTCTTTTTTCCCCATTGCCCACAGGATGGCAAAAAGAATCAGGAGAGGGATAAACCACGACTGGGACTTTTTGCGCATATCCATTGCTCCCGCTTAAGACGCAATACGCCCGCTGCCATGCAGACCTATCATTGGACTACTGCGAGCTTAGCCAAGCTTCCAATTTTTTCAGCCTATCAAAATCTAAAAGTTTGAGCCTTCCCGAATTCAGGATTTCAAAAAGCCGCTGCTTCGTTTCGGAAGAGGAAAACCAATCAGCGACCTCGACGTTGCAGTGCTTAGAATCACTTAGCACCCATTTCATCACCATGTCAGCTGCAGCTCTGTAGTGATCCGCCATGAACAGCCTTTTGCCGTCTTCTGACCAGCCTCGCATCGCAAGCTTGTCGGTTACGTCGATGACTCCAGCGTCTCCAAAGAAATCGGTCGTATCTGGATAATGAATACCTGCCAAGGACACTTTCGCTACGCCCGAATCGCGGTCGAAGTAGGACAGGAAATGCCATCCGCCAGTGATGCTTCCAGGGTGCGGAAAGTTGATCGCAGCCTTGCCAGTGATGTAATGCGTGCGGGAAACGCGTTTGAGATCAAAATCGAAAAGCGGCTGGGTCATGGGAGTTTTTTGAGCCGGGCCAGCCCCTGTTTGATATGGCCAGCGTTCTCACCAATTGTGTAAAGCGTGCCACGAACGTTGTCGCCAACTTCCGCATGTCCTTGGGCTTCCACCTGGAGGGTTAGCTCCATGAGAGCAGCCTCAAGGGCGAGCTGATTTTGGTACATCCTTTCCAGCACATCTGATAGCGAGTATTCACTTGCCATTTTCCTTCTCCCTGAAATCATCTGAGCATATGTGTTCTGGGACGACCTAGGGTATCAAGCGCATCTTCCGTAGTTTGCACCAACACAAAAAAAATGGTTGATCGCTCGCTTGGTAGGCGGTTGAGCCCATTGCACGGCTTTTTGACATATCCGTCACGACTTCGATTGGTCGAGTAAGGTCTGCATCGGTATTCGTTGAGGATATCAAGCAATCCACAGGCGAATTGCTGCCTAGCCGGATTGGCCAGAGCGCACTGCTAAATTTTCTCAGATAAGCCCTCGCAAGAGGGATCATCATCCTTTACGAAGAAAGTCATAGCCGTCCTGGACTGTAAGCAGTTCTCGGCTTGTTCACTTATGAGTGATCGAGCGTAAGGATCAGCCCACATCTGCATCACACCTTCTCGTCGAAATACTTCAAGCGGCAACGGCGTTGTAGCAAAAGGGTTGTGATAGATACGCAGCCCATCGGTGATCCCTTCTGAGGCTTCGTTGCCTCTGGACACAGTGCGCTTCATCTCGCCATTCGGTAGCGACCAGACAGACGATATGACCGCATCCGGATTTCCGCACATGGCATCTACTTTTCCCCAAGTGGCCAGATTACTGAATATCACGGCGCTAATGTGGCTGAAGCGCAAGCAATCGAAAAACCCCAGTTCGATTTCAGCACCGTTATCTTTCTGTACGCTTCCCAAAGATTTCCCCTCTAATCCGTTAGGAAAGCGCTCCGGATTAGCCAGGTATTCCGCTTCATCTACGTAGTAATCGAATAGCAGGGCTTCGATAGCCCGGTAGGCCTGGAGGTTGAAACCCGGCTGTTCGAACGGTGCTACTGCTAAGACAAATGGGCGTCCTTGGACATGCGGATGATGCTGATACTTATCTTGGAATTTTTGTGATTTGCTCATGAACGCGTTGGCCAACCTGATTATCGCGACCCGATTGAGCTCATTGAAATCAACGTCTTCAAAGAACTCCGCTGTCATGGGCCTACCCCACTCCGGGGTAGCGTCAATGGAATGGTTGGCAGTGGTTGCTTCCACCGTAAACGTAATGTCTGCTGACGAAACTAGGAAATCAGGGGCTGGATAAGTCCAGTCGAAAGCAAAGCCATACTCGCGGAACACTGCGTGAAGATAGATTTCCCAAAAGCTTGAGTTAAACGTGGTCTGAAACTCACGTACGAATTTGTTATCCCTGTCTGGAAATCCATCAAGCCAGCGTTGCAGCTCCTCTCGCTGGTAAAGCCTGCCGGGTCGTCCGTCAGATATGGTGCGAAAGTGTGGATGAAGCCTGTCCTGTTCGTACAAGGGCTTTAGCAAGTCCATTTCGGCCTCCCGGTGTGCAGAATCAGGAATGTTTACATTCTAGTTAAAGCGTATTTTCAGGCTACTTCGACCGAAGAACACTTCTCACGTACCTCGCAAATCTTTCTGAGTTGAAGCTTGTTCGGGAACGCCAACAACTTGCGCTGAACGAGCCTCCTTGGCCTCTTTGAGCCTCTGCTCAGCGTACATAGCCGGATCATCATTTGGCAGCGGATATCCTGCGGCTGAGAGAGCTTCGGCGCGCTCTTCAATGAGCAGGCGCTCAGGATCGCGAACCGTTTGGTAGGCTCTGCCTGGTACGCGTTGAGTTGTGTCCAATCCCGGCTCCCCAGAAGGCTGATGAATAAGAGCGACTAACTTACTTTTAGAACGATAACAGAACGCTTCGAATAGCGATGCCGAGCTCCGAATCATGAGAGTAGGATGCGTTGCGATCTATGCTTCACAGAGGCTCAGACACCAAGCAAGCGGAGCGCGCAGGCGTGAGGGATGCCAGCCCGCAGGGGCGAGACACGCCTTGGCGGGGCTCGATTCACGGCAGCCTGACGCAGCAGGCGGCATGCCATCAACGCCAACAAGAGATAACTCAAATGCCCGACGATGAACTCCGCGAACTGGAGGCCAAGAGACGAAAAGCTTTGTGGATGCTTGCGAACATATCTCCAGGCGATTCGAAGGCGTTCGATCCCTTATCCATTCTTGATGACCTTGAACTTCAAGAGCGAAAAGACTCCCCTCATGCTGACAAGGCACTTGAGCTCAACCAGCTTCGGGATTGTGTCACCGTGCAGTATCACCACTCCGGAATCGACATCATTTTGGAGCAGACTATCCCCCAGCCCTGGAGGGAGCGCTTCAATCAGGCGAGTATCGGGTCGACCAGATTGTTAGATGGGCCTTACGCTGCGGACTGGTATAAATTCCTGGCTTGTTGGGAATCAGAGATGCAGCACCTCGAGGCACACAGAGCTGCCAGAAGTAAGCCCAAGCTGGATTGATGCAGACGGAGAAAAGACGTGGAACGAGACAGCGATGACACCGTGTATTGCGATATCCAAATGCATGTAGCCCAAGGCCGGGAGCTACTGGAAGTAGTGACTGCCCTGCGAGAGTCGAAAGCTCATCCAAGTCTCGACAGAGTTTTTGAACACATTCAGGACGAGCTCAGCACCTCAATCGACATCGTTGAGAACCCGCCGACCTGGGGGCCTTGGTTTCAGTAAACCTCACCACAGCCCGTACTGTTTCTTCCTGTATATCGCGGATAGCCCACCAGTGTGAAAGCTGCCGGTGCCGGCGACTACAACTCCTGCAAGCACCTCTCCTTCCGTCTCTCTAGGTACAATACGAGCGTGACGCCTGCACCGCTCGGGAGCTCATTTTCAGAAGATGCCTAATGAGTGCGCCTATCAAAATCAATCAGTAAAGGAATACAATCTTGCATATTAAAAGTTTTGGCCTGTTGGGGCTTCGAACACTCTGCCTCAATAACATCATGCAGACCAACTCCCTCAATCCGCGTGATGTTCCACAAGTCAAAGCTTCTCAGGTTAATATTTTTGTCGGCCCAAACGGCGGCGGCAAGTCAACTGTGCTAGATATGGTGCGCGCACTCAAGGATGTTGAGATTATAAAAACGATTGCTCGTGAAAACATGCGATCCACTACCGTGGCGGCTTCCATCATCTACTTTGACAATGGAACTCGGGTAGCTTCAGTATTCAACAAGCTAGATATTGATGAGTTTGGCACATACATAGCCGTTACTACACGAGACGACAGATACTTATTCAAGGGAAGCATTTACAGTAAATCGTCGAAACCTCCAAAAGAACTTTTAAAGGTTTTAGATAAACTAGAAGCAATAATTAGTTTTCGCTCATCACACGACGAGCGCGGAGTTTGTATTAATAAAATCATCAACGCGCTCAATAATGATGGCAAGCATCTAGTGGGACTCGCGCCGCACCCATTGCAGCCCGACCAAGTAGACTATAAAAGGCCTCCGAATGCAGATGACGCCTACAAGCATGCCAACCCAGTTAGCTTTCTTGACAAGAACACATTAGGTATCTACCTCAACGATGATTTAGGTCAGTACAACCATATCCCAATAAAGATGCTGCCGTCTGGATGGCGGGCGTTTGCTGGACTAATAGGATGGCTGAACTCTGTTAATGATAACCAGATATGTGTCATCGAGGAGCCTGAAGTCCACCTGCATCCAACACTTCAGAGACTCATGATGGCTAGGGTTTCTGAAATCGTCACCCGCAAGAACCTTCAGCTTTTCATCTCTACGCACTCGTCTGTGCTTCTAGACATATCAAGCTGGTCTGTACCAGACACAAAGCTATTTGAAGTCAATGGTTACGCATTATCAGAATTAACATCACCTGCAAGGGCTCTGTCAGGGCTCGGCATAAAGCCAAGCGATGTTTTCCAAGCCAACGGCGTGATATGGGTCGAAGGGGCGTCTGATCGAATCTACATTTTGCACTGGCTTTCGCTCTGGTGCTCGACACACGGCAAACCCATGCCCATGGAAAACCTTGATTTCTCCTTCGTTCTTTACGGCGGGTCTATGCTCGGCCATTTCACATCAAATGCTACGCCAGGATTAATTGACATATTCAGTATAAATAGGAACTCCATAGTAGTTATGGATAGAGATCTGGACTTTCAGCGCGCAGCTGACGGCACTGATGAATGTATTAACCAAAGCTGCGTGAAATATCAGGTTTGGGCAGAAATTGCTGAACATGAGTCGAAGACAGGATATTGCTGGGTGACTGAGGGCTATACGATTGAAAGTTATTTGCCTGCAGCTTTTCGAGACAAGCATTATCGGATTTTCGGCGCTAGATTAAAGCAGATTACTACCTATTCAAAGGTTACAATTGCGGACAAGTTCGTAGCCGGGGGTAGCACTTTCAACCATAGCCATGACCCACGAACCGACCTGCCAACTCAGATTGAAAGGCTTTTCAACACTATTGAGGCATGGCAGTTGTAGGCCCAAGCGTCGGCAAGCCTCGCCTCAAGGCAATCAAAGGTCTGCATCCCAAGCATTCATCGCCTCGCTCACAGTAGCCAACCAACGGAGATGATTGTTCTGTATAGCATTTGCGACGTGCTTGGCGGTGTTGGCTTCGATCCAAGTTGGGAGACTTTGCGTGCCGTCCGAGAAAAGGCTTGCGGTCGCGACAGCGAATCGCCCCGTACTCGTAGACTGGAGGCACACATAGCGCACAGCAGCGCCAGTCAGCAACCGACGCCAAGCCACTACCTCGATACAGTCCATGGCACTCACAGAAGCCTCTATGGTGGCACTCGCTTCCTGTTCCACCCGGATGTCTGCCGTAGCTTCGAATGAGCTGCTTGCCGCTCCAGATTTGTGGACAAGCTGCTTCAGCTGCTCACGTGAGGCGATTATCTGATCTCGGAGCTCTTCGGGATCGATGGACATTCCGCCCTCTGGTGTCACCTTGAGGGTCTTCAAGGAGTTCGCCGCCCGGATGAACTCGCGTTCACGCGCTTTCTCACGCTCGGGGCGGTGGTCGGGGCTGATGACGCTCCAAAGCGTTGTGAGCAACTTCAATGACATTCTCCTACCTTGAGGCATTGGGCGCGGATCCTGCGATCATACAAGGAGGGTAAGGCGCCTGAAGTGAAAGCCCTGCCCGCAATATTGTAGGGCTAACGACCTGTTTGGTATTCAAACCGAGAAGCCAACACAGAGGGTGTCGCTTCGGTTTGGGCGAGCTACCCCCTGCTGCATGATGTTCTGCGTGCTTAGGATCAAAGCCAGCCGCTTAGATCGGGAGACGGCTGTGTACAGCATGCTTCTTTCCACAAATTCGCTTTGACTCAGAGTGCAAAGGATCGACGTCTCGTACTCGCTGCCTTGCGCCTTATGAATGGATATGGCGTAGGCAAGCTTCATTCCCAGCCCGAACAAGTCCATCCTGGACAGGGTCACTTCGAACCCATTGAAGAAAAACACACCTGAAGTCTGGCCATCGATTGACGTAACGCCAGTCATGATCCCGGTGTTGCCGTTGAACAGATTATGCTCGTAGCTATTGTGGGTGACGATGACGGGGTCGTTAACTCGCAGCCAGTATTTGCCCATCCAAATGCCTAGCGTCTCGTCTGTATGCTGGAGGGCGCTTTGCAGATAGTTGTTTATCTTGTGTCCAGAATCCGGCATGCGATCAGACATGTGTGGCGTCAGGATCTGAGCGTCAGGGATGATCTGCTTGATCTTCGCGAGGTGTGTCAGCATGTCCTGCGTGTTTGTGCAGGGGATTAGATAAACCCCATCGCGCTCGCCATTCCAGAATGGCAGGGTATCCAGATGACCCGATCTAATCTTCATGGCGATGTTCTGAAGGTGGCTGTTGCCGATTGACCTGTGAACCTTGATCAGGTGGGTCGACGGTATCGCCTTAGATTTGGCCAGTGCATGGAAGAAGATTCCATAACCAACCGGTGATAGCTGACCGGTATCGCCTACTAGCAAAAGAGACAGTTCTTTCTTCGCGAAGGCATTCAGCAGTTTCAGCATCAAGGCGATGTCTACCATGCTGGATTCATCGATGATTATTAGAGGGTCGCCTCCAGTGCTGAGCCCTGAGCTTGCATTGCTGATTTTGATCAAGAAACTGTGGATCGTGTAGGTGTCTCGGCCAACAGACTCCTTGGCGCGCTCCTTGGCTTTTCCGCTCAGTGCTAAGACATGCACAGGGCGGTGCTGAGAGGCTATATCAACGATGGCTTTCAGCACGGTTGTCTTGCCCGTACCGCCAAATCCAGTCAGCGTGCTGATGCGATTAGTAAGCGCCATCAGCACTGCGCTTTTCTGGTCTCGGGTGAGTGAGTGTCCAGGCACGCTCTCACCGTGTGCGCAGTAATCTTCAATCGCTTGCTCCAGTTCCTGCGGAGAACCGTGAAGCAATGAGGCCTGAGAGGACAGTAGACTCGCGACTCGCTGCTCGAGTTTACTTTCGACAAGGGCCGCTCCCAGTGGCTGGATAAGCGTCGTCCCTTGATCCTTCTTAACGCATACAGCACGCCTTTGTAGGGCACAGTCGATAGCCTGGTCTACCAATCTGGCGGATGGAAGCTTCTGCATCAGGGCGGCTTTTAGCTCTTCGATTTCGTATGCGGTATGACCCTGATCCAAGCGCACATAGAGCAAGTTCTCCACAAGGCCGGCCAGCCTGCGTGGGTCATCCTGAGGTATGCCTAGCTTGGCTGCTGCGGCGTCTACGATTTTCCACATGTTCGGGTGGATGCCTTGAAACGCTACGAGGCTGTACGGATTAAGCTTTAGGCGCTCTACTGTATCCGTCTGGCAAACCTTGAGAATGCTTTTGGCGAGCCCAGGATCGAAGTCGTGCTCCAAGAGAAATTCAATCGTTGAAATCTCATCCTGCAGTGTCCTCCAGGCATCCACGACCTTCTGGGCGAGATCGGGATTAATAAATTCCGCCAGGTAGCTGACCCTGCCTGCAGTCAATGCCTGAGCAAGATTTTCTGCGCCAAATGCCCTGACCAGTTTCGAGACTTTCGCTTTGCCGAATGACAGCCCGCGAAACGCAGGATGCTTCACCAGCAATCGTTCCACATATGCCGCTATGGGCAGGTTTACGATGTGGCAGCTCTCGATCAGAACGAAATCCCTGTACTGATCATGCCCTGTGATCGAACCTTTGAACTGCCAGCATTCACCGGGTTGAGGTATGCGAGTGATGACTTTATAGCTGGCTCTGCATGTGTAGATTTTGTTTTGGCCAATGATGCGTCCGGAGAAAACTGCTCCGCCAAAACTGCCTGGCTTTACCGAGCTCACCTGGATGATGTTCGACAGATTGCTCATAGGATGAATGACCGCCCGGAGTCGATCATCAAATCCTGCTGGCTACTGATTTCTTGCGCAGATGTCCGAAGCAACCGTAGCTCGGCAGAGAGTCGCTCAACTTGCTCGCGGAGCAGTTCGTTTTCCTTCGACTTTTGCTCAAGCATTACTCGCAACCGATTCGCTTCGCGACTTTTCGAATCCGCCATATCAATCGCCAGAGACTCAGGATCTTTGGCCGCAACAAACTCACTGCCTATGCGGCGAATGTCCTTCGCGATGACCTGCTCAAGGGTTTTGCCCTGTGAGCAAAAGATCTTCTTGGCGCTTTCAGAAAACCACTGCCTACGATTACCACATTCATCAGCGATTTTGCTGAAGTTGACGGCGCCAAACTGATTCACAGGAAACTTTTTTCCAGCCTGTTCAAGCTGCAGCACATAGTCCCTGTAGCGGTCGTACGGAGAGCGCTTTTGATCACCGGTCGCCATTAGTGCTTTCCTTGGCTTTCATCCAAAGGACGAAGGGTTCGGCAATATCTTTTGGAACAAGCCCTTCAGCAGGTTCTAGATCATCAAATGTGCAGGTGATTTTTCCGGCCTTCATGTCAACAACGAACATGCCGTCGCTCGCTTTGAGCACCAGCATAAGGGCACGGCAGGTCTTATCAAACTTCGTCATGAAGGCCTGATCGCTGTGCTTTGAATCCGAAATGGGAGCCAGGGTGGCCCCGTGAGTACGAAGCGCTGATTTGAGAGCCTCTATTTCTTTCTTCAGCCTTTCTGTCTCTGCTTGGAGCCCATCTGCCCGATGCGCTGATAGCTTCTCGACTAGCTTGTTCTTCGTGGATTCCATGTTGCCGGCGGAGTCCCAATATCTATGGAACAGTGGGCCGATCAATGCCCAATAATCGGTGCTTTGAACCAGTGTGCGATAGCCTATCTTCTTCTCGTTTACGGGCAGATCGGTGTTGTAAAGCTCTGCACAAAACCGGGAAAAAGGGGTAATGCCGTCAAAAGATGTCTTCCCCACAAACGTCTTCAGTCTCGGGACAACTTCATCCTTTATCCGGCTGATCCTGAACTCGCGATTTCTCTTCTGGGAGCCTGCAAAGCGATTTTGGCCAGGTTTTGCACCCTTGCTCATGCTGGGACACTCCCAGGGCTCGAAATTAGCTTCAGAATCGAATCAGGGCGATTCAAAGCCATAGGCTTGGTCATTGCATCGCTCAGTTCGTGTAGCGAAATGCCGAGGACTTCACAGGCAGATCGAATCAGTCCTCTGAATTCATCGATTAACGTGAAACCAGTCGGGGCTTCTTCCAGCATGCGGTTGAAGTCTCCTGTGAACGCCAGCAGCTTGTTCCTGGCTACCTTGAGCTGCTGGTTCAGTTGTGGAGTGAAATACTCTGCATGTGACTTGGCTTCAGCAGTGCGGGCGATGAGATTGGAGAGCGAGTGCTCTTTCAGCTCCAGACGTTCCAGATGTTCTGACACGATTTCAGGCTTCTCTACCAAGAAACTTTCACGCGTTTTAATCTCGCTATACATTTGTTCGAGACAGTGTGCTGTGACGCTCCAGGAGATGATCTCCGTAGCCAGGAATTTGCGACGGTTGGCTTTCTGTATAAGGCTTTCTAGCGATGCACCATTCCTTTTGGCCTCTGCGATGTACGCCTCTAGCTCGCTGCATTCATCAGTTAAAGCTCGGATATGGCCGTGAATCCTAGGCAGATGGTCGACAGTTTTGACTGAGTAGTAGCAACCACCGCATGGCGTACTCAGTCCAGGGATGGCACCCAGGTCTTTCACCACGTCCGCTGGACAGTGATTGCCGTACGGGCAGATGTGTGTGGGCATGAAAGCCAGCGAATCAATTGGGCGCTGTTTTGCGGCCCTGACGCCTGACACGACATCGTCCTTCATCTCGCGGTCAAAGGAGATGGCGCCGAAATCAATCAGAGACTTTTCCTTGTCTCGACGGAAAGCCTGCTGGAGCTTGGAGGAGACATCTTCGGCTTTAATATTGGACATTGCTGGACGATCAATGAGCCAGCCCTGCTCGACACTCATCTTCTGAAACTGGGCTACCGACTTCAGGTATGCAGGGTCGACTTTCGCGTAATACATGACGTGTTCTTCAGTGGCTTGCCCCGTGATGAACGCGCCTATGATATGTGGCGGCAATACCCTGATGTATTCGGATACTACTGAAACTCGACAAGAGTGCGGAGTATGCTCGATGAGCTTACAGGCTTGTGCTTCGAGTTTCAGTGCCGCCAAGTAATCCAGAGGCGCATCAATTGACTCTAGGTCACCCACAGCTTCTGGCATCGCGTTCGTAGTATTAATTCCCAGCTGGAATCGGCAGAACAAATCAAAAGAATAGACAAGCCTCTTGAAGTATTTGCCATAGGCTTCTCCTGTCAGTACACCAGGAGTTTCGCCCTTAGGGAACAGGGAGGTGATTTTTCCAAATGGGCTTTCTTCATGGTAGTCGTACCAAACCGGGACATCCATTGACGGATCGTTGAACCATTTAATCATGGCCTTTTGGCGGTCTAAAACATAAATTACGTTTCTGGAAACAGTGGAATCCCAAGCGCCATTTGCCTTGTCTGTGTTGATTCGCAACTTACAAAGAGGCGGTAGCGGTCTAGATCGATCAATGTGCATATCATAGGTTAGCTTTTCCAGCCACCGAATGTGAATGCTTCGAACGCCGGTTTCCAGCGCTACGATGTTGTGTCGAATGTAGTTCAGTTGGGGATAGAAAACCCATTGCCCATTCCTTTCGACACTGTGTTCGATAATGGGCACTACGAACCTAGGGAGAAGGTGTAGAGCTTCATATTTCATCGGGCGGTTGATATCTGACTTTGGCTGACTGGCGTCAAAGTCTGGGTTGCGATAGAAAACAACCGGTACGTACCCGAGTTTTTCAGTTTGAATAACTTTCTGGGCTTCGTTCCAGTTCTTTGTGGGTATATCTGCCCTGAATTTTTTGTCATACAGATTGATCTGCTCTTCATGAACCCTGTCGGCAAGGTGCGTTGAGAAAGATTCAATTGCGTAACAGTATTGCAGCAGAATGGGAAAGTGCTCGGATTCGAAAGCTGGCTTGTTGGTGCCAGAGCTTCTGCTTACAATTGGATAATCGATGTGGGAAATCGGATTAACGAAGCCAGATAATTCCTCATCGGCGCTAGAGTTGACTATCAGGTAGTCAAACAAAGCTTCCAAGTGATACAGGGACTTTTGAACGGCTGTGCCCGACCGACCCTTGCGAAGATAACTGAGAAAACCAACCTGGCCGTCTCCTTCGATGTGTGTACGATTGAGATCTCGAGGCCCTGGTGGAAGTAGACCAGTTCTTCCAGGATATTCACTAAATAGGAACGTGTTGAACACCGTAAAGCTGCTTTCATAGTGCCTAAACGTCTTCATTCCTTTGGTTTTTAGCAGTTGAATAAACTTGCCTTGATATTTCAACCAGAGATCGACGCTTTTTTGGTGTTCAGCAGGGATGTTGAATTCACCAGAGATTAATGCCTTTTTACTGGCTGTCTTATCATTTTTTGGAGGGGTTGTGGCTTGCTGGCACCTTTCAGGGTATAGCTTCTGGACGTAGCTCAGAAAAGCCGCAGGGGCAATTGGATACATGAACCAGTCGATTTCGCCACGGCGTGTTTTAATTAGATGTTCAATAAGATCAGAGATGTCAACCGGCCTGATGTCTTCAATTTGGCGCCAGTCGGTGGCGCGAATCATCCGCCACGCATACCACTCGAAATTCTTGATGGCACTCGGCTTCATAACAGTAGTTATATCAAGAATGTTCTCGTATGTGACATGAGGAACGAAAGGCTTGCTGACCAAGGCGAGAACTTCAGTGTAGTCAGCTGCAGCAAACTCGAAATGCTTCTTCTTAGTTTCGTTGCTGCCAGTGGGCTTCTTGGTATCTAAAGGAAGAAGTACGGCTTTTTCCTGCCAGAGAAAATGCAAAATCAATATTGAATCTTTAGCAAGCCTTTCCAGTGAAGACTTGTTAATCCAGTCGTGTGCGGTCTTCGGAACCACCTGCTTGGCAATTTTCGCGTCCGGAGTTTTCTTCGTGCAGGTATGGAGATTGTGTACCCAATCTTCATCGTATACCGGGGCGTTAACCGGATCCAAGTGGTCGTTAAAGAAACGTAGGACGGAGGCCTGGTAATACTCATTAACGGAGCCGCTTGAGATTTTGCTAGGAGCGATGTGCTTGGACTCAAAAAGTACCTTTGAAACACATGCCTTAGCTTTGGCAATAGCCTCCTTGATCGATCTCTCCAAGTCCTCTCCTGACTTGATAATGAGAATATCTTTGGTGAGATTAATCATTTTTTTCTCCTTCAATACGCTTGGCTTCTTCCTCGAGTAACTCTAACTGCCGGTAGTGGAAGTCTGCTCGAATCGTCTTGAAAGATGCTTCGCCACGTTGGGATACGTACTGATTGGCGTGTTGGATATAGGCTTCAATTATGTCAGTGTCGTGCTTGGCGTACTTCATGGTAGAAGAGGCACTAGCGTGACCCATTAGGATTTTTACATACGCTAGAGGCAGTCCTGGAATGCTCTGTCCGGGAACTGGCAAGTAATTAAGAGTGTAGGTTCCGTACATATGTCGCAGCGAGTGAGCGCTAATGCCTGTGACGTCCTCTACCCCTGCTTTTTGGGCGTAGCTCTTGAAGGTTTTGTCTCGACTGCTTCGGTCGCTAGCGAAGAATGGCCTGCCATCGAGGTTTTGAAAGAGGAAGTCATGGTCGACGCTCGAGTTGTACTCACGGGTCAAATACTTCTCAAGGTTTTCCCAGAACATCCCGGCAAAGGGTTCGATCATGAACGTCATTTCGGTCACCCGTCCCTTCCAGGCAAGGAACTGGTATTCATCCTCTGTAATTCCAGGCGTTTTGCGTGCAAAAGGGTCGCGGAGGAAAACTGCGAACTCATCATCGTCGATATCGGGCATCCTCACCTGCAGGGCCTCGCTCGAACGAGCGCCTGTTGCCGCGAGTAGGGAATAGAGGGTCATATCTCTATAGAAAGTTTTGGACTTCGCTGGCTTTGACTGCCTGATGAGATCCACGGATCGTTCGATGGGAAATGCTACCGTCTTGAACGGTTTTTGGTCGTTCTTCCTGTCCCTGCGTGCTGCCTGGGGAAATAGTTTGTCTCCCTTGCGCTTAGGCATCACCGACTTAATCGAGTCACGAATGACTGCGGCCAACCAAGAATTGGCCTTGTGCGCCGAAATCTCATACTGGCTGCGGTACTCAGCTCGCTTTGTGTAGAACGCGCTGAATAACTGGTCTGGCGCTATTCTGTTCTTAGTTTCCGATACATCAAGAAACCATTTAATCGACGATTCGATGGTCTGCGCTAGGGAGTTTTGGCCTGTGAGCTTCTCCTTCCCTAGGCTGTCAGCCAATTTCAATGCTATCGGGTTCGCAGCGCCCTTACCGAACAGCAGATACGCCTGGTAGCTGTTGATGACGGTCTCAATTGTGACGTCGACATCCGCCGCGAACTGAGTTTTTGATGCTTCATACACGTAATCCACAAACCGTCCCACGTGCTCGGCATAAAGCTTCGCTGTGTTGGGGGCATAACCCCTACGTGCCAGCCAGATGGTGTAGTGGGTAAAAGGCTTGAATTCCCGCAGCTCGTCGGGCATATCCGGGTCAAGGTGAAGCAATAGGTGTTTAGCTTCGCTTGTGAGCGGTGCCTCGACCAAGATGAAATTTTTCACGAGCGCACTTCCAAATACAACACCCATCTAGCTTTCGGTGTTGCACTTGCCATGTCAAGCAAAAGTCTTGAAATGAGGATTTTTTAGCACGCGAAAAACTCCGACAGCGTTGTCAGAGAAGTTGTGCAGAATTCATGAAGTGCTTGATATACAAGGAGATGGGGCCACCGGCGGGAATCGAACCCGCGACCCACCGATTATGAGTCGGTTGCTCTAACCAATTGAGCTACAGTGGCGCTGAGGTGATGCAAAACTACCAGAAATGAGGTTCAAATGCCACACCGACATTCATACCACATAAGAACCTACGACCAAGGGATTATGAGTCCCCTGCTCTAACCAACTGAGCTATAGGCCCTCAGTAGGCCGCGGATTATAGCGATGGTTTCTTCGCTGTGCCATCCGAAAAGTCCGAAACACTCATACGAAGGAACGTAGCGGCGAAAAGGTCCGGCGGCAGCGGCAGGCTGACGATATAGCCTTGCATCTGCTCACAACCTTCAGCCGCCAGAAACGCTTGCTGGGCCGGCGTTTCCACACCTTCGGCAATGATGGTGAATTGCATGCTGTGCCCCAGGGCAATAATGGCGCGCACGATCGCCGCATCGTGTGGGTCGTCGGGCAGGCCACGGACGAAGGATTGGTCGATCTTCAGGAAGTCCAGCGGCAGGCGTTTCAGGTAGCTTAGGGACGAATAGCCGGTGCCGAAGTCATCAATGGCCAGTTGCACGCCCAGATGCTTGAGCTGGTGCAGCACCTCCAGCGCCTCTTCGGCCTGGCTCATGATGAAGTTTTCGGTGATCTCCAGTTGCAGGCAGCCAGGCTCCAGGCGGTTGTCCCGCAGCAGTTGCTCGATGCGCGCCAGCAGGTTGGGGTGGCGCAGTTGCGCGCCCGCCAGGTTGACGGACAGCGGGCCGAAGTCATCAAAAATTTCTCGCCAGTCGTGCATCTGTCGGCAGGCCTGCTCCAGTACCCAGTCGCCAATCTGCAGGATCATGCCGTTCTCTTCGGCCAGGGCAATGAAGTGCTCGGGCGGCACTTCGCCGAAGGTGGGGTGGCGCCAGCGAATCAGGGCTTCGGCGCCGATCAGTTGTTGGGTGTCGAGGCTGAGTTTCGGCTGGTAATAGAGAGACAATTCGTCGCGCTCGATCGCTCGGCGCAGTTCGTGTTCCAGGGCCACGCGCTCGTTGGCCTGGGCGGTGAGGTCCTGGGTGTAGCTTTCGACGCGGTTGCGGCCCTTGGCCTTGGAGCGGTACATGGCGGCGTCGGCGTTTTTGACCAGGGTGGCGACGTCGTTGCCGTCCCGTGGGTACAGGCTGGTGCCGATGCTGGCGCTGATGAAGAACTCATGCTCGCCCGCCTGGAATGGTGGAGTGAAGCAGGCCAGCAGCTTATTGGCCAGGTGTTCGGCGTCGCTGGCTTGTTGCAGGCCGGGCAGCAGGATGATGAATTCGTCACCGCCCAGGCGGGCGACGGTGTCGACGTCTCGCAGTTGGTCCTTGAGGCGAACGGCGATGTCCTTGAGCAGCAGGTCGCCAATCGGGTGGCCGAGGCTGTCGTTGATGTGTTTGAAGCGGTCGAGGTCGAGGAACAGCACGGCGCCCTGGCTGCCGGTTTCCTGTTGGTTGTTGAGGGCGGCTTGCAGGCGGCTTTCAAACAGGGTGCGGTTGGGCAGGCCGGTCAGCGGGTCGTGGTGGGCCTGGTAATCGAGGCGCGCCTGGGCGTGCTTGAGGCTGGAGATGTCGGCAAACACGGCGACGAAGTGGGTGATCGACTCCTCGCGGTTGCGCACGGCGCTGATGGTCAGCCAGCTGGGGTACAGCTCGCCGCTCTTGCGCCGGTTGGAGATCTCGCCTTGCCAGTGGCCGTTGGCCGTCAGTTGGTGCCACATGGCCGCGTAGAAGGCGCTGTCGTGCAGGCCCGAGGCAAGCAGGCGCGGGGTTTGGCCGAGGGCCTCGGCTTCGCTGTAGCCGGTGATCTCGCTGAAGGCGCGGTTCACGGCGCTGATATTTTGCCGGGTGTCGGTGATCAGTACGCCTTCGGCCGTGCTCTCGAACACGGTGGCGGCCTGTTGCAGTTTTTCCTGCATCAGTTGGCGTTCGGTGATGTCCCGGGCGATGGTCAGCATGCAGTCGTCGTCGCCGATGGGCAGCGGGCGGCTGGAGACTTCACACAGGCGAATTTCGCCGTCGCTGCGGCGGATGTGGCAGACAAAGTCGCGGACAAATCCATCCCGTTGCAGCCGCTCCAACATATCTTTGCGTTCGTTCAGGTCGACCCAGATCCCGAGGTCCAGGGTTGACTGGTCCAGTGACATCACGCTGTTGAAGCCGGTAATTCGACTGAATCCTTCGTTGACCTCAATCAGCAAACCGTCGCTTTGGCGGGACAACAGCAGGCCGTCGGGAGAGGCATGAAAGGCCTTGGCGAATTTCTCTTCGGAGGTCTGCAGTCGCTGCTGGGTTTCTTTCAGCTGGGTGATGTCACGCACCACCACGACCAGAGCTTCGGTGGTATCCAGTTGAAAGGGTTCGGCGGAGATCAGTCCGGTGAAGGCCTGGCCGTTGCTGCGCAGGAAGGGCATTTCCAGGTTGCGGATGCTGGTGGTCTGTACCCGTTGCAGCAGGCCGGGGCCTACGCCCTGGATGCCCCAGATATTCAGTTCAGTGGCGGTTTTTCCTACGACTGCTTCGGCGCTCAGGCCGATCTGGTCTTCGAATGCCTTATTGACCTCCATCAGGCAGCCGTCCGACAGCCGGGCGATGACCAGGATGTCCGGGCATTGCTGGAACACAGAGGCGAATTTCTGTTCCGAAAGCTGCAACGCTTCCTCGGTGCGCTTGGCCTCGCTGATGTCGATCATCAGGCCGCGCAGCACGGGCTCGTGGCCGTGTTCGATCAGGCTGACGATGTCCCGCACCCACAGGCAGCGTCCATCGGCGGTGATCACCCGGTAGTCGACACTGTGGTCGCGGTTGGCCCGGGTTTCGGCGTAGCAATAGGATTCGGTGCGGGTCAGGTCCGCGGGGTGGATGATGTTGCGCCAGAAGCCCGGGATCAGCCAGTGGGCACGGGGGTAACCCAGCAGTTCCTCGGCGTGGGGCGACACGTAGCTGTAGGTGAAATCGCTGATGCTGGCTTCCCAGGCGATCGCGGAAAGGCTCTCCACCAGGCCGCGATAGTGGTATTCGCTGCTGCGCAGTTCCTGTTCGAGGGCGACCCGGCGGGAAATTTCCGAGCTGAGCCGACGATTGATCCGAATAACCACGGCCAGCACGATGCTCAGCAACAGCACGGCAGGCAACCCGTAGAGCAGCACATCCGTCCAGAGCGTGCGGTGGTCGATGACGTTGCCGACCCAGCGCTGCTGGATGGCCTCGGTCTCAGACGGGCTGATGTCGGCCAGGACTTTATCGAGGATGCCCACCAGCATCTTGTCGTCCTTGGGTACGCCCATGGCCAACTGATAGCGGTAAGGCGTTTCGCCGCTGATGTACAGGCCTTCCAGCTTGAGTTGGCGCAGGCTCCACACGCTGGACGCCAGATCGCCCACTACGGCGTCGACCTTGTCGGTGGCCAGGGCCTGCAGCGTAGCGCTGACATTGGGCATGGCCACCAGGTTGAGGTCCGGGTGGTGAGTGCGCAGCAGTTCATGGGGCGCGTAGTTTTCCACCACGGCCACCTTCAACCCGTACAGGTCTTTGAGGCTGCGTGGTTGCGGGCCGCCTTCGTGGGCGAGGATGACGATGGGGAAGTCGAGATAAGGCCGGGTAAACGACAGGAAACCCTGGCGTTCCGGTGTGGACATGATGCCCGGCAGCAGGTCGAGCTGGTTGTTGCGGGCCTGTTCCAGCACGGCGCTCCAGTTCACCGGCTCGATCAGTTTGATCCTGACGCCAAGGCGATCCTGCATCAGCCGCACATAATCAGCGGCCAGGCCCTGGTAGCGACCGTCTTCATCGCGGTATTCAAAGGGTGGCCAAGAGGCGTCGACGCCCAGGCGCAACTCTTGGTGGTCCGCCAGCCAGCCACGCTCTTCATCGGTGAGAGTCAACGCGCCAGCCGTTGCGGTCCAGGTCAGCAGCGACAGCAGTAACACGGTCGGCAATCTGGGCATAACGGTCTCGTTATGGCACGGGGAATGTTTCGAGTGTAGACGGGCATTGCGGGGGAGGGGAGGCAGCGAGGATTTAATCTGTAGAAGCAAAAACCCCGGCCTGGGCCGGGGTTTTTGTGATCACTCGTCGAGGAAGGAGCGCAAATGCTCGCTTCTCGTCGGGTGGCGCAGCTTGCGCAGCGCCTTGGCTTCGATCTGACGAATCCGCTCACGGGTAACGTCGAACTGCTTACCAACCTCCTCAAGGGTGTGGTCGGTATTCATGTCGATGCCGAAGCGCATGCGCAGTACCTTGGCTTCACGGGCAGTGAGGCCGGACAGTACGTCGCGAGTCGCTTCTTTCAGGCTCTCAACGGTAGCAACATCGATTGGCGACTGCATGGTCGAGTCTTCGATGAAGTCACCCAGATGGGAGTCTTCGTCATCACCGATCGGGGTTTCCATGGAGATCGGCTCTTTAGCGATCTTCAATACCTTGCGGATTTTATCCTCAGGCATTTCCATGCGTTCGCCCAACTCTTCCGGGGTCGGTTCGCGACCCATTTCCTGCAACATCTGCCGGGAAATACGGTTGAGCTTGTTGATCGTCTCGATCATGTGCACCGGAATACGGATGGTGCGGGCCTGGTCGGCGATCGAGCGAGTGATCGCCTGACGGATCCACCAGGTGGCATAAGTCGAGAACTTGTAGCCGCGACGGTATTCGAACTTGTCCACCGCTTTCATCAAGCCGATGTTGCCTTCCTGGATCAGATCGAGGAATTGCAGGCCACGGTTGGTGTACTTCTTGGCGATGGAGATCACCAGACGCAAGTTCGCTTCAACCATCTCTTTCTTCGCGCGGCGGGCCTTGGCCTCACCGATCGACATGCGACGGTTGATGTCCTTGATCTCGGCAATCGTCAGACCGGTTTCAGTCTGCAATGCAGTCAGCTTCTGCTGGCAACGAACGATGTCGGCCTGGAAGCGACCAATGGCTTCAGCGTATTTGCTTTTGCCTTTGGCCAGTGCGTCGGTCCAGCTTTCGTCGACTTCGTTGCCAGGGAACTGGCGCAGGAAGTCGGCACGCGGCATGCGCGCATCACGGACACAGAGCTGCATGATCGCACGCTCTTGTGCACGCAGACGCTCAAGGGCGCTACGAACCCGCTCAACCAGGCCTTCGAATTGCTTCGGTACCAGTTTGATCGGCATGAAGAGTTCAGCCAGGGCCAGCAATTCAGCAGTTGCCTGCTTGCTGCCGCGACCGTGCTTCTTCAGGGCCTTGCGAGCCAGTTCCATCTGATCGGAGACCGCGCCAAAGCGCTGGGCTGCGATGATCGGATCCGGACCGCTTTCGACTTCTTCTTCGTCATCGGTGCTGGCTTCAGCTTCGTCGTCGTCGGTGTCGTCGTCTGCTTTCGCAGCCTTGGCATCGATCGGTGGCGGAATTTCAGCCGCAGGTGGCGCAATGCCGTCGTCCGGGTCGATATAACCGCTCAGGACGTCGGACAGGCGGCCACCTTCGGTGGTGACGCGAGTGTACTCGGAGAGAATGTGGTCAACCGTGCCTGGGAAGTGCGCGATTGCGCCCATCACTTCACGGATGCCCTCTTCGATACGCTTGGCGATTTCGATTTCGCCTTCACGTGTCAGCAGCTCTACCGTACCCATTTCGCGCATATACATGCGCACAGGGTCAGTCGTGCGACCGATGTCGGTCTCGACCGCTGCCAACGCGGCGGCTGCTTCTTCAGCGGCTGCCTCGTCGGTATCGGCGTCGGCCAACATAAGGGCGTCCGCATCCGGAGCACTCTCGTGTACGGGGATCCCCATGTCATTAATCATGCGGATGATGTCTTCCACCTGCTCTGGATCTGAAATATCCTCAGGCAGGTGGTCGTTGACCTCTGCGTAAGTCAGATACTTCTGCTCACGACCAAGGGTGATCAACTCTTTGATACGAGACTGCTGTTGCGCTTTTCCGGACATAACACCCTATCCACTGAAGGTCTTGGCGGGCAAAAAACAAGCCGAGGATTATACCCGAGCTATGACCTCACACGCCAGCTGAGGTCGGGTTTGATGCGGAAACATTGCGACTTAAAAGGTCGCGCAGTTGATTTTTCTCTTCGGCGGTCAATTCACTCTGACGCGCTTTTCGAAGAAGTTGTTCCAGGTTTCGCTCGCGTTGACGAGCTACCAAGCTAGTAATGGTGTCGAAAAACTGTTGTTCAAGGTTATCGCCATCAATCAGCCATTCCTTTTCTGCCAATGCCTTCAGCAAACGGCCCTGTTCGGTGCCGTGCCAGCGTGCAATCAGCTGGAATGAGTTTAGCTTAGGATTCTTCTGTACGGCTTCGAGCAGGGCCACCAACAGTTGCGTATTGGTGTGGTCTTCGGCCGCAAAGTGCCCCGCATCCTCGACTTTTTGTGCCAGTTGCGGGTGGTGCAAAAGTGTACGCAGGGCTGCCATGGTGGGCGGCTCTACTGCTGCTGGGACGCGTGGGCCGCGCGGTTCGTCACGGTCACCGCCACGTTTGCCGTTTTTGTCCCAGGGTTTCTTGTCCCATTTCTTGCCGCCGGCGCCGGGTTTCTTCGGTGTCCACTCCTGCTGGGGCGTGTAGGCCTCCTGCGGTTGGTGGAAGTCGGAATAGTCCGGCATGGCGTCGTAATCCATGCCCGGGTCGTAGGCCGGCGGCGCCTCTTGCGGCGCGCTGCGGGCCAGCTGGCTGACGGCCTCGCCACTCAAGCCGGTGATTTCCAGTAGGCGCTGGCGCATCAGGGTCCGCAGGTTGGCGCCCGGAACCTTGTCGATCAGCGGGGCCGCGAGGGTGACCATGTGGGCCTTGCCTTCGAGGGAGCGCGGGTCGGACTCTTCGGTCAGTTGTTGGAAAAAGTAATCGGCCAGCGGTTGTGCGTGTTGGTTGATGCGCGCGCGGAACGCGTCGGTGCCTTCGGAGCGGACCAGGGTGTCCGGGTCTTCACCTTCGGGCAGGAACAGGAAGCGTGCGCGCCGCCCGTCCTGCAGGCTCGACAGGGTCGACTCAAGGGCACGCCACGCTGCGTTGCGGCCGGCCTGGTCGCCGTCGAAGCAGAACAGTACGTTGGGCACCACGCGAAACAGGCGCTTCAAGTGCTCTTCGCTGGTCGCGGTGCCCAGGGTCGCCACGGCGTTGCGCAAACCTTGCTGGGCCAGGGCAATCACGTCCATATAGCCTTCAACCACGATGATTTCGTCGAGGTTGCGGTTGTTCTTGCGCGCCTCAAACAGGCCGTAGAGTTCCTGGCCTTTATGAAACACCGGGGTTTCCGGTGAGTTCAGGTATTTGGGCTTGTCGTCCCCCAGCACCCGGCCGCCGAACGCGATGATGCGGCCGCGGCTGTCGCGGATCGGGAACATCACGCGGTCGCGGAAGCGGTCATAACGCTTGCCGGTCTCGGCGTTTTCCACCAACAGGCCGGCGTCGATCATGGCTTTTTGCTGCAGGGTGTCGCTGCTCAGGTGCTTGTACAGGTTGTCCCAGCCCGGCGGGGCGAAGCCGAGGCCGAAGTCGCGGGCGATTTCACCGGTCAGGCCGCGGCCCTTGAGGTAATCGACGGCGGCTTTGCGCTGCGGGTGGCTTTTCAGTGCCTGGCGGTAAAAGTCGGCAGCAGCGGTAAGCAGCGGGTACAGCGGCGAATCGGTGGGTTGCCGCGGTTTGTGCGGGCGGCCACTTTCTTCGCGGGGGATTTCCATGCCGGCGGCTTTCGCCAGTTCCTCGACGGCCTGGGGGAAGTCCAGGTTGTCGTGGTCCATGATGAAGCCGAGGGCGTTGCCGCCAGCGCCGCAGCCGAAGCAGTAGTAGAACTGCTTGTCGGGGCTGACGCTGAACGACGGAGTCTTTTCCTTGTGGAACGGGCAGCAGGCGGTGTAGTTCTTGCCGGCCTTTTTCATCTGCAGGCGCGAGCTGACAACATCGACGATGTCGGTGCGGTTCAGAAGGTCGTCAATAAAGCTCTGGGGAATTAGCCCGGCCATGGCGTTCTCGTCATCACTGCGTGTAAAAGAGGGCCCGCAAAGTGCTCAAGGCGCGCGTGTTGTGCGGCTCGATCTACTGTCGTCTGCTTGGTCTGTCAGGAAGTGTATCTGCCGAACATTCACTGACGTTAGTTCCGATCAGTGCCCGGCGTAGAAATGTTGCCCGGGAGTCCGGTCTTGGCCATGTGGGGGCCTCGGAAGCTCATCGGTGGGCGCAGCCGACCTGTTGATCGCCTGTTAAAAAATAAGTGTGCTCGTCAGTAGCCTTGTTAGGCTCGTCAGAAGAGACGTGCACCGCTGGCAAAAGAGCCAGTCCTGACGTGTGAAGCAGTTCGTTTCAGTCGCGTGTGCGGCGTCAACGGTGAAGCATCAAGCGATATCCGCAAATGCCAACAGCCCGGCTGAGGGCCGGGCTTGGCAGAAGCTTGCTACGAACGTCTGTGTATTAGTACAGACGAACGGCGCGGCGCTGCTCGCGCTGAACTTTCTTGGCGTGACGCTTAACAGCGGCTGCTGCTTTACGCTTACGCTCAGAAGTTGGCTTCTCGTAAAATTCGCGGCTACGAACTTCAGCCAGAACACCGGCTTTTTCGCAGGAGCGCTTGAAACGACGCAGAGCTACGTCGAAGGGTTCGTTCTCTTTTACTTTGACGGCTGGCATCCAGAGCTACCTTCTTTCATTACCGGGAATCAACGTTCTCGTCGCAAAAAATTCGCGGCTGAGGTCGTCGGTTTTTAAGGGTTGCGGATGTTAACCCCTCATTGCCCGGAATGCAAAGCCTCTGATCGAAAACCGCTAGTCGGGAGGGGGAGTGGCGACTATTATGCGCGCCTTCGAATTCAGCCTCTACAAGGCGCAAACCCATGCTAGTTCTGGGATTAGAAACCTCGTGCGACGAAACCGGTGTCGCACTTTACGACAGTGAGCGCGGGCTTTTGGCCGACGCACTGTTCAGTCAGATCGACCTGCATCGCGCCTATGGCGGCGTGGTGCCGGAGCTGGCCAGCCGTGATCATGTGAAACGCATGCTGCCATTGATTCGCCAGGTGTTGGACGAGGCCGGCTGCGTGCCGACCGAGATCGACGCCATTGCCTATACCGCAGGCCCCGGATTGGTCGGAGCCCTGCTGGTTGGGGCCTCTTGCGCCCAGGCGCTGGCATTTGCCTGGGGCATTCCGGCCCTTGGTGTGCACCACATGGAAGGCCATTTACTGGCACCGATGCTGGAAGAAAACCCGCCAGCGTTCCCGTTCGTCGCTTTGTTGGTTTCAGGCGGCCATACGCAGCTGGTTCAGGTCGACGGAATCGGTCAATACACGCTGCTGGGCGAAAGCCTGGACGACGCTGCCGGTGAAGCTTTCGACAAGACTGCGAAGATGATGGGCCTTAATTATCCGGGCGGCCCGGAAATCGCCCGCTTGGCAGAAAAAGGCGTTCCGGGGCGCTATACCTTCCCGCGCCCGATGTGCGATCGCCCTGGCCTGATGTTCAGCTTCAGCGGCCTGAAAACCTCTGCCCTGAACACCTGGCAGCAGAGCGTCAGCGCCGGAGACGACAGTGAGCAAGCCCGTTGCGACATCTCGCTGGCGTTCCAGCAGGCCGTGGTGGAGACTTTGACCATCAAGTGCAAGCGGGCCCTGAAGCAGGCGGGCATGAAGCGCCTGGTGATCGCGGGCGGCGTCAGCGCGAACAAGGCGCTGCGCAGCTCCCTGGAGAAAATGCTCGGCGACATGAAGGGCGACGTGTTTTATGCGCGTCCCGAATTCTGCACCGATAACGGTGCGATGATCGCCTATGCCGGTTGCCAGCGTTTGCAGGCCGGGCAGCATGAAAGCCTGGCAATCAGCGTGCAGGCGCGCTGGCCGATGGAGCAGTTGCCGCCGCTGTAACGGGCGAACGTGAGCCGAGTTCACCGGGCGTATTTAAAAATGCCGTTCGCGCCCGGCAAACAGGTCGCGTAAATTGCCCCGGTGGCGCCAGACGATCAGCAGCGTGAGCACGCTCATCGGCACCAGCGCCTCCGGTTCCTGCCACGCCAGCAACGGCAGGGTCAGGGGCGTGGCGATGAGGGCGGCCAGCGAGCTGGTGCGTGTCAGGTAGAACGTCAGCAGCCAGGCCAGGATGGCCAGCAGCGCCGCCGGTGGGTAGATCCCCAGCAGCATGCCGGCCGCCGTCGCAACGCCTTTGCCGCCGCGAAAGCGAAAGTACAGCGGGAACAGGTGGCCGAGCACCGCGCAGACGCCGATCCAGGCTTGCTGTTGCAGCGAGAGCCCGGCGAGATCGGCGATCAGCACCGGCAGCAGGCCCTTGCAGACGTCGCCGAACAGCGTGAGTACGGCGAGTTTCTTGCCGGCCAGGCGCAACATATTGGTGGCGCCGGCATTGCCTGAGCCACTCATTCGCGGGTCGGGATTTCCCGTCAGGCGGCTGAGCAAAATGGCGAAGGACAGCGAGCCGAGCAGGTAGGCGAGAGTCGCCAGTAACCAAAACATGCTAACTATTCCGGGCGAGGACGCCCTGATTCTAACGGGGCATCGCGCCCTTGTCGTGCAGCGGAGAAGAGTGCTTGGACAGAGTGTTTATCGAAGGCCTGGAAGTCGACACCGTGATCGGGGCCTACGACTGGGAGCGCGGTATCCGGCAATGCCTGCGTCTGGACCTGAGCTTCGCCTGGGATAACCGCCCGGCCGCTGCCGGTGATGACCTGACCCTGGCGCTGGATTACGCGAGCGTGTCCGCGCGGATCCAGGCCTTTGCCGAGCAGGCGCAATTCCAGCTGGTGGAAACCTTCGCCGAGCGCCTGGCTGAAGTGTTGATGAGTGAGTTCCAGATTCCCTGGCTGCACCTCAAACTGACCAAGCCCGGCGCCGTACCGGCCGCCAAGGGTGTGGGCGTGGAGATCGAGCGCGGATGTCGCTAACTCAGGTTTACCTTGGTCTTGGCAGTAACATCGAGCGTGAGGCCCATTTGCACGCTGGCCTTGATGCGCTGGCGGGTTTCCTGACGCAGATGCGCTGTTCGCCGGTGTTTGAAAGCCAGCCTGTGGGCATCAAGAGCGGGCCATTCTTCAATCTGGTGGTGTCGGCGTATACCGACCTGCCGTTGATGGAACTGGACCGCCGGCTGAAATTCATCGAGGCCGACAATGGCCGCTACGCCCCGGATCGCAAGGGCTTGCCGCTGGACATCGACGTGCTGCTGTATGGCGAGCTGGTGGGTAACTTCGATGGCCTGATCCTGCCCCGGGCCGAAATCCTGAAGAACGCGTTTGTGCTGTGGCCGCTGTCGTTGATGGCGCCGCAGCGTGTGCATCCTGAGGTGGGCAAGTCATTTGCCGCGCTGTGGCAGGATGCACACATTGACCAGGTACTGGCGCCGGTCGCGTTCGAATGGCGGGATCAGCCGTTGACGCCGGACTCGCTCTTGTAGGCTTTTAGCGCCTTGAGCCGTTCGCGTTTCAGCGCTTCGCCCAGTTCGGGGCCTTTGAAGCCTTGTTCCAGTAGCGGTGCGACGGCCACACCTCTGGCCGCCAGCGCCGCACCGCGCAAATAATCTGCTTGTGGATAACTTCTCTGCTCAAGGCCCTTGCGCCCGCGGGCGTCCATCTCGCATGCCACCACAAACTCTTCAAAGCGTTGCGGGCGACGGTAAACGTCGAAGCTTTGCAGCAACTCCAGCAATGTCGAGGGCCTCAGCTCCAGTGCGCGGTGGCCATGGGTGTGATATTCGCCCACCAGCAACGCCAACTCCTGGCAATCCCTTGGCACCTTGAAGCGTTCGTTCATCGCCTTGATCAGCTTCACACCGCGTTGCTCATGAGCGATGTGCTGCGGCAACTTATCCACAGGCGTGAGCCCCTTGCCCAGATCGTGCAGCAGGCACGCCCAGCGGACGGTCAACGGCTGGGCATGGATGGCCGCCTGTTCCAGCACGCTCAATGTGTGCACGCCGGTATCGATTTCGGGGTGATGGGCCTCGGGTTGCGGCACGCCAAACAGTGCGTCGATTTCCGGCATCAGGGTTTTCAGGGCGCCGCAATCGCGCAGCACCTGGATAAACACCTGTGGCTGGTTTTCCATCAATGCGCGGGAAATCTCCTTCCAGCTGCGTTCGGGCGTCAAGGCTTCCAGTTCGCCCGACTCGCTGAGTTCGCGCATCAGTTCCAGGGTTTCGGGCGCTACCGTAAAGCCGAGGCCGGCATAGCGTGCGGCAAAGCGGGCAACGCGCAGGACTCGGAGTGGATCTTCGGCAAACGCCGGGGAAACGTGACGCAGAATGCGTGCGTCAAGATCCTGCTGGCCGTGATAAGGGTCGGTCAGGTTGCCCGCGTCATCCTCGGCCATGGCGTTGATGGTCAGGTCGCGGCGGATCAGGTCTTCTTCCAGGGTAACTTCGGGGCTGGCGTGAAACACAAAGCCGCCATAACCCCGGCCGCTCTTGCGCTCCGTGCGGGCGAGGGCGTACTCGTCACCATTTTTCGGGTCAAGAAATACCGGGAAGTCCGACCCCACAGGCTTGTAGCCCAGGGCGAGCATTTCTTCAGTGGTAGCGCCGACTACGACACGGTCGATATCGGTAACGGGGATGCCCAGCAGGCGATCACGTACCGCACCACCGACTTTGTAGATTTGCATGAAAAAGCCTCCATTAGCGGCACAGGATAACGCCTGCGGCCCGCCAATGGAGGCTTTGCCGTTTCACAGATGCACGACTGCCAGGTCCAGGCGGCCGTAATCGTTGTCGCTGTGCTCGTTACGCGGCGGAACGTGGTGGGTTTTCATCACCTGGTCGCCTTGCAGCGTCTCCAGGTGGATATCGAACCCCCACAGCCGGTGCAGGTGCTTGAGAACCTCCTCAGTGGACTCTCCCAGCGGTTTGCGGTCGTGCTGCTGGTGGCGCAGGGTCAGCGAGCGGTCGCCGCGTACGTCGATGCTGTAGATCTGCACATTGGGTTCGCGGTTGCCCAGGTTGTACTGCGCCGCGAGGGTTTCGCGGATGGTGCGGTAACCCGGCTCATCGTGGATCGCCGGCACCAGCAGGTCGTCCTTGAGGTCGTCGTCCATGATGCTGAACAGCTTGAGGTCTCGAATCACCTGGGGGGACAGGTACTGCAGGATGAAGCTCTCATCCTTGAAGCTGCTCATGGCGAACTTGATGGTCGACAGCCAATCGCTGCCGGCAATCTCCGGGAACCAGCGGCGGTCTTCTTCGGTAGGGTGCTCGCACATGCGCCGGATATCGCGGTACATCGCAAAGCCCAATGCATACGGGTTGATACCGCTGTAGTAGGGGCTGTCGAAGCCCGGCTGGAAGACCACGCTGGTGTGGGACGTCAGGAACTCCATCATGAAACCGTCGGTGACCAGGCCTTCGTCATACAGGTCGTTCATCAGGGTGTAGTGCCAGAACGTGGCCCAGCCTTCGTTCATCACCTGGGTCTGGCGTTGTGGGTAGAAATACTGGGCAATCTTGCGCACGATCCGCACGATTTCCCGCTGCCAGGGCTCCAGCAATGGTGCGTGCTTTTCGATGAAATACAGGATGTTTTCCTGAGGTTCGGCGGGGAAGCGCGCATTGTCCTTGTCGTTATTCTTGCCGGCGCGTTTGGGAATGGTGCGCCACAGGTCGTTGATCTGTTTTTGCAGATGCTCTTCACGGTCCTTCTGGCGCAGCCGTTCTTCTTCGGCGGAAATCGGATACGGGCGTTTGTAGCGATCGACGCCGTAGTTCATCAGGGCATGGCAGGAGTCCAGCAGGTCTTCCACTGCGTCGATGCCGTGGCGCTCCTCGCACTGCATGATGTACTGCTTGGCGAATACCAGGTAATCGATGATCGAGCTGGCATCGGTCCAGGTGCGGAACAGGTAGTTACCCTTGAAGAAGCTGTTATGCCCGTAGCACGCGTGGGCCACCACCAGCGCCTGCATGCAGATGGTGTTTTCTTCCATCAGGTAGGCGATGCACGGGTCGGAGTTGATGACGATTTCGTAGGCCAGGCCCATCTGGCCGCGGGTGTAGGACTTTTCAGTGCTGAGGAAGTGTTTGCCGTAGGACCAGTGGTGATAGCCCAGGGGCATGCCCACGGACGCATAGGCATCCATCATCTGTTCGGCGGTGATCACTTCGATCTGGTTGGGGTAGGTATCCAGGGCATAACCCGCCGCGATGCGGCTGATTTCCCGGTCATAGGCCTGGATCAGTTCGAAGGTCCATTCGGACCCCGTGGATATGGGTTGGCGCTTATGCTCTTTGGCGGTCATGTCACTAACCTGCGCTGGAAGAGTTCACGGAAGACCGGATAGATATCGCCGGCCGAGACCAATTGTTGCTGGGCGAAGGTGTCAGCGAAGGCTTCGCTGATGCGCTCGTATTCGAACCACAGGGCCTGATGCTCGCGCGGGGTGATTTCGACGTAGGTGTAGTACTGCACGAACGGCATGATCTGGTTGATCAGGATGTCGCGGCAGATCGGCGAGTCGTCGTTCCAGTTGTCGCCGTCGGAAGCCTGGGCGGCGTAGATGTTCCACTCGTTGGCCGGATAGCGTTCGGCCATGATTTCCTGCATCAGCTTCAAGGCGCTGGAGACGATGGTGCCGCCGGTTTCCCGCGAGTAGAAGAATTCCTCCTCGTCGACTTCCCTGGCGCTGGTGTGATGGCGGATGAACACCACATCGATCTTGTCGTAGTTACGCTTGAGAAACAGGTACAGCAGGATGAAGAAGCGCTTGGCGATGTCCTTGGTCGCCTGGGTCATGGAGCCGGACACGTCCATCAGGCAGAACATCACCGCCTTGGAACTGGGATTGGGTTGCTTGACCAGCAGGTTGTACTTCAGGTCGAAGGTGTCGAGAAACGGCACGCGATGGATTCGCGCACTGAGTTTGGCGATTTCGGCTTCGATTTCCTGGATATCGCCGAAGTTGTCCGGCTCTTCGCGTTTCAGGCGCTCCAGTTCCGCCTTGGCATCCCGCAGCTTCGCGCGGCTGCTGCCAGACAAGGCGATACGTCGCGCATGGGCTGAACGCAGGGTGCGGATGATGTTGATCCGAGACGGATTGCCTTCGTTGCTGATCCCGGCGCGCACGGTCTTGAAAGTGTCGGTACCGGTCAGGTTGCGTTTGACCAGGTTGGGCAGTTCCAGGTCTTCGAACATGAATTCCAGGAATTCTTCCTGGGTGATCTGGAACACGAACTCATCCATGCCTTCGCCGGAGTTGCCGGCCTTGCCCGGCCCTTTGCCGCCCGCACCGCCTTGAGGCCGCTGGATATGTTCGCCGCTGGTGAATTCCTTGTTGCCGGGATGCACGACAGTCTGTTTGCCGCCCCGGCCGTGGTGCAGCACCGGTTCATCGATGTCGCGTCCGGGGATGCTGATCTGTTCGCCATGCTCCATATCGGTGATGGAACGGCGGCTGACGGCCTCTTCGACGGCCTTTTTGATGTGGTCACGGTAACGCCGCAGGAACCGCTGGCGGTTTACCGTGCTCTTGTTCTTGCCATTGAGACGTCGGTCGATCACATAGCTCATGTAGGAGCCCTCCGGGCAGCTTCAAGTTACAAGCTTCAAGCGGCAAGCTGAAAGCTTAAAGACAAGCGGTCGATTGCCAGGCTGTCCGGCGTACCGGGAGCCTGGCATTACACGCTTGTCGCTGCCTTACTGCGATTTGCGGACCCGCAAGTACCACTCGGAGAGCAGTCGTACCTGTTTGTCGGTGTAGCCACGCTCGACCATGCGAGTGACGAAGTCGTTGTGTTTTTGCTGATCCTCCTTGCTGGCCTTGGCGTTGAAGCTGATGACCGGCAGCAGATCCTCGGTGTTGGAGAACATTTTCTTCTCGATGACCACCCGCAGCTTCTCATAGCTGAGCCAGGTAGGGTTCTTGCCGTTGTTGTTGGCCCGGGCGCGCAGCACGAAGTTGACGATTTCGTTGCGGAAATCCTTCGGATTGCTGATGCCGGCGGGTTTTTCGATCTTTTCCAGTTCCTCGTTGAGGGCTACGCGGTTGAGAATCTCGCCGGTTTCCGGGTCGCGGTATTCCTGGTCCTGGATCCAGAAGTCTGCGTACAGCACATAGCGGTCGAAGATGTTCTGGCCGTATTCGCTGTAGGACTCAAGGTACGCGGTCTGGATTTCCTTGCCGATGAACTCGATGTAGCGCGGTGCCAGGTATTCCTTGAGGAAGCGCAGATAGCGCTCGCGGGTTTCAGCCTGGAATTGTTCCTGTTCGATCTGCTGTTCCAGCACGTAGAGCAGGTGCACCGGGTTGGCGGCGATTTCGTGCGGGTCGAAGTTGAAGACCTTGGACAGGATCTTGAACGCAAAACGTGTCGACAGGCCGTTCATGCCCTCATCCACGCCGGCGGTGTCGCGGTATTCCTGGATCGACTTGGCCTTCGGATCGGTGTCCTTGAGGTTTTCGCCGTCATACACGCGCATCTTCGAGTAGATGTTGGAGTTTTCCGGCTCTTTGAGGCGCGACAACACGGTGAACTGGGCCAGCATCTTCAGGGTGTCAGGCGCGCAATGAGCCTTGGCCAGGGAACTGTTGAACAGCAGCTTGTCGTAAATCTTGATTTCATCGCTGACCCGCAGGCAGTACGGCACCTTGACGATATAGATCCGGTCGATGAAGGCTTCGTTGTTCTTGTTGTTGCGGAAGGTGTGCCATTCCGATTCGTTGGAGTGGGCCAGCAGGATCCCGGTGAATGGAATCGCCCCCAGGCCTTCGGTGCTGTTGTAGTTACCTTCCTGTGTCGCGGTGAGCAGTGGGTGCAGCACCTTGATCGGTGCCTTGAACATCTCCACGAACTCCATCAGGCCCTGGTTGGCCCGGCACAGTGCGCCCGAGTAGCTGTAGGCATCGGCGTCGTTCTGCGGGAATTCTTCGAGTTTGCGGATATCGACCTTGCCCACCAGTGCCGAGATGTCCTGGTTGTTCTCGTCACCCGGTTCGGTCTTGGCCACGGCGATCTGGTTGAGGATCGAGGGGTAGAGCTTCACCACCCGGAACTGGCTGATGTCGCCGCCGAACTCGGCCAGGCGCTTGGTCGCCCAGGGCGACATGATGGTATTGAGATAGCGCCGTGGAATGCCGAAGTCTTCTTCGAGAATCGCGCCATCTTCCGTGGCATTGAACAGCCCCAGGGGCGACTCGAACACCGGTGAGCCCTTGATGGCGTAGAACGGCACCTTCTCGATCAGTTGTTTGAGCTTCTCGGCCAGGGACGACTTGCCGCCGCCGACGGGGCCGAGCAGGTAGAGGATCTGTTTCTTCTCTTCCAGGCCTTGGGCAGCATGGCGGAAATACGAGACGATCTGGTCAATGCATTCTTCCATACCGTGGAAGTCTTCAAAGGCCGGGTAGCGACGGATCACCTTGTTCGAGAAAATCCGCGACAAGCGCGAATTGGCTGCGGTGTCCACCAGCTCCGGCTCGCCGATCGCCAACAGCAGGCGTTCAGCGGCAGACGCGTAGGCGCTGCGGTCCTTTTTGCACAGTTCGAGATACTCCTGAAGCGAGAGCTCTTCCTGGCGGGTGGACTCGAAGCGTTGTTGGAAGTGGCTAAAAATACTCATGACGTCGTCACCTCGCTCGATACGTGGAGCCGACGCCGGATCAATCAGTCGATGCTGGCAGCCATTGGTGGACACCAATGGCCGTTTTCCCCCCAGAACACCCTGAAACGCTACCGATGACCCGCACGCCGGTGTACCGGCTCTCCCCTGTTTTGGATGGCCTGCGCTTAAGGATAGTTCGGAATCGGGGAGGTCAAGGCGCGATACGAAATTAGTTTGGCCGCGCCGTTCGTCAGAAACGGCGCGAGGCCAAGCGTCACGCGGGATAGCGGGGTTTGAAAAAAATTATTGCGCGTCGCCTGCGGCAATTTCTGCAGGATAGGTCGCACGCCATAGCTCAAAGCCACCGTCGAGGCTATAGACGTCGGAGAAGCCCTGGCTCACCAGGTAGGCGGCGGCGCTTTGGCTGGAGTTGCCGTGGTAGCACGCGACGATGACCGGCGCGTCGAGGTCGGCGGCGCGGATGAAGTCGGCGATGTTGTGGTTGTCCAGGTGCTGGGCGCCACTGATATGGCCGGCGATGTAGGTCGGCTGGTCGCGGATGTCTACAACCACCGCGCCTTGCTCGCGCAGGGCCTGGGCTTGCTCGGGAGGGATACGTTTGAATTCAGTCATGGCGGGCTCCTTTGGCCTGTATGAAAGCGCGGCTCAGCGCTTTGCCGCGGCCTGCAGTTGTTCGGGAACGGGGGAGTCGCACTGGCAGCTCGAGCGCTCGCCGGTGTCGATGTTCATCAGGGTCATGGCGCCGCCCCATACGCAGCCGGTGTCGAGGGCGAACACGCCAGGTTCATCACACTTGCCTTCCAGGGCTGCCCAGTGGCCGAAGATGATCTTCGTATCACGGGTCTTGCGCTCCTTGTGGGCGAACCAGGGCTTGTAGCCGGGGAGGGCGGTGTCGGCGCCTTCCTTGCTCTTGAGGTCCAGCTTGCCTTCGGCGGTGCAGAAACGCATGCGGGTGAAGTAGTTGGTGATCACCCGCAGGCGCGCGACGCCGGTCAGTTCGTTGTCCCACTTAACGGGTTCGTTGCCGTACATGCCATCCAGGTAAGCGGTGTACAGGTTGTCATCGGCCAGGGCTGCTTCGACTTCACTCGCGCACTTGAGGGCTTTCTTCAGCGTCCACTGGGGTGGAATGCCGGCATGCACCAAGGCGGTGTCGCGGCTCTCGTCGTAGTGCATGAGTTTTTGCCGGCGCAGCCAGTCAAGCAGCTCGGTGCGATCCGGCGCTTCGAGGATTTCCCGCAGGGTATCGCCCTTTTTCAGGCGCTCGATGTTATTGCCGGCGGCCAGCAAGTGCAGGTCATGGTTGCCCAGTACGCACACCAGGGAGTCGCGCATGCCATAAAGGAAGCGCAGGGTTTCCAGGGATTGCGGGCCACGGTTGACCAGGTCGCCCACCAGCCACAGGCGATCCTTGGCCGGGTCGAAGGCCACACGCTCGAGCAGGCACTCGAGCGGTTCCAGGCAGCCTTGCAGGTCGCCGACGGCATACGTCGCCATCAGTGCAGGGCTCCAGGCACCGCGAGGCGGAACGGGGCGATGATGGCGTCGAAGTGTTTGCCGTCGTCGGCGAGCATCTGGTAGCTGCCTTGCATGTTGCCGACGCGGGAGGTCATGACAGTGCCGCTGCTGTAGGTGTGGCTCTTGCCTGGGGCGATCAGCGGTTGTTGGCCGACCACGCCGGCGCCGCGTACTTCCTCGACCTGGCCGTCACCGTCGGTGATGACCCAGTGGCGCGACAGCAGCTTGGCAGGCAGCTCGCCGTTGTTTTGCACGGTGATGGTGTAGGCGAACGCAAAGCGGTTCTGCTCGGGTTGCGATTGTTCCGCCAGAAAGCGGGTGACGACGCTGACGTCGATCTGATAACGAGGATCGGACATGCAAGAGGCCTTAAAAGCAAAAGCGGGGGAACAGCGGATGCCGGTCAGTCTAGGCCCGTAGGCGCTGGCTTGCCAGCGATGGCGATCGTGAGTGCGCCATCGCCGGCAAGCCGGCTCCTACTATTTATTCAGCCACTGGCGCAGGCTGAATGGCGAGCTGGTCAGCCAGGCGCACGAAGGCGGCCAGGTCCAGCTGCTCGGGGCGCAGGCTGCCGTCGACGCCGGCGGCCTCGATTTCAGCGTTGCTGAGCAAGGCCTTCAGCGTATTGCGCAAGGTCTTGCGGCGCTGGTTGAAGGCTTCGCGCACCACGCGCTCCAGCAACTTGTGATCTTTGGCCGGGTGTGGCAACACCGCGTGAGGCACCAGGCGCACGATGGCGGAGTCGACTTTCGGCGGGGGGTTGAACGCGCCAGGTCCGACGTTGAACAGGTGCTCTACGCGGCAATGGTACTGAACCATGATCGACAGGCGACCCCAGTCACCGCCTCCAGGACCCGCTGCCAGACGCTCGACCACTTCCTTTTGCAGCATGAAGTGCATGTCGCGGATGATGCCGGCGTTGTTCAGCAGGTGAAAAATCAGCGGGGTGGAGATGTTGTACGGCAGGTTGCCGACCACTCGCAGGCTGTTGGGCGCTGCATTGAGGCTGGTGAAGTCGAACTTCAGCGCATCACCCTGGTGCAGGTTGAAATTGGGCATGCCGGCGAACTGCTGGTTGAGGATCGGGATCAGGTCCTTGTCCAACTCAACCACGTCCAGCTGGCCGCCGCTTTTCAGCAGGCCTTGGGTCAGGGCGCCCTGGCCCGGGCCGATTTCCAGCAGGCGGTCTTCGGGCTTGGCATGGATGGAACGCAGGATGCGATCAATCACGCCAGCGTCGTGCAGGAAGTTTTGCCCGAAACGCTTGCGCGCCCGGTGTTGGTAATGCTCGGTCATATACGGGTCTCGGCCATCTGATAGGCGGTTTCCAGGGCCACGTGCAGGCTGCCGGTATCGATCTTGCCGCTGCCTGCGAGGTCCAGGGCGGTGCCATGGTCGACGGAGGTGCGGATGATCGGCAGGCCCAGTGTCACGTTGACCGCGGCGCCGAAGCCTTTGTACTTCAGCACGGGCAGGCCCTGGTCATGGTACATCGCCAGCACTGCGTCGCAGTGCTCCAGATATTTGGGGGTAAACAGAGTGTCGGCAGGCAATGGGCCGCGCAGGTCCATGCCTTCAAGGCGCAGACGCTCCAGGGTTGGTTCGATGATGTCGATTTCTTCATGGCCCAAGTGACCACCTTCACCGGCGTGGGGGTTGAGCCCACAGACCAGAATGCGTGGTTGGGCGATGCCGAATTTCTGTTGCAGGTCGGCGTGCAGGATGCGTGTCACACGCTCCAGTCGCTCGGGGGTAATGGCGTCGGCAATCTCGCGCAGGGGCAGGTGAGTGGTCACCAGCGCCACCCGCAGCTCGCCCGTTGCCAGCATCATCACCACTTGTTCGGTATGGGTCAGCTCAGCGAGGAATTCGGTATGACCGGAAAAGGCGATGCCTGATTCGTTGATCACACCCTTGTGTACCGGGGCGGTGATCATCCCGGCAAAATCCCCGTCGATGCAGCCCTGGCCGGCACGGGTCAGGGTTTCCAGGACGAAGGCAGCGTTGGCCTTGTCCAGTTGCCCGGCCACGACCTTGGTCGCCAGCGGGGTATCCCATACGTACAGGCTGTTGGCCGGTGCCGGCAGATCAGGCCAGTTGCCCGGGCCCACCGGCAGCAGATCGACAACCACACCCAACTGCGCGGCCCGCTCAATGAGCAGGTCGCGGCTGGTAATGGCAATCAGGGGGTGTGGCTGGGGGTGCGAGGCGAGCAGCAGGCACAGGTCAGGACCAATGCCGGCCGGCTCGCCGGGTGTCAGTGCGAAACGCTTGGGTGTCACTGGGCTGCCTGGTCGGTGCCTGTTTGGTCGGCACCAGGAAGCTTGTTCTCTACGTAGGCTTCGTCACGGATCTGACGCAACCAGGTTTGCAGCTCTTCGTCGTATTTGCGGTTACGCAGTACGGTCAGGGCTTGCTGCTCGCGGGCCTGGGTGGTGTTGTCAGTGGCGCGACGGCCAAGGACTTCCAGCACATGCCAGCCGTATTGGGTCTTGAACGGCTTGGACAGCACGCCTTGGGGGGTCTTGGCCATGACGTCCTGGAACTCTGGAACCAGTGCCTTCGGATCGATCCAGTTCAGATCGCCGCCGTTAAGCGCCGAACCCGGGTCTTCGGAATAGCTCTTCGCCAATTCGCCGAAGTCTTCGCCCGCTTCGATGCGGTCATAGAGCTTCTGGGCCAGTTCCTTGGTTTGGGCTTCGGTACGGATCTCGCTTGGCTTGACCAGGATGTGACGAACGTGAACTTCGTCCTTCATCTGGGCTTCTTCGCCACCGCGCTTGCCGAGCAACTTGAGGATGATGAAACCGCCTGGCGTACGGGCAGGCTGGGTGATGCCACCAACTTCCATGGCACTCAGCTCGCGGTCGAACGGTGGTGGCAGTTGCGCGGCTTTACGCCAGCCCATGTCACCGCCTTCGAGGGCGTTGTCGCTGCCGGACTGGGCAATGGCCATCTGGGCAAAGTCGGCACCTTGCTTGAGACGGTCATAGATAGCCTGGGTTTTCGCTGCAGCAGCATTGAGCTGTTCAGCGTTGGCGCTGTCGGGCGTAGGCACCAGGATGTTCGCCAGGTGCAGTTCTTCGGAAAGCTGCATCTTGCCAAGGTCGGAGGCGAGGAAGTTCTTCACTTCCTGCTCGGACACCTGAATCCGTTCGGCCACGCGACGCTGACGTACACGGCTGATGATCATTTCCCGGCGAATCTGGTCACGGGCGTCCTCATAGGACAGGCCGTCGTGAGCCAGGGCTGCGCGGAACTGATCAACACTCATGTTGTTGCGCTGGGCGATGGTGCCGACAGCCTGGTTCAATTCTTCGTCGCTGATACGGATACCGGAGCGATCGCCGATCTGCAGTTGCAGGTTTTCAACGATCAGGCGTTCAAGCACCTGCTGATCCAGCACGCTGGTCGGTGGTACGCCGCCGCCACGCTTGGCGATGGTTTGCTGAACTTCCTTGACCCGTTGGTCCAGTTGGCTCTGCATGATCACGTCGTTATCGACGATGGCCACTACCTTGTCCAGCGGTTGAACCGCAGCGTGAGCTGCGGCGGTACCCAGGAACAGCGCGCCCAGCATCAGCGGGCGCAGACAATCAGAAAGCTTGGTCTTCACGTTCACGATAACCTTCAATGCCTTTGTCGAGGAAGCTCTCTACCTTGGCGCCGGTCAGGCCGCCGAGTCCTTTGAGGACAACTTGGAAGAAGAGCCCGTGGTCACCCTTTTCGTTCAGCGGGGCGATCTGGCTGTATTCGTCGTTGGAAACCCAGTAACGGTTGATGACGCGCAGTTTCCAGCAGCAGTTGTCGTACTCGAAACCACCAAAGGCCTCCAGGGTACGGTTGCGGGCATAGTCATACTGCCAGCGGGTGATCAGGTTCCACTGCGGAACGATCGGCCACATCATCGAGAAGTCGTGTTGCTGGATTTTGTAGTAATCCTTCACGAAGTTCGGGTCGCCTGGCTGCCCGTAGTCGCCACCAAACTGCCATTTGCCGGTCAGCTGGTTGTACACCACCTGGTCGTTGCGATAGCGGTAGCCGACGTTGATAACCTTGTTCGGGTTGTCTTCCGGCTGATAGTGGAACATCGCGCTGCCGGAACGTGGGCTGTGGCTTTCCGGGTCCCAGTTGTAATCGGCAGTGGCGCGCCAGTCACGGTTGAAGCGGAACTCGTAGTCCAGGGCGATTGGCGAAACATCAGACTGTGCGTCCGCACGGTCCGCGGCCAGGATGCCCGGCAGTTGAACTTCGCGGTTCTTGAAGTACACGGCCTCGCCGATGCTGACGCGTTGGCGTTCGAAGCCGTTTTCTTCGATCCAGCGGCTGGTCACGCCCAGGGACAGTTTGTTCTCGTCGCCGATGCGGTCAGTACCGCTGAAGCGGTTGTCACGGAACAGCGACGCGTAGCTGAACGAGTACTCACCGCTGTCGAATACCGGGATATCGCCCTGGTCCTTGTTCGGTACATACAGGTAGTACGCACGAGGCTCCAGAGTTTGACGGTAGTCTTTGCCGAACAAGTTGGTGTTGCGGTCGAAGTACAGGCCGCTGTCGATGCTGGCAATCGGAATTGCACGGTCTTGCGAGCTTTTGAAGGTGCCACCGGCATAAGGGTTGGCTGCAGTTGACGCGGCTTGCGCTGCGATAATCTGGTTCTTGCCGATGCTGTCCAAATCAAGATCGTACTTGGTATAGACGTACTTCAACTTTGGCGTAATAAAACCGTAGGTCCAGTTCATCGGGTAGTCGACTGCCGGCGCAACGTTCAGGCGAGTACCGTTTGCACGGGTCAGGCCGGTTACGTAGGTGTCGAGCCGCGGCGATACGAGCCCGTTTTCATCCGTGAAGCTTCCGTTCTCCAAGTCCCGATCAAAGCGTACGGCTTCGGTCTCGTAGGTGAAGTTCACCCCGCCTGGATGGTACGGCAGCGTGCCGTTGAAGGTGATCTGTGGCAAGCGGTCATACGGCGTGATCTGGGAGATCGTTGCCAGCTGGTACGCCTGCAGGTTCAGCTTCGCCTGGAAGGTATCACCGCGGTAGGTCACCGAACCTTGCTGGTTCACGTAGTCCTGGCTCTTGATCCCTTCCTGATAGGACTTCAGATCCTGGAAGTAATAAGGGTCGCTGATGTTGGTGTAGTCGACCTGGGTCAGTACACGCGAGTCCAGCCCGCCCTTGTGCTGCCAGTTGATCATGTAGCGATCTTTTTCGTAGTCGGTCTGGCCTTTACGCTCGCTGCTGTCGTCGTTCAGGTACGCGCCGCCGAACTGGCCTTCGCTGGACTTGGTGAGGTAGCGGAATTCGCCTTCCATCAACAGGCCGCGCTTGGTCATGTATTGCGGGTACAACGTGGCGTCGTAGTTTGGCGCCAGGTTGAAGTAGTACGGCGTAACCAACGTGAAGCCAGTCTCGCCACCGGTGCTGAAGCTCGGCGGCAGGAAGCCGGATTGACGACGGTTGTCGATCGGGAAGTAGATGTACGGGGTGTAAAGGATCGGAATGTCCTTGACCCGCAACGTCACGTTGGTCGCGGTACCGAAACCGGTGGCCGGGTTGAGCGTGATGTTGTTGCCCTTGAGCTGCCAGGCGTTGCTGTTCGGCTCGCAGGTGGTGTACGTACCGTCCTTGAGACGGATGATCGCGTTCTCGGCACGCTTGGCGTACAGGGCGTTACCGCGGATGCGCGATTTGTGCATCACGTATTCGGCGTTGTCGACCTTGGCGGCGCCGGTGTCCAGCTGGACTTCAGCGTGGTCGCCCACCAGCAGGGCACCGTTGTCGCGCAGACGGACGTTGCCGTTCAGCTCGCCACGGTTCTCGGCCTGGTACAGGTTGGCCTCGTCGGCCTCGACCTGCATGCTGCCCTGGCGCATGACGACGTCACCGGCCAGGGAAGCAACTTGTTGTTCCTGCTCGTAACGAGAGACCTTGGCGCCGATGAAGGTCGGCGCGTCGCTCTTGTTCGTCTTGTCGTTCATGCCAGGACGGATCGGCTCGATGTACGCGCCGGAGCAGTACGGGCCGGTTTCGGCCAGTTGTGCGGCGGTGAGCTTCTCGCGAGGGACCCAGTCCAGGTGGCTGTAGTCGGCGCTGCGCGAACGCAGGCCGCGGCCCTTGGCTTCGGTGACCAGAGCGGTCTGCGGCACGGCCTCGGCGGCGCCGCCGGACTCGCCTTGCGGCGTGCCACTGGCAGAGCTGACGGCACTGCCGTCATGCACCGGGCGCGGTGGCAGCGGGGCTGCGGCCGTTTTCGGCGCGCAATCCCAGGCACCCGAAGCAGAGACTGAGCAGTCATACTGTTCCGCGGCGACCACGAATGAGGTGGCGAAAGGTTGCATGGCCAGCAGACTGCCGGTTACCAGCAACGGAAATTTTCTACGAAACGCGGGGGATTTCAATGCCATCTTATTAGTCCGGGCTTCCTGCGTGCCATCTGCCCGCGGTGTGGGCCGCACGCCTCTCGATGGTCTGAAAAAGATGCGTGATAATAAAGCATGACCCGCTTGACGGCTAGCGCCGTCGGAGACCCTTGTAATGCCCGACCAAGATCTACGTTTGCAACAGCTGAAAGTCTGGCTTGATGAGCAATTGCCAGGCCTCTTTACCACCCAGGGCTGGGGTGTCGTACCCCCGGCCACGTTGACTGCGGCCAGCAGTGACGCGAGTTTCAGGCGTTACTTCCGGTGGGAGGGAGGAGGTCGCAGTTTTGTCGTGATGGACGCTCCACCCCCCCAGGAAAACTGCAAACCTTTCGTCGATATCGCTCATTTACTCGGTCAATCGGGAATAAATGTTCCGAAAATTTATGCGCAAGATCTGCTTCGCGGCTTTCTTTTGCTTAACGACCTGGGGAAAAAAACCTATCTGGACGTGATTACGGCTAAAAATGCCGATCAATTGTTCGCCGATGCCATCGACGCATTGCTGGCTTTCCAGCAATTGCCGATGGAAGCCCCGTTGCCCAGTTATGACGTCGCGCTGTTGCGTCGGGAGCTGGAATTGTTTCCTGAATGGTACGTTCGCCGGGAGCTGGGCATCGAGTTCGACGCCCGGCAGCTTGGCCTGTGGCAACGCGTCAGCGAACACCTGATCGACAGCGCCCTGGCCCAGCCCAAGGTCCTGGTGCATCGCGACTATATGCCACGCAACCTGATGATCAGCGAGCCGAATCCCGGCGTGCTGGACTTCCAGGACGCGGTCTACGGCCCGGTGACCTACGACATCACGTGCCTGTTCAAGGACGCCTTCCTCAGTTGGCCGCTGGCCCGCGTGCGGGAATGGCAGCGCGGTTACTGGCAACGCGCCGGCGCGCTGGGTATCCCGGTGCAGGCGGACTTCGAGGAGTTCCTGCGGGCCAGCGACCTGATGGGCGTGCAGCGTCACCTCAAGGTGATCGGCATCTTTGCGCGCATCTGCCACCGCGATGGCAAGCCGCGCTACCTCGCGGACGTGCCGCGCTTCTTTGCTTATATAGAGGCGGTGCTCGCGGACCGGCCAGAATTGAGTGAACTGGGTGAACTGTTGGCGAGCCTGCGCGTCGAGGTGGTGGTATGAAGGCCATGATCCTGGCCGCCGGCAAAGGTGAGCGGATGCGCCCGCTGACCTTGCACACGCCCAAGCCGCTGATCCAGGCCGGCGGCAAGCGCCTGATCGAGTACCACCTCGAGGCGCTGGCGAAAGCGGGCTTTACCGAGATCGTCATCAACCATGCGTGGCTTGGCCAGCAGATCGAAGGCTATCTGGGCGATGGCTCGCAGTACGGCGTACGCATCCAGTACTCGGCCGAAGGCGAGCCGCTGGAGACCGGCGGCGGGATCTTCAAGGCCTTGCCGCTGCTGGGGGACGAACCGTTCCTGGTGGTCAATGGCGACATCTGGACCGACTACGACTTCGCCAGCCTCCACCAGCCACTGGATGGGCTGGCCCACCTGGTGATGGTCGACAACCCGCCGCACCATCCGTCCGGTGGTGATTTCTACCTGAAGGACGGCGCGCTTCATGATGCCGCCGCCGGTGCCGATAACCTGACCTTCAGTGGCATTTCCGTACTCCACCCCCAGCTGTTCGCGGGTTGCAGTGCGGGTGCCTTCAAGCTGGCGCCGCTGTTGCGTGACGCCATGGCGAAAGGGTTGGTGACGGGGGAACACATGAACGGACGCTGGATCGATGTCGGGACGCTGGAGCGTCTGGCGCAAGTCGAAACCCTGCTGACAGCGGGGCACTAGGATGTTGTGGCCAGGGACTCTGATCGGAGCCGGGGCGGGCTTTGCCATTGCCAGCATTCCGGGGGCCATGTTGGGCGCACTGCTGGGCCAGGCGCTGGACCGGCGCCTGGAACTGCAAAGCTGGGCCCAGTTACGCGAGCGCCTTGGCGGCCGGCCGGCGTTGCGCAATGACGAACTGCTGTTCGTGTTGCTCGGTCGCCTGGCCAAGAGCAACGGCCGGGTGGTGGACGGGCATATCCAGCAGGCGCGCCAGGAAATGCGCTCGCTGGACATGGCCGAGCCGGCCCAGCGCCGTGCGATTGCCGCGTTCAATCGTGGCAAGTCCGGCTCGGACCGGGTACGCAGTTATCTGGGCGTGCTCAAGGCCCAGCCCCATGCGGCGGAAGGTGTGCTGCGTGCCTGTTGGCGCATGGCCTGGGCGGACGGCAAGGCCAGTACGGCCGAGCGCGAGTTGATTGAACAATGGGGCAAATGGCTGGGTTGGACGGTCCAGCAGATCCAGGCGCTGGCGGCTGACTATGAGCCGGAGCGCAAGCCGTTGGCCAATCGTGGCGGGGCTTATCAGGAGGCGTTGCGGATTCTGGGGGTGACGTCGACGACGGAGCCCGCGGTGATCAAGCGTGCCTACCGGCGCCTGCTCAGCCGGCACCACCCGGACAAGATTGCCGGCAGTGGCGCCAGCCCCGCACAAGTGCGCGAGGCGACCGAGCGCACCCGCGAGCTGCACAACGCCTACGCGCTGATTCGCGAAAGGCGAGACTTTCGCTAACAGAATTATCAGGCGCTGCTTTTTTATGGCGTAAACCGGATCAACTGTGGGAGTGGCGGTGCGACGATTCGACTTGCTCGCGAATGCGGTGGATCAGTAACAGATGCAGTGACTGACTCACCGCATTCGCGAGCAAGCCCGCTCCCACATTTTGTTCTCCAGTGTTTTTGAGATTTACGATCAGTCTCCGGGATTTTGCGGGCTCAACCACCCGCGAATCCGCCGGTACAGCTGCTCTTGTCCGGCCTGGCTGTTATCGGGGAAGGCCTTCAACGACACCTGCTTGTAGCTGTCATTCTTCAAACGCTTGCTGGCCTGGGAACGTTCCTGGGCCGCTTTGCGTGCCTGGACGTTGTCCTGATAGAAAAAATCTGCCGTGGCCAGCTTCAGTTTCGGTGCCAGTTGTTGCAGGTCCGGGGCACGGCCCGCCGGGGTCTGCGCGGCCACCATGACAAATTTCTGCACCTGCGCCGGTTGTTTTTCACTCAGGTAACGCGCGGCCCACCAGGCGCCCGTGCCGTGGCCGAGCAATACGACGCTGCGGGCATTCTGGGTCTGGGCGAAGGCGAGGGCGGCGTCAATGCGCGCGAAGATTCGCGTGGCGTCGGTCTTGTCTTGTTCATCGGTGCCGGGAACCACGGCCGGGTCAGTGCCTTCCGCTTCGGCGCTGGCGGCTTGCTCCACGGGTTTGGCGACGGTGCTGGCGTCTTTGCTGCTGGTCTCCACGGTCGCCTTGGGCGATTCAATGACGCGGGGTGGCAAGGTGTCCAGGGTCAGGTCCGGCAGCGACAAGCTCAGGGTGCCCCAGGAGGCGTCCGGCAATTTCTTGCGCAACGGCGCGATTGCTTGAGGCCAGTCAGCACTTTCGCCGTTGCCCGGGACGATAATCACCACGCCTTCAGGCTCACCGCTGTTGGCCGGCTTCCACAAAGCCAGGAAAGAATCGCTGCCCGCCTGCAACTGTTGTTGTTCCTGCTGCGGGATTTGTCGTTCCAGGGCGTTGGCTTCTTCCTGGCTGCGCTCCGGCAAGGGTTGGCGCACCACTGGCTTTTCCGGGGCGGGAGCGGGAGTGTCGGCGGCCTCGACACAAAAGGCGCTGGTAAACAGCAGCGACAGGCACAATGCTGGCAGTGCCGAGCGGTGGGAAAGTGGCATCGTTGATTTCCGGCCAGAAGTGATTCCGGCAGCCTAATGGGTTGGTCAGTATTTGTCAGTGATATGAGACGTGGATCATGGGTTTTCGCTACCTGCTGGTTATCGGCTGTATATGCTTTCCCTTGATCGCGGGCGCCGTGCCTGCGCCTGCCACTCACCAGGCGCAGCTCGATGCCGGCCAGCGCGAATGGCTCGAACAGCATCCCGACCTGCGGGTCGGGCTGGTGTTACAGGCGCCTTATGCCCAATACGATCGGCGCTTGCAGCGGCTGTCCGGGGCCAATGTCGAATTGATGCAGTGGTTGGCCAAGGCGCTGAATATCGAACTGACCTGGCGCAACTTTCCCAATCAGGAGCAACTGGAGGCGGCGGTGCGTGACGGCGAGGTCGACCTTGCCCCCGGCCTGCTGCAAACCCCGGCCGGCCTGCGCCTGTGGTTGTTCTCCGATCCGTATATGCGGGTGCCCCAGCACATTGTCGGGGTTCGTGATGGCAGCACCGCAGTCGACCTGGAGAAACTCGACGACCAATCCCGCGTCGCCGTGCGCATGCCCAGCGCAGTGGCGGATTACCTGCGCAGCACCTACCCGAGCCTCAACCTGCAAGGCGTGCCCATGGAGCGCCAGGCCCTGCAATTACTGGTGAGCCAGCAGGCTCGGTATGCGGTGGTGGATGAGGCGCAATTGAGCCGGTTGTCGGGCGAAACCGAGTTCGCCGGCCTTGCCGTGGTCGGCGATATCGGCCTGCCGCAATTGCTGCGGGTGGCCACGCGGCGCGACTGGCCCGAGCTGGCCGATATCATGCAAAGCGCCTTGCGCGCGATTCCCGCTCGTGATCTGGACCAGTTGCACAGCCGCTGGCTGCAGCCCAAATACCCACGGGTGACCGAGTCCCCCGGCTTCTGGCAAAACCTCACGTTGCTGCTGGGCCTGCTATTGCTCGCCAGCCTGGCCGTGGTGTTCTGGCAGCGCCGTCAGCAACGCGGCCTGGAGCATAATCTGCTGGCCGCCCGCGAAGAAAGCGCCGCCCGCGCCGCGGGTGCCGAAGCCTTGCGCCTGACCCAGTTCTCCATCGACCAAAGCACCGTCGGTATCCTCTGGGTCAATTGGGACAGCCATGTGCGCTACGCCAATCAGGCGGCGGAAACCATGCTCGGCTACGCCCCCGGCGCCCTGATCGAACGCCCGCTGATCGAGTTCGACCCGACGCTGACCATGGACCGCTGGCTCAACCTGTGGAAGCGTGCCCGGGCCAGCGAAGACGGGCCACAGAGCTTTGCCACCAATTGCCTGCGCGCCGATGGCAGCGTATTGCCAGCCGATGTGTCCCTAAGTTTCCTGCGCTTTGCCGACGGCGAATACCTGGTGGTCTACCTCAACGATGTCACCGAGCGTCGCCGGGCCCTCGCGGCGTTGCAGGAAAGTGAGGCGCGGCTGCAAGGGATCGCCGCCAATGTGCCGGGGCTGGTGTTTCGCCTGGAGCGCTTGCCGCGCAGCGAGGCGATCGAGTTCGCCTACATCAGCCAGGGCAGCGAGGGCCTGGTGGGGTACGCGCCGGAAGTGCTCAGCCATCCGGCCATGGGCATTCGCAGCCTGGTGCATCCCGACGACCGCGCCAGTTATCACCGCACCCAGGACCAGGCCATCGAGACCGAGAGCAACTGGGCCTGGCAGGGCCGCATCCTGACTCGCCTGGGCGAGCAGCGCTGGGCCGATATCAAGGCCGTGACCCGGCGCCTGGAAGACGGCGCCGTGGTTTGGGACGGAATTGTCTGGGACATCAGCGAGAGCAAACGCATCGAGCTGGAGCTGGACGCGTCCCGCGCGCAATTGCGGGAATTGTCGGCCCACCTGGAAACCGTGCGCGAGGAAGAGAAGGCCCGCATCGCCCGGGAAGTGCACGACGAGTTGGGGCAGATGCTCACCGTGCTCAAGCTGGAGACCTCGATGTGCGAGCTGACCTACGCCCAACTGGATCCCGGCCTGCACGAGCGGCTGAACAGCATGAAGCGCCTGATCGCCCAACTGTTCCAACTGGTACGCGATGTGGCCACCGCCTTGCGTCCGCCGATTCTCGATGCCGGGATTGCCTCGGCGATCGAATGGCAAGCCCGGCGTTTCGAGGCCCGCACGCAGATTCCGTGCCTGGTGCAGGTGCCGGATAATCTGCCGGCGCTGAGCGACGCCAAGGCCATCGGCCTGTTCCGTATCCTGCAGGAGGCACTGACCAATGTGATGCGCCATGCCCAGGCGCATACTGTCGAGCTGACGCTGGTGGTGGAGGGCGCGCACTTGCGCCTGACCATCAGCGACGACGGTGCAGGTTTCGTCCAGGCTCCCGGGCGCCCGGTATCGTTTGGCCTGGTGGGCATGCGCGAGCGGGTGCTGATCATGGGCGGGCAGTTGAGCCTGGACAGCGCATTGGGCGAAGGGACCACCCTGAGTGTGACGGTGCCGCTGGATTGATAACCAAAAGAAGAGGACATCCACAGTGATCCGTGTACTGGTAGCTGAAGACCACACCATCGTTCGCGAAGGCATCAAGCAACTGATCGGCCTGGCCAAGGACCTGCTGGTGGTGGGCGAGGCGAGCAATGGCGAGCAGTTGCTGGAAACCCTGCGCCACGTGCCTTGCGAGGTGGTGTTGCTGGACATCTCGATGCCTGGCGTCAACGGCCTGGAAGCCATCCCGCGGATCCGTGCGCTGAACAATCCCCCGGCGATCCTGGTGCTGTCGATGCACGACGAAGCGCAAATGGCCGCCCGTGCGCTGAAGGTCGGTGCCGCCGGCTATGCCACCAAGGACAGCGACCCGGCGCTACTGCTGACCGCGATCCGCAAGGTCGCGGCGGGCGGGCGGTACATCGACCCGGACCTGGCCGACCGCATGGTCTTCGAAGTCGGCCTCACCGATTCCCGCCCATTGCACTCGTTGTTGTCGGAGCGCGAGTTCTCGGTATTCGAGCGCCTGGCCCAGGGCGCCAACGTCAACGACATCGCCCAGCAGTTGGCGTTGAGCAGCAAAACCATCAGTACCCACAAGGCGCGCCTGATGCAAAAGCTCAATATCACCTCCCTGGCGGAACTGGTGAAGTACGCCATGGAGCACAAACTCCTATAGCGGCATACCTGTTTGCGACTACCTGCCGAGCGCCGCGCTGCCCGGTCTTGCTGCTTGTAGCGTGGGGTTTGTAACTGCTCTGTTCTATCCCCGCCATCCGTGTAGGGCAATCCCTACCCCAAACCTTCCATCCTGCTGATGCCAATCTCTCCGGGCCCCCGATTTGCGCGGCCTTGCCCTGGGACTACGCTTGTTCCACGGCAGTCCAAAACAAAAAGGTGCGGGTATGAGCGAGGTGGATTCAAATGATGTGCTGGTCAGCTTTCGTGGCGTGCAGAAGAGCTACGACGGCGAGAACCTGATCGTCAAAGACCTCAACCTGGAGATTCGCAAGGGCGAGTTCCTGACCCTGCTCGGGCCGTCCGGGTCGGGCAAGACCACCAGCCTGATGATGCTCGCCGGTTTTGAAACCCCCACCGCCGGCGAGATCCAGCTGGCCGGCCGCTCCATCAACAACGTGCCGCCCCACAAGCGCGACATCGGCATGGTGTTCCAGAACTACGCGCTGTTCCCGCACATGACCGTCTCCGAGAACCTGGCGTTTCCGCTCTCTGTACGCGGCCTGAGCAAGACCGACATCAGCGAGCGGGTCAAGCGTGTACTGAGCATGGTCCAGCTCGATGCCTTCGCCCAGCGCTACCCGGCGCAACTCTCCGGTGGCCAGCAGCAGCGGGTGGCCCTGGCCCGGGCGCTGGTGTTCGAGCCACAGCTGGTGCTGATGGACGAACCCCTCGGCGCCCTCGACAAGCAACTGCGCGAACACATGCAGATGGAGATCAAGCACCTGCACCAGCGCCTCGGCGTGACGGTGGTGTACGTGACCCACGACCAGGGCGAAGCACTGACCATGTCCGACCGGGTGGCGGTGTTCCATCAGGGCGAGATCCAGCAGATCGCTGCCCCGCGCACCTTGTACGAAGAACCGAAAAACACCTTCGTCGCCAACTTCATCGGCGAGAACAACCGCCTCAATGGCCGCCTGCACAGCCACACCGGCGACCGCTGCGTGGTCGAACTGGCGCGCGGCGAAAAGGTCGAGGCGCTGGCGGTGAACGTCGGCCAGGTCGGCGGCCCGGTGACCCTGTCGGTGCGCCCCGAGCGCGTCAGCCTGAATGGCTCCAGCGAAAGCTGCGTCAACCGTTTCTCCGGGCGCGTGGCCGAGTTCATCTACCTGGGCGACCACGTGCGGGTGCGCCTGGAAGTCTGCGGCAAGACCGATTTTTTTGTGAAACAACCGATCGCCGAGCTGGACACAGCCCTGGCGGTCGGCGACGTGGTACCGATTGGCTGGCAAGTCGAGCACGTTCGCGCACTCGACCCACTTCTAGAGGCGAATTGATCGCCCCCTTGCTTCACCAACCTCGCACGTGGAGAGAACAACAATGTTGAGATCCCTGAAATATTCCGCCCTGGCTCTGAGCTTGATGGGCGCGACACAGGCCATGGCAGGCCCTGATTTGACGGTGGTGTCCTTTGGTGGCGCGAACAAGGCGGCGCAGGTCAAGGCCTTCTATGCACCGTGGGAAAGCGCGGGCAACGGCAAGATCGTCGCCGGTGAATACAACGGTGAAATGGCCAAGGTCAAGGCCATGGTCGACACCAAGAGCGTGTCCTGGGACCTGGTGGAAGTGGAGTCGCCGGAACTGTCCCGTGGCTGTGACGAAGACATGTTCGAGCCCCTGGACCCGAAACTGTTCGGCAACCCGGGCGACTACGTGAAGGGCGCGATCCAGCCGTGCGGCGTGGGTTTCTTCGTGTGGTCCACGGTGCTGGCCTACAACGCCGACAAACTGAAAGCACCGCCAGGCGGCTGGGCCGATTTCTGGGACACCAAGAAATTCCCGGGCAAACGCGGCCTGCGCAAGGGCGCCAAGTACACCCTGGAATTCGCCTTGATGGCTGACGGTGTGGCGCCGAAGGATGTGTACAAGGTGCTGGCCGGCAAAGATGGCCAGGACCGTGCGTTCAAGAAGCTCGATGAGCTCAAGCCGTATATCCAGTGGTGGGAAGCGGGCGCCCAACCGCCGCAGTACCTCGCTTCTGGCGACGTGGTGATGAGTTCTGCCTACAACGGCCGGATCGCTGCCGTGCAGAAAGAAAGCAATTTGAAAGTGGTGTGGAACGGCGGGATCTACGATTTCGACGCCTGGGCCATTCCAAAAGGCCTGGCCAAGGACCGTGCTGACGCGGCGAAGAAGTTCATCGCCTTCTCGGTGCAGCCGCAGCAGCAGAAGACCTATTCGGAAAACATCGCCTACGGCCCGGCCAATACCCAGGCGGTACCGTTGCTGGCGAAGGACATCCTGAAGGATATGCCGACTACCCCGGAAAACATCGCCAACCAGGTGCAGATCGACGTGAGCTTCTGGGCGGATAACGGTGAGCAACTGGAGCAGCGCTTCAATTCCTGGGCTGCCAAGTAACCACCGCACCCAGGGTGGATGGGCTTTTTGTGGCGAGGGGGCTTGTCCCCCGTTGGGCTGCGAAGCGGCCCCAAAACCAGCCACCGCGGTCAGTCTAATAAACCACAGTGGCTTTACTGGGGCTGCTGCGCAGCCCAACGGGGGACAAGCCCCCTCGCCACAGGTGTGGGCCTTCACAGGTCTGCATTCTTTTTTACGATCCGGAGTTCGCCATGGCCCTCGCCATTCCCAGCCCCACCCTGAAACAGCGCCTGGCGCGTGCCGAGCGGCTCAACCGCTGGAAGGCCCAGGCCCTGATCGCGCCATTGGTGGTGTTTTTGCTGCTGGTGTTCCTGGTACCGATTGTGGCGCTGCTCTACAAAAGCGTCGGCAACCCGGAAGTGGTGGGCGGCCTGCCGCGCACGGTGGTGGCGGTGACGGCCTGGGACGGTCGTGGCCTGCCCGGCGAGCCGGTGTACCAGGCCATCAGCGAGGACCTGGGCGAAGCCCGGAAAAACTCGACCCTGGGCGACCTCTCCAAACGCTTGAACATGGAACTGGCGGGCTATCGCAGCCTGCTGACGAAAACCGCGCGGGCGCTGCCGTTCACCGAAGCGCCTGCCTCCTATAAAGAAGCGTTGGAAAACCTCGACGAACGCTGGGGCGACCCGGCGTACTGGCAGGCGATCCGGCGCAACACCAGCAGCCTCACGCCATACTACTTGCTGGCCGCCGTCGATCACCGCATCGACGACCTCGGCGAAATCGCCCCGGCCACCCCGGACCAGGCGATCTACCTCGATATCTTCGCCCGTACGTTCTGGATGGGCCTGGTCATCACCGTGTGCTGCCTGCTGCTGGCCTATCCGTTGGCTTACCTGCTGGCCAACTTGCCGGCGCGGCAAAGCAATTTGCTGATGATCCTGGTGCTGCTGCCGTTCTGGACCTCGGTGCTGGTGCGCGTGGCGGCCTGGATCGTGTTGCTGCAGTCCGGCGGCTTGATCAACAGCGCGCTGATGGGCATGGGGCTGATCGATAAACCCGTCGAGTTGGTGTTCAACCGGCTGGGGGTCTACATCTCCATGGTGCACATTCTGCTGCCCTTCATGATTTTGCCGATCTACAGCGTGATGAAAGGCATCTCGCCCACCTACATGCGGGCGGCAATCTCCCTGGGCTGCCACCCATTCGCCAGCTTCTGGCGCGTGTACTTCCCGCAGACCTACGCAGGCGTTGGTGCCGGCTGCTTGTTGGTGTTCATTTTGGCGATTGGCTACTACATCACCCCGGCCTTGCTGGGCAGCCCGAACGACCAGATGGTCAGCTACTTCGTGGCCTTCTACACCAACACCAGCATCAACTGGGGCATGGCCACGGCCTTGGGCGGCTTGCTGCTGCTGGCCACCGTGGTTCTGTATTTGATCTACAACTGGCTGGTGGGCGCCAGCCGCCTGCGCCTGAGCTAAGGAGACCGTTGCGATGCTGAGCCCTTATATGTCGCCCGTGGAACGGGTCTGGTTCTACAGCTTGCGGATCCTCTGCGGCCTGATCCTGTTGTTCCTGATCTTGCCGGTGCTGGTGATCATCCCGCTGTCGTTCAACAGTGGAAGTTTCCTGGTCTACCCGCTGCAAGGTTTCTCGCTGCACTGGTACCAGGATTTCTTCGGTTCGGCGGAATGGATGCGCGCCCTGAAGAACAGCATCATCGTGGCTCCGGCGGCTACAGTGCTGGCGATGGTGTTCGGCACGCTGGCGGCGATTGGCCTGACCCGGGGGCACTTTCCCGGCAAGGCGCTGGTGATGGCCCTGGTGATTTCGCCGATGGTAGTGCCCGTGGTGATTATCGGTGTGGCCAGTTACCTGTTCTTCGCGCCGCTGGGCCTGGGCAACAGCTTCTTCTCGCTGATCGTGGTGCACGCGGTGCTGGGCGTGCCGTTTGTGATCATCACCGTGTCGGCGACCTTGCAGGGGTTCAACCATAACCTGGTGCGGGCGGCGGCCAGCCTGGGCGCGTCACCGCTGACGGCGTTTCGTCGGGTGACCTTGCCATTGATTGCCCCGGGGGTGATCTCCGGGGCGCTGTTCGCCTTTGCCACCTCGTTCGATGAAGTGGTGGTGACGCTGTTCCTCGCCGGGCCCGAGCAGGCAACCTTGCCACGGCAGATGTTCAGCGGCATCCGTGAAAACCTCAGCCCTACCATTGCCGCCGCGGCCACCTTGTTGATTGCGTTCTCGGTGGTGTTGTTGCTGACCCTGGAATGGCTGCGCGGGCGCAGCGAGAAACTGCGTACGGCCCAGGTCTAAAGCCAAACAGAGATCAAAATGTGGGAGCGGGCTTGCTCGCGAAGGCGGTGTGTCAGTCAACAGAGATATCGACTGGCCTACCGCCTTCGCGAGCAAGCCCGCTCCCACATTGGGTTTGTGTCTATTCAGTAGCTGAATGCAAGACAACCAGCCCAAGTCAGCTAGTCTTGTGCCAGCCCATAACTGATAAGAGGCCGCGCACATGAGTACTTCCTCATTCAAGATCGCCCACAAACTGCTCACCGGCCCAGGCGCCATCGAGCAACTGGCCGCCGAGCTGACGCGGCTGGATGTCGACAACCCGCTGATTGTCACCGATGCGGCACTGGTCAAGTCCGGCACCGTGGCGCTGGCGCTGGAACACCTGGGCGAACGGACCTACGAGATTTTCGACCGCGTGCTGCCCGACCCGGAAATCGCCATCGTCGAGGACTGCATGCGCGTCTACCGCGAAGGCGGGCATGACGGCCTGATCGGCGTCGGCGGCGGCAGTGCCATCGACATCGCCAAGAGCGTGGCGGCCTACGCCGGTTACCATGGCGCCCTGGCCGACCTGTTCGGCGTGGACCAGGTGCCGCGCAAAGGCCCGCCGCTGATCGCGATTCCCACCACCGCCGGCACCGGTTCGGAGGTGACCAACGTGGCGATTCTGTCGGACAAGGTCGCGCAACTGAAAAAAGGCATCGTCAGTGATTACCTGCTGCCGGACGTGGCCCTGATCAGCCCGCAGATGACCCTGACTTGCCCCCGCAGCGTCACCGCCGCCAGTGGGGTGGACGCATTGGTGCACGCCATCGAATCCTACCTGTCGCTGAATGCCTCGCCGATCACCGATGCACTGGCCATCGGGGCGATCAAACTGATTGCCAAGGCGTTGCCCAAGGCCTACGCCAACCCCGCCAACCTTGAGGCCCGGGACGACATGGCCACCGCCAGCCTGATGGCCGGGATGGCGTTCGGGAATGCCGGCGTGGGCGCGGTGCATGCGTTGGCCTACCCGTTGGGCGGGCGTTTCAACATCGCCCACGGCGTAAGCAATGCCTTGCTGCTGCCCTACGTGATGCACTGGAACAAGCTGGCGTGTGTGGAGCGCATGCAGGAGATTGCCGAGGCCATGGGCGTGAATATCACGGGTTTGAGTGCGGTGGATGCCGCCGACCAGGCCGTCGATGCGATGACGCGACTGTGTGCCGCAGTCGAGATTCCGTCCGGCCTGCGCAGCTTCGGTGTGCCCGAAGACGCGATCCCGGCCATGGCCATAGAGGCTGCGGGGATCGAGCGGCTGATGCGCAACAATCCGCGCAAGCTCAGCGCCGCTGATATCGAGAAAATCTACCGGGCTGCGTTCTAACCATTGAGCGAGGTCACGGTGCGCGCGGCAAAGCATGAGGTATACAATGCGCGCCATCGTGATTTAGCTCAAAAAGGTGCGTCATGCAGCCCTTCGTCATTGCTCCATCGATTCTCTCCGCCGACTTCGCCCGCCTGGGCGAGGAAGTGGACAAGGTGTTGGCCGCCGGTGCCGACTTCGTTCACTTCGATGTCATGGACAACCACTATGTGCCGAACCTGACCATTGGTCCGATGGTCTGCGCCGCCCTGCGTAAATACGGCGTGACCGCGCCTATCGATGCGCACTTGATGGTCAGCCCGGTGGACCGCATCGTCGGTGACTTCATCGAAGCCGGCGCGACCTACATCACCTTCCACCCGGAAGCCACGTTGCACGTGGACCGCACCCTGCAACTGATCCGCGAGGGCGGTTGCAAGGCGGGCCTGGTGTTCAACCCGGCCACTCCGCTGAGCGTGCTTGAGTACGTGATGGACAAAGTCGACATGGTGCTGCTGATGAGCGTCAACCCGGGCTTCGGCGGGCAGAAGTTCATCCCCGGCACCCTCAACAAACTGCGTGAAGCGCGGGCGCTGATCGATGCGTCGGGCCGTGATATCCGCCTGGAGATCGACGGTGGCGTCAACGTCAACAACATCCGCGAAATCGCCGCGGCCGGTGCCGACACCTTTGTGGCCGGTTCGGCAATCTTCAATGCCCCGGACTATCAGGAAGTGATCGCCAAGATGCGTGCAGAACTGGCGCTGGCGCGTCCATGAGTGGCTTTGAGCAACTGTTCCCCGGCAAACTGCCACGGCTGGTGATGTTCGATCTGGACGGTACGTTGATCGATTCAGTGCCGGACCTGGCCGCGGCGGTGGACCAGATGCTGCTCAAGCTGGGGCGCAAGCCGGCGGGTATCGAGTCGGTGCGCGAGTGGGTCGGCAATGGCGCGCAGATGCTGGTGCGTCGGGCCTTGGCCAACAACATCGAGGCCGAGGGTGTCGATGATGTGGAAGCCGAGCATGCGCTTGAGCTGTTCAACGTGGCCTACGAAAACGGCCACGAACTGACCGTGGTTTATCCCGGCGTGCGCGACACCCTGAAATGGCTGCACAAGCAGGGCGTGGAAATGGCCCTGATCACCAACAAGCCGGAGCGTTTCGTCGCACCGCTGTTGGACCAGATGAAGATCGGCCGGTATTTCCGCTGGATCATCGGTGGCGATACCTTGCCGCAGAAGAAGCCCGACCCGGCCGCGCTGTTCTTCGTGATGAAAATGGCCAATATCCCGGCGTCCCAATCGCTGTTTGTCGGCGATTCGCGCAGTGATGTGCTGGCGGCGAAAGCGGCGGGGGTCAAGTGCGTGGCCTTGAGTTACGGCTACAACCATGGCCGGCCGATTGCCGAAGAATCCCCGGCGCTGGTGATTGATGACCTGCGCCTGTTAATCCCCGGTTGCTTGGGAACGGGCGCTGAGATAACGTTGCCCGACGCTGTTCCATCCCCTTCTGGAAATCCCATCGTGGTGGTCACTCGCAAACTCTGGATGAAAGTCATCAAGGCCCTGGCCCGCTGGCGTTGGCGCGCCTGACTGATCCTCGCCGCGCTGCGGCACGTTTGCACACCTGACCGTTAGACCCTCAAGCCACGAGGCACCTCATGATCCGCGAAGAATTCCTGCGTTTGGCCGCTGCCGGCTACAACCGTATCCCCATGGCCTGCGAAACCCTGGCCGACTTCGACACGCCATTGTCGATCTACCTGAAACTGGCCGACGAGCCCAACTCCTATCTGCTGGAGTCGGTGCAGGGCGGCGAGAAGTGGGGCCGTTATTCGATCATCGGCCTGCCGTGCCGCACGGTGCTGCGGGTACATGATCACCATGTGAGCATCACCCTGGACGGCGTCGAGATCGAAAGCCACGATGTGGAAGACCCGCTGGCCTTCGTCGAGGAATTCAAGGCGCGCTACAACGTGCCGACCATCGCCGGCCTGCCGCGCTTCAACGGCGGCCTGGTGGGTTACTTCGGCTACGACTGCGTGCGCTACGTGGAAAAACGCCTGGGCAAATCCCCGAACCCCGATCCGTTGGGTGTGCCGGACATTCTGCTGATGGTTTCCGACGCGGTGGTGGTGTTCGACAACCTCGCGGGCAAGATGCACGCTATCGTGTTGGCGGATCCTTCCCAGGCCGATGCGTTCGAGCAAGGCCAGGCGAGCCTGGAAGCGCTGCTGGAAAAACTGCGCCAGCCGATCACCCCGCGTCGCGGCCTGGACCTCAGCCGTCCACCGGCGGCTGACCCGGTATTCCGCTCCAGCTTTACCCAGGATGACTACGAGCGTGCGGTCGATACCATCAAGGAATATATCCTTGCCGGTGACTGCATGCAGGTGGTGCCGTCGCAACGCATGTCCATCGACTTCAAGGCCGCGCCGATTGATTTGTACCGGGCGCTGCGCTGTTTCAACCCGACGCCGTACATGTACTTCTTCAACTTTGGCGACTTCCACGTCGTGGGCAGTTCGCCGGAAGTGCTGGTGCGGGTCGAAGACAACCTGATCACCGTACGCCCGATTGCCGGCACGCGCCCTCGCGGTGCGACCGAAGAGGCGGACCTGGCGCTGGAACAGGACCTGTTGAGCGACGACAAGGAAATCGCCGAGCACTTGATGCTGATCGACCTGGGCCGCAACGACACCGGGCGTGTCTCGGAAATCGGTTCGGTGAAACTCACCGAGAAGATGGTGATCGAGCGTTACTCCAACGTGATGCACATCGTGTCCAACGTCACCGGCGAGTTGAAGGCCGGGTTGACGGCGATGGATGCACTGCGGGCGATCCTGCCGGCGGGCACCTTGTCGGGCGCACCGAAGATTCGCGCGATGGAAATCATCGACGAACTGGAGCCAGTCAAGCGTGGTGTGTATGGCGGCGCGGTGGGGTATTTCGCCTGGAACGGCAATATGGACACTGCGATCGCGATCCGTACGGCGGTGATCAAGGACGGCGAACTGCACGTGCAGGCGGGCGGCGGGATCGTGGCCGACTCGGTACCGGCCCTGGAATGGGAAGAGACGCTGAACAAGCGCCGGGCGATGTTCCGCGCGGTGGCGTTGGCCGAGCAGACCCCGCGGGACTGAAGTCAGACGTAGATCAAAAATGTGGGAGCGGGCTTGCTCGCGAAGGCGGTGTATCAGTCGATATATAAGGTGACTGTCGCACCGCTTTCGCGAGCAAGCCCGCTCCCACATTTGGTATTTGTCAGTTTCAAGTCCGAGTCAGAAATCCAGACTCACCCCGACACTCAGCCCTTGCTGGGTAAAGTTGTCATCCTTTCTCACGTTATAGGCCGCGTTCAACGCCAGGTCCTTGGTCACCTTGTGGGTAATCCCCAGGTTCAAGCGATCCGAATTGCTGCGTGGCGTGTAGCCGTCCAGTTTGAAATCAATCCCCGGCACGCTGTTGAGGGACATGCCCACTCGCTGCGTATCGTTTTCAAACTCGTGCTCGTGGGCCACTTCGCCAAACACCAGGGTTTGCGGGGTGAAGCGGTAGTTGGCTTGTAATCCGATTCCCAGGCGCTTGGAGTCGCGCTGTTGGTCATCAAAGGTCAGCGCGGTGGAACGGGCATCTTTCTCCGAATAACCATTCACCTCGACCCGCGAATAGTCAGCGCTGATAAAGGGTGAGAAGTGCCATTCGCTGTTCGGCTCGGCGATGTCATACCCAACCCGTGCGCTCAATGCCCATAGCCAGCCGTCGGTGTCGCCTTTCTCGGTGCCTTCGCTGATGCCCAGGGCGAACTTGCGCTTGAGGTTGTCAAAGTCCAGTTTGCCGCCGGTCAATGCGGCGTCGGCCCACCAGTGGTCCTCTTGATACTGGGCGAACGCGGTGCCCAGGTAGCTGTTGAGCTTGTAGTCCGAATCGCTGGCGCCGGCCTCAAGACTCTGGCGATAGAAGCCTGCTGCCACACCCACGCGCCACTCGTCATTGAGCCTGTAGCTGCCACCGATGTTCAGGTTATAGCCGCTGCCGTCACCGCTGGCCGAGCTGTTCTGATCATCGAAGTCCAGGTGCTGGCCGCCAGCGTCGACGATCGCCCGCCATTGGCCCACGGCCTGCCAGCTACGGGAGTCGGCTTGCCATTGGTTGCGCAATGAATCCTGATGGGCGCGCAAGGTGCCTTGGGCCATTTCCGGAAGCAGGGTGATTTCCCAGGGGGCTGCCAGCAGCGAATACGCGTAGTCGGCGATCAGTGCCTGGCCGGCCTCGGTCGGGTGCACGGTGTCGTTGTAAATCAGCTTGGTCGGGTCCGGATTGGTGCCGCCGACGCCATACACCGGATTCCTGCAGGTGGTGCCACTGAAGCACGTCTGGTTGAGGTTCTGGTCGGTGGCAAAACCAAAACGCCCGGGATCGGCAAACGTTTCCTTGAGCAGCAACGGAATGTTCAGCGGGATGATCTGCGCATCGATTTGCGACAGGCGCTGTACCAGGGTCTGGTTGAACGCGCCGGCCAGGGTGCTGACGGCCCCTTGGAGAGGGGTGCCATTGACGGCAGGTGTCAGGCCCAGGTCCGGCAGCATCCATACCATTACATAACGGGCGCCAGCCTGTTGCAGCGCCTGGGCGCTGTCGGCCAGGCGCCCGGCTGCGGCCGAGGCCTGGTCGGGGCTGAGGACCAGGCCGTCGAGGAAGTCATTGCCGCCGCCGGAGAGAAAGTACAACGCGTTGGGGTCGGCTCGGCCCCCCGTTGATGCCAGGTATCCGGGACGTGTACGCAATACCTGCCCGGTGTCGCTGTCGGTGACGGTGGAGTTACCGGTGATGGCATCGTAGATCTGTTGGGTGGTGTAGCCGCCGACGGCCCAGTTATTGCCGTCTGGCTGGCCCAGCGCGGCGCGCTCCGGCGAGGTCGAGGCATTCAGGTCGCCCGGGGCAACCCCCAGCTTGCCGCCCAATAACGTCGAGGAGATCAGCGATGTGCTTTCGCCGCTGCCGTCGAAGTATTGCGGGCCGGTGCGGTTGGTGAAGCGATAGGTTGAGCCCGGTGCGCCAGGGTCGGCAAATGTACCGGCGTCGGCCAGGCTGTCACCGAAAACGACCATCGTCGAATAAGGCGAGGGCGCGGCGAAGGCTTGCGAGCATGCCAGCGCCAAGAGGCAGCCGACGATGGGGGTGAAATAGGGCATCTTGGTCATGAGTCCGTCCATGATTTTGTTTTTTTGTCAGCACTGTGACTGTAGCGCCCTTGGAAGGGTTCTGAAAAGTTTGACGCCAATTATCAGTCGGGCAGTTTCCCCCGTATTTGCGGCTCGATATTGCACCGTTGGCGAGGCTACGTTACTGTGCCTGAACGTATGAATGAGACCCTCTCCGTGTTGATCATCAGCAAACTCTTGATGCGAGTAGTCAAGGCACACGCCCGTTGGCGTTGGCGCGCCTAACTTTTCTCTACCGGCCCCGCCGGACCTGTACCGATTTGCCTTCTTCACCCTCTGTTAAACGCCCCTTGCCGGCCAACCCCGGCAACCGGAAAGTGCGTCTGGCAGCGGGTCACTCCCTTGGAAGGCCGTCATTAGAAGTCAGTGAATTCAAGAGGTTTTAACCCACATGTTGCTGATGATTGATAACTACGACTCCTTTACCTACAACGTTGTGCAGTACCTGGGCGAGCTCGGCGCCGAGGTCAAGGTGGTGCGCAACGACGAATTGACCGTTGCCCAGATCGCCGCGTTGAACCCTGAACGCATCGTCGTCTCCCCAGGCCCGTGTACGCCGACTGAAGCGGGCATCTCCCTCGAAGCCATCCAATACTTTGCCGGCAAGCTGCCGATCCTGGGCGTGTGCCTGGGCCATCAGTCCATCGGCCAGGCCTTCGGTGGCGACGTCGTCCGCGCCCGCCAGGTAATGCACGGCAAGACCAGCCCGGTATTTCACAAGGACCAGGGCGTATTCCAGGGTTTGAACCTGCCGGTAACGGTAACCCGCTACCACTCGCTGGTGGTCAAGCGTGAAACCCTGCCCGAGTGCCTTGAGCTGACGGCCTGGACCCAGCTGGAAGACGGCTCCATCGACGAGATCATGGGCCTGCGTCACAAGACACTGAACGTCGAAGGGGTGCAATTTCACCCGGAATCGATTTTGACCGAGCAGGGCTTCGAGCTGTTCGCTAACTTTCTCAAGCAGAGCGGCGGCACGCGCTAAGGACTTTTCATGGATATCAAGACTGCCCTGAGCCGTATCGTCGGCCATCTGGACCTGAGCACCGCTGAAATGAGCGATGTGATGCGCGAGATCATGACCGGTCAATGCACCGACGCGCAGATCGGCGCGTTCATGATGGCCATGCGCATGAAGAGCGAGAGCATCGACGAAATCGTCGGCGCTGTGTCGGTCATGCGTGAGCTGGCCGACAAGGTTGAACTCAAGACCCTCGACGGCGTGGTCGACGTGGTCGGCACCGGCGGCGATGGTGCGAACATTTTCAACGTGTCGACGGCTTCTTCCTTTGTGGTGGCCGCTGCCGGCTGCACCGTGGCCAAGCACGGTAACCGCGCGGTGTCGGGTAAAAGCGGCAGCGCCGATTTGCTGGAAGCAGCAGGCATCTACCTGAACCTGACCCCGGTACAAGTGGCGCGCTGCATCGATCATGTCGGTATCGGCTTCATGTTTGCCCAGTCCCATCACGGCGCGATGAAACACGCCGCCGGCCCGCGCAAGGACTTGGGCTTGCGTACCCTGTTCAACATGCTCGGCCCGCTTACGAATCCGGCCGGTGTGAAGCATCAGGTAGTGGGCGTGTTCAGCCAGGCGCTGTGCCGGCCATTGGCTGAAGTCCTGCAGCGCCTGGGCAGCAAGCACGTGCTGGTGGTGCACTCCAAGGATGGCCTCGACGAGTTCAGCCTGGCGGCACCGACCTTCGTGGCGGAGCTGAAGAACGACCAGGTCACCGAGTATTGGGTCGAGCCAGAAGACCTCGGCATGAAAAGCCAGAGCCTGCACGGCCTGGCGGTAGAAAGCCCGGCAGCCTCCCTTGAACTGATTCGCGATGCCCTGGGACGCCGCAAGACCGAAAACGGCCAGAAAGCCGCAGAAATGATTGTGCTCAACGCCGGTGCGGCGCTGTACGCCGCGGATCACGCCTACAGTCTTAAAGAGGGTGTTGCCCTCGCTCATGATGCATTGCATACCGGGCTGGCGCGCGAAAAGCTCGAAGAACTGGGTGCGTTTACTGCGGTGTTCAAAGTGGAGAATGAAGGATGAGTGTTCCGACCGTTCTGGAAAAAATCCTGGCCCGCAAGGCAGAAGAAGTCGCCGAGCGCCGTGCCCGGGTCAGCCTGGCTGAGCTGGAAGGCCTGGCGAAAACCGCAGATGCACCGCGTGGGTTCGCCAATGCGCTGATCAAGCAGGCCAAGGAAAAACAGCCGGCCGTTATCGCTGAAATCAAGAAGGCTTCGCCGAGCAAGGGCGTGATTCGCGAGATCTTCATCCCTGAAGACATCGCCAAAAGCTATGAAAAGGGCGGCGCGACGTGCCTCTCGGTGTTGACCGATATCGACTATTTCCAGGGTGCCGACCTGTACCTGCAGCAAGCGCGTGCGGCGTGTTCGCTGCCGGTGATCCGCAAGGACTTCATGGTCGACCCGTACCAGATCGTCGAAGCCCGTGCCTTGGGCGCCGATTGCGTGCTGTTGATCGTCTCCGCACTGGATGACGTGAAAATGGCTGAACTGGCGGCCGTGGCCAAGAGCGTCGGCCTCGACGTGCTGGTGGAAGTGCACGACGGTGATGAACTGGAACGCGCGTTGAAAACCCTCGACACACCGTTGGTGGGCGTCAACAACCGCAACCTGCACACCTTCGAAGTCAGCCTGGAAAACACCCTCGACCTGTTGCCGCGCATCCCGCGCGACCGGTTGGTGATCACCGAAAGCGGCATCGTCAATCGCGCCGATGTGGAACTGATGGAAATCAGCGGCGTGTACTCGTTCCTCGTCGGCGAAACCTTCATGCGTGCCGAGAACCCGGGGGCTGAATTGCAGCGCCTGTTCTTCCCGGAGCGTGGCGTTGCCGTCAGTGGCTCGACCCTGGATTGATGATGACCCAGCCGGTGGCGATGACGGTCGAGGCAGGCCTTAAGGCCGAGCAGGATTTGCTCGCCGCGGTCTGTGCCGGCGAGCAACCGTTCGGCCTGCTGTTCTGGCAGCCCAGCGATCAAGCGTTGGTGATGCCTCGTCGTTTGAGCCGCCTTCCGGCATTCGAGACCGCCAGCCAGGTGTCGGCAGATGCCGGTTGGCCGGTGCTGCTGCGGGAAACGGGCGGTGAGCCTGTCCCGCAATCGGCAGCCACGGTCAATATCGCGTTAGTCTACGCGCCACCACGCAGTGAAGGTGACCAGGGCCGTATCGAAACCGGCTACCAGCGTCTGTGCCAGCCGATTTGCGACCTGCTGATCGAGTTGGGTGGCAACGCGTCGGTGGGCGAGATCGACGGTGCGTTTTGCGACGGTCGCTACAACGTCAACCTTGATGGTCGCAAAATGGTCGGTACCGCCCAGCGCTGGCGCCAGAGTGGCGGGCGCCCGGTGGGGTTGGTGCATGGTGCGTTGCTGCTGGATGACGATCGCGTCGAGTTGATCGCCGCGGTCAATCGCTTCAATGAAGCATGCGGCCTGGAACAACGGGTGCGCGCCGAAAGCCACATCGCCCTGCACGAGGCCTTTGTGGCGCCAGATGCGATTGCCCGGCTTGATACGTTGTACCGTCAGATGCTTGCGAGTTTCCTGCCGGTTTAACGCGTACCGAAGACCACCATGGTCTTGCCTTTGACATGCACCAGGTTGCGTTCCTCCAGGTCCTTGAGCACGCGGCCAACCATTTCCCTTGAGCAACCGACGATCCGCCCGATTTCCTGGCGGGTGATCTTGATCTGCATCCCGTCGGGATGGGTCATGGCGTCCGGTTGCTTGCACAACTCCAGCAGGCAGCGGGCAACCCGGCCGGTGACGTCGAAGAACGCCAGGTCGCCGACTTTGCGCGTGGTGTCTCTCAGGCGCTGTGCGATCTGGCCGCTCAGGGCGTACAGAATGTCGGGATCCTGCTGGGCCAGTTCGCGAAATTTCGTATAGCTGATCTCGGCGACTTCGCATTCGACCTTGGCCCGCACCCAGGCACTGCGTTGCTGTTCCTTGCCGGCTTGTTCGAAAAGCCCGAGTTCACCGAAGAAATCACCGGTATTGAGGTAGGCGATGATCATTTCGCGACCATCGTCATCCTCGATCAGGATGGTGACCGAGCCTTTGATAATGAAGAACAGGGATTCCGAGCGCTCGCCCGCGCAGATGATGTTGTGCTTGGCTGGATGACGCCGGCGCTGACAATGCATCAGCAGTTTGTCGAGGTTCTTGATTTTGGGTGTGGGAGTAATAGCAACCATGGTTGTATCCCGAAAAGACTGCACGGTGTTGGTGAGCTTGTTTTTTTATCCAGCGCGATCAACGGCTAAGCTACATCATCCAATGGATGGCAATGCGCCATTGATTTGGCGCCAGCTTAACAGACACATTCTGACTTCATTAGGGAATTTACCCAGCAAACCCTGCTGTTGATCGCTTTCATGGGAAACGCTGCCGGCCCAAAGTGCTGTGCTAAGCTGGCGACCCTTTTTTAGCAGTGGAGTCTGGGCGATGAAGGCACGCATCCAATGGGCGGGCGAAGCCATGTTCCTCGGTGAGTCGGGCAGTGGCCACGTGGTGGTCATGGACGGCCCGCCGGAAGCCGGTGGCCGCAACCTGGGCGTACGCCCGATGGAAATGCTCCTGCTCGGTGTAGGCGGTTGCAGCAATTTCGATGTGGTGAGCATCCTGAAGAAGTCCCGCCAGGCGGTGGAAAGCTGCGAAGCATTCCTGGAAGCCGAGCGTGCCACCGAAGACCCGAAGGTGTTTACCAGGATCCACATGCACTTTGTCGTCAAGGGCCGGGCGTTGAAAGAAGCCCAGGTCAAGCGGGCCATCGAGTTGTCGGCGGAGAAGTACTGCTCGGCCTCGATCATGCTGGGCGCTGCGGGCGTTGCCATCACTCATGATTACGAGATCATTGAGTTGGGCTGATTCTTCAATCGGCAGGCAAAAAGAAAGGGCGCTTGATAGCGCCCTTTTTTGTTTTCTGCTGAAACTAGATGCGGTACGTGCTTTTGGTCATGACCTTGGCCAGCAGGCTCATGCCAAATTTCACCGGTGCCGGGAAGCGGAAGCCGCCCGCGTCCAGCGCGCTTTCGGCGTGATGTTCTTCATCAATGCGCATCTGCTCAAGAATCGCACGGGACTTTTCGTCTTCAGCCGGCAGTTGCTCGAGGTGTTCATTGAGGTGTTTGCACACCTGATGCTCGGTGGCGGCCACAAAACCCAGGCTGACTTTGTCGCTGATCAGCCCGGCCACCGCACCAATGCCAAACGATAAGCCGTAGAACAGCGGGTTCAGCACGCTCGGATGGCTGTTCAACTGGCGAATGCGTTGTTCGCACCAGGCCAGGTGATCGATTTCTTCTTCGGCGGCATGTTCCATCGCGGCGCGCACTTGCGGCAGCTTGGCGGTCAGGGCCTGGCCCTGGTACAGCGCCTGGGCACAGACCTCGCCGGTATGGTTGATACGCATCAGGCCGGCGACGTGGCGGGTGTCGGTCTCGCTCATCTGCGCTTCGGGCCGCACGATGGCGGGCGACGGGCGGTGCGGTTGGCCGCTGAATGGCAGCAGCGTGCGCATGGCCGTATCGGCTTGCAGCAACAGACGATCAATCGGCGAGTAGTGACGTTGGGTAGTCATGCTGACCTCCGGGAAGAATCTCGGCGGCCAGTTTACCGCAAGAGAGGGGGAAGCGTTTGCGCTGGGTCAAATTGCTTGTGTGGCGAGGGAGCTTGCTCGCGCTGGAGTGCGCAGCGCTCTCGTTTTTGGGGCTGCTACGCAGCCCAGCGGGAGCAAGCTCCCTCGCCACAGCAAGCTGCCTCGCCACGGGTAGTGCTCAGCCCGGCGGCCAGTTCATCTGGCGTTGACCCAGAACATGCATGTGGATGTGATAAACGGTCTGTCCGCCATCTTCGTTGCAGTTCATCACCACACGGAAGCCCTTCTCACAGCCTTGCTCAACCGCCAGGCGCTGGGCGGTGAACAGGATATGCCCGGCCAGCGCCTTGTCTTCCTCGGTGAGGTCGTTGAGGGTGCGGATCGGCTTTTTCGGAATCACCAGGAAATGCACGGGTGCCATTGGCGCGATGTCGTGGAAGGCCAGGACCTGGTCATCCTCGTAGATGATCTTCGCGGGTATTTCTCTGTTGATGATCTTGGTGAACAGAGTATCCACAGCTGTTTCTCCATTGTGAAAGTGCAGGGTGAGTGTACTCAGGCGATCAGCGCGGGCAATAGGCCTTGTTGATCGCGCCGGCAATCTTGCGGGTCAGCCAGCGCGGGCTCAGGCGCGGGCTGAACGCCAGCCAGCGATTACGCCGGCCGGGAATGATGATGGCTTTGTTCTTGGCCAGCGCACGCACGGTGTAGAGCGCGACTTCTTCCGGGCTCATCAACTGTTGGCTGCGATCCAGCTTGGCGGTGTCCATTTGGGCGGTGCCGAAGAATGCGGTGCGGGTCGGGCCGGGGCAAAGAACGGAAACCTTGATGCCGCAGGTCTTCAGTTCCTCGCGCAAGCCTTCGGAAAAGTGCAGCACGTAGGCCTTGCTGGCGTAGTAAGTGCTCATCCATGGGCCGGGTTGGAACGCGGCAACCGACGCGACGTTGAGAATCTGCCCGCCGCCGTGCAGGGCCATGGCGTTGCCGAGTGCGTGGCACATGCGGGTCAGGGCGAGGATGTTGACCTCCATCAGGTCCTGCTCGGTCATCCAGTCCTGCGCCAGGAACGGGCCGCTGGTACCGATGCCGGCGCAGTTGACCAGCAGGTCGATCTGCCGCTCGCCTTCTTCCAGTTCCAGCAGGAACCCGGAGAGCCGCAGGGGCTCGCCCAGGTCACAGGCACGGAACAGCACCTCGACGCCGAAGCGCTGAGTCAATTCGATTGCAATGCTTTCCAACTGATCACGCTGGCGGGCCACCAGAATCAAGCTGCGGCCGCGACGGGCCAGTGCTTCGGCCAAGGCCAGGCCGATGCCGCTGGAGGCACCGGTGATCAGAGCGTAACGGGTCATGCGTTTCTCCATCGCAACGCTACCGGGCCTGTGACAGAGGCGTCACAGGCGTCGGGCGTTTTTCACTGTTGCGTAGAGTCTACAGGTTCGGCTGTGTCGTCAGCACTTTGCACATCGACTTCATCGACGGTGGTGGCCTGGTCGCTGTCGTCATCGGAGTTGATGGAGCTGCTTTCGTAGCTGCCACCTACATCGCTTTCCAGTTGATCCAGGTAGCCGCTCATGCCAACCAACACCGCGCCGGCAAATACCAGCGGAATGAAAGCGAGCCACAATGCGGAGAGGATTTTCACCGCAGTGGAGTTACGCGGTGGTGGCGCGCCGTACTGGTTTGCGCCCGTGTTACCGGGGAGGACCATCAGCAGGATCGGGAAGATGCTGCCAACGAAGGGCACCAGGTGCAGGAACCACAGCCAGCCGGACCAGCCCAGGTCATGCAGGCGCTGCACGGTGATCTGTACGCTGACCCACACAGCGGCCACGAGTATGGCAATCCCCACGAGGAAGCCAATGACCATGGCAATCGTCGGAGAGACCGCAGCGATACCAAGTCCGACGGTGAAGAACACGCTTGAGACGAGGAGGATCACCACGCTCAGCACCAGCGTCCACGCCAGGAAGCGCAGGCGTCCGATCCGGCCGTTGACGGTGAATACCTTAAGGGTGGAAAACTCCGGCAGGTTCTCGCCAACCGCGGCCCGGGGCGGGGCGTAAGGCGATGCGGCGGGGCGGGTGTAGCCAGTCGCGCTGCCGGAGTCCGTTTCATGGGTTTCGGCAAGGCTGAAGGCGACCGGCTGCTCTTCTTCTATCCGCGCATCCACCCCGGCGTTTTTCAGCGCTTGCAGATAGGTCTCGGCATCGGCGCGGGAAAGGTCGCGTTTCAGCGCGACCGGGCGGCCGGTGAAAAGCTTTTCGATCGCGTCGACATCACTTTTGAACAACTCGGCGAGGTTCAGCTTGGCGGTGGTGCTTTCGACACCCGGGAGCAATGCGCCATCAAACACAATCTTGAAACGGTTGTCGCTCATGCGGGCATCCTTGTCACTTGAATGGGGAGGCCTGCCTTGATCAGCAGGCTTTGGATCGCGGATCAGCGTGGCCAGCGTTCAGGCAATTGTGCCGCATGCTCGAGCGCCTTGCGGTATTCGGCATCCAGGCGGGCCACGAGTTCATCGACGCTGGGCAAATCATCAATCTCTCCGACGCCCTGGCCGGCGGACCACACGGTCTTCCAGGCTTTGGCTTCGTCGTTGAGTGGCTTGAGCTTGGAGCCAAAATTGACTTCACCCTTGCCTTGCAGCGCGGCGAGGTCGAAACCGGCATTTTCCAGGCTCTGGCGCATGAAGCTTGCGGGAACACCGGAGACGGCTGGAGTGTGCACGATGTCGGCGGCGCGCGATGTGAGCAGCATCTCTTTATAGGCATCCGGGGCATGGCTTTCGGTGGTGCCGATAAAACGCGTGCCGAAATAGGCCAGGTCGGCGCCGAGCAGTTGCGCGGCGAGGATTTCGTGGCCGTGGTTCAGGCAACCGGCGAGCAGCAGGGTTTTGTCGAAGAACTGACGGATTTCTGCGATCAGCGAGAACGGGCTCCAGGTGCCGGCGTGGCCACCGGCGCCCGCCGCAACGGCGATCAGGCCATCGACGCCGGCTTCAGCGGCTTTTTCGGCGTGGCGCCGGGTGGTGACATCGTGGAATACCAGGCCGCCGTAGCTATGCACCGCGTCTACCAATTCTTTCACCGCGCCCAGGCTGGTGATGACGATCGGCACCTTGTGCTCGACGCAGATCGCCAGGTCAGCTTCCACCCGCGGGTTACTGTTGTGCACGATCAGGTTGACCGCATAGGGCGCCGGGTTATCCAGCAGCGCCAGGCCCGCTTCGATTTCTTCCAGCCACGCCTTGAAGCCGCTGCTTTCCCGCTGGTTGAGGGCAGGGAAGCTGCCGACGATCCCGTTGCGGCAGCAGGCCAGCACCAGTTGCGGGTTGGAGATCAGAAACATCGGCGCAGCCACGACGGGCAGGCGCAGACTGTGTTCGAGCGAAGCGGGCAGCGACATTGGAAGTACCCCGAGTAATAGAGATTAGAACGGTTTGACCACGACCAAAATTACGATAGCCAGCAATATCAGAACTGGCACTTCATTGAACCAGCGATAAAAGACATGGCTGCGGGTGTTTTCGCCACGGGCGAAACGTTTTACCTGCGCGCCGCACATATGGTGGTAGCCGATGAGCAGTACTACCAGAGTCAACTTGGCGTGGATCCACCCGCCGGATTGAAAGATGGCCGGGTTGAGGTAGATCAGCCAGCCGCCGAACACCAGGCTGGCGATCATCGCCGGGCCCATGATGCCGCGGTACAGCTTGCGCTCCATCACGCCGAAGCGTTCCTTGCTGATGGTGTCCTCGCTTTGGGCGTGGTAGACGAACAGGCGCGGAAGGTAGAACAGCGCGGCAAACCAGCAGACGATGCTGACGATATGAAAGGCTTTGACCCATAGATAAAGCATTTTTAGTTATTCCCAGGTTCACGGTAGCTGAAGATAGTAGTGGCTCTTGCGTCTACACGTCATGTTGAAGGTTGTCGCAGGACGATACGAACCCTATTATCGACGGCTTTCCAGTGGGTTCGTTGAGGGCAGGTTTATGGTCAAGGTCGGTATCGTCGGCGGCACGGGTTACACCGGTGTCGAATTGCTGCGTCTGTTGGCTCAGCATCCGCAAGCTGAGGTGGTGGTGATCACTTCCCGATCCGAGGCCGGCCTGGCTGTGGCCGATATGTACCCGAACCTGCGAGGCCACTATGACGGCCTGGCGTTCAGCGTTCCGGATATCAAGACGTTGGGCGCCTGCGATGTGGTGTTCTTCGCCACGCCCCACGGTGTGGCCCATGCCCTGGCGGGCGAGTTGCTGGCCGCCGGTACCAAGGTGATCGACTTGTCGGCAGACTTCCGCCTGCAGGACGCCGATGAGTGGGCCAAGTGGTACGGCCAACCTCACGGTGCACCGCAGTTGCTGGAAGAGGCGGTGTACGGCCTGCCGGAAGTCAATCGTGAGCAGATCAAGCAAGCACGCCTGATCGCTGTGCCGGGTTGCTATCCGACGGCTACGCAGTTGGGTTTCCTGCCATTGCTGGAAGCTGGGCTGGCGGATGCATCGCGGCTGATTGCTGACTGCAAGTCGGGCGTCAGTGGTGCTGGTCGTGGGGCCGCTGTAGGTTCGCTTTACTCCGAGACGTCGGAAAGCATGAAAGCCTATGCAGTCAAAGGCCATCGTCACTTGCCGGAAATTCGCCAGGGGCTGCGTCGTGCTGCGGGCAAGGATGTCGGCCTGACGTTTGTGCCGCACCTGACACCGATGATCCGCGGGATCCACTCCACACTGTATGCGACGGTCGTTGATCGCTCGGTAGACCTGCAGGCGCTGTTTGAAAAGCGCTATGCCAATGAGCCGTTCGTCGATGTGATGCCGGCGGGCAGCCACCCGGAGACCCGCAGCGTGCGCGGTGCCAACGTGTGCCGTATCGCAGTGCATCGTCCACAGGATGGTGACCTGGTGGTGGTATTGTCGGTCATCGACAACCTGGTCAAGGGCGCTTCGGGCCAGGCTGTGCAGAACATGAACATCCTGTTTGGCCTGGATGAGAAGCTGGGCCTGTCCCACGCGGGCATGCTGCCGTAAATTTTCTGCTGTTGCGCAAAGGCCCGTTGATCGGGCCTTTCGTGTTTTTAATGGCCGCTGCGCAGATTGATATACCGTAACAATAGTTGACCGCTTTTCTAGGAGAAGCGGATAATGCCCGCCATCACGCATATGGCGGCGCTACGCCGGGAGATTATCAGCATGAGCGTTGAATCCTTCACCCCCACGGCTTTGCAATTCACCCACGGTGCTGCGCACAAGGTGAAGAGCCTGGTCGATGAAGAGGGTAATGATCGCTTGAAGCTGCGCGTATTTGTTACGGGCGGCGGTTGTTCAGGGTTTCAGTACGGTTTTACCTTCGATGAAGACGTGGCCGATGACGACACCATCGTTGAGCGCGAGGGCGTCAGCCTGGTTGTCGATCCGATGAGCTTCCAGTACCTGGCAGGAGCCGAGGTGGACTATCAGGAAGGTCTGGAAGGTTCGCGCTTCGTGATCAAGAACCCGAATGCCACCACCACTTGTGGTTGCGGGTCTTCGTTCTCGATCTGATCGACAGCGGATATAAAAACGCCGCTTGGCCTTGATAGGGCCAAGCGGCGTTTTGCTGTGTGGGATTCAGGCGGGGTAGATCGCGCCGAGTACACGAAGGCCGCGGGCGCCGGTGACGCTGGGGCGGTTGGCGGCGATGCCTTCCAGGCAGCAATGGGCCAGCCAGGCGAACGCCATGGCTTCGACCCAGTCAGGGTCTACGCCGCAGGTGGCGGTGCTGCTGACCTGGGTCGCCGGCAGCAGGGCGCTCAGGCGGCTCATCAAGGTTGCGTTGTGGGCGCCGCCGCCGCAGACCAGCAGGGTTTCGGTCTGTGATTGGGCGGTTTGCAGGGATTCGACGATGGTCAGGGCAGTCAGCTCGAGCAATGTGGCTTGCACGTCCTGGGCTGCGAATGGCGGCAATCGTCCCAGGTGATGCTCAAGCCATCCCAGGTTGAAGACTTCGCGACCGGTGCTTTTTGGCCCCTTGGTCACAAAGAACGGATCGCTGAGCAATGCCTTGAGTAGCTGGGGTTCAACCTTCCCGCTGGCAGCCCACTGGCCATCGCGGTCGAAGTTCTCGCCGCGTTGCTGGTGAATCCAGGCATCCAGCAGGACATTCCCCGGCCCGCAGTCGAAGCCCGCGACCGGTTTGCCGGTCTCGATCAGGCTGAGGTTGCTGAAGCCGCCCACATTCAGTACGGCGCGGTTGCCCGTACGCTCGCCAAACAGTGCCTCATGAAATGCAGGCACCAGCGGGGCGCCTTGGCCTCCGGCGGCGACATCGCGGCTGCGGAAATCACTGACGACGGTGATTCCGGTCAATTCGGTGAGCAGTGCCGGGTTGCCGATCTGCACGGTAAAACCCCGTGCAGGTTCGTGACGAATGGTTTGGCCGTGGCTGCCAATCGCTCGAATGTCCTGGGGCTTGAGGTTCTGCTGATCGAGTAGGGCGTGAATACCTTGGGCGGCAAGCGTCACCCAGTTCTGCTGCGCGAGCGCCGAACGGGCAATCTCGTCCGGGCCGCTGGCGCACAGGCCAAGCAGCTCGGAACGCAGGGATTCAGGCATGGGGATGTAGTGGGTGGCGATCAGCTTGATCGCCGGGCCTTGCTCGATCAGCGCAATGTCCAAGCCATCAAGGCTGGTCCCGGACATCACACCTATATAGAGCGACATGGCTTAGCGCTTCGCCGAAGCCAGGAGAGTCGAGCGCTCCTGGTCCATGCGGGCCATCAATGGCTGGCTCTGCTGCAGGAAGCGAGCGCGCTCGGCCTTGGCGATCGGGTCGGCCATTGGCAGCTTCTGGCCCAGTGGGTCGACGTGCACGCCGTTGACCTGGAACTCGTAGTGCAAGTGCGGGCCGGTGGACAGCCCGGTAGTGCCGATGTAACCGATCACCTGGCCCTGCTTGACGTTGCCGCCAGTCTGGATGCCCTTGGCGAAACCTTGCATATGGCCATACAGCGTACGGTAGGTGGCCCCGTGCTGGATGATCACGGTGTTGCCGTAGCCGCCACGGCGACCAGCCAGCAAGACCTTGCCGTCACCGGCAGCCTTGATCGGCGTGCCACGCGGGGCGGCGTAGTCGACGCCTTTGTGAGCGCGAATTTTGTTCAGAATTGGATGCTTGCGACCCATCGAGAAACGCGAGCTAATACGGGCGAAGTCAACCGGGGTACGGATGAACGCCTTGCGCATGCTGTTGCCGTCGGCGGTGTAGTAGCTGCTGTTGCCTTGTTTGTTGGTGTAGCGCACGGCGGTGTAGGTCTTGCCACGGTTGGTAAATCGCGCAGAGAGGATGTTGCCGGTGCCGACGACCTTGCCGTTGGCGACCTTCTGTTCGTAGATCACGTCGAATTCGTCACCCTGGCGAATGTCCTGGGCGAAGTCGATGTCGTAGCCAAACACGCTGGCCATGTCCATGGTCATGCTGTGGGACAGGCCGGCGCGGGCGGCGGACTGCGACAGCGAGCTGTTGATCACGCCGTGTACATAGGCGGAGCGCATGACCGGCTTGGTGGTGATGCGGTTGAACGCAAAGCCTTTGGCGCCTTTGGTCAGGGTGATGCTTTCCAGGTCGCTGACGTTGCTGTGCAGGTTGGTCAACTGGCCGTCGGGCGCCAGTTCGAATTCAAGCTTCTGGCCATGCTTGAGTTGGGTGAATTGCTTGGCCTGCTTGTCGCTTGCCAGTACATCGTTGACCGTCGCGGCGGGGAGGCCGACCTTTTCGAACAGGGTCGAAAGGGTGTCGCCCTTGGCAACAATGACTTCCCGGTGCAGCGGGTTCTTGGGTGCCTCTGCTACCGCAGGTTCGGCCTGCGCGGTTTCCTTGGTGTCTTCGGCGCTGCTTTCGATCTGGGCAAACGGCGATTCGGCTGCGCCATTTGTGGCTTGAAGTGCGTCGGAAGCGTCTTGATCTTGTGTCAGTTGCTCAACCGGACTTTCAAGGTCAAGGCTTAGGGTCGTTCGTTTGGCTTCTACGTCGCTGGAAGGAAATACCAGGAGTGCCAGGCTCAGAAGGGCGGCGATCCCACTTGCGGCGAGCAGGTGGGTCTTCGGGTAAAGCGGCGGCGCTTTAGACGGTTCTGTGGTCATAAGTAATTTTGACTTTGAAAAGATGAATTGGAAAAGATGAATGACATGATGAAGATGAAATAACTGTATAAAATATAACCAAATCATCTGTGGTGCAAGCTTGCGAACGCTGGGCTTGCTGAACGGTGTCCGTGCGCAGGGCAAAACTTGTAATTAGTCCCTGATCTTGTATGGTTGGTTCCCTTTTGAATCTGAGCCTTGCGGGTCTGTTATGAAGTCGGTTGAAGAGCAGCTAGCGCTGATCAAACGTGGTGCGGAAGAACTGTTGGTCGAAGCTGAGCTGATCGAAAAGCTCAAGCGTGGCCAGCCCCTGCGTATTAAGGCCGGCTTTGATCCGACGGCGCCGGATCTGCACCTTGGGCATACGGTGCTTATTAATAAGCTGCGCCAGTTCCAGGAACTGGGGCATCAGGTGATCTTCCTTATAGGTGACTTCACCGGGATGATCGGCGATCCGAGCGGCAAGAGCGCTACGCGTCCGCCGCTGACCCGTGAGCAGGTTCTCGATAACGCCGAGACCTACAAGACCCAGGTCTTCAAGATTCTTGATCCGGCCAAGACCGAGGTGGCCTTCAACTCCACCTGGATGGATCAGATGGGGCCGGCGGATTTCATTCGTCTTACGTCCCAGTACACCGTTGCTCGCATGCTCGAGCGCGATGACTTCGATAAGCGCTACTCCACTAATCAGCCGATCGCTATCCATGAGTTCCTGTACCCATTGGTTCAAGGGTATGACTCGGTGGCGTTGCGTGCCGATGTCGAGCTGGGCGGTACTGATCAGAAGTTCAACCTGCTGATGGGGCGTGAGCTGCAGCGTGCGTATGGGCAAGAGGCTCAGTGCATTCTGACGATGCCGTTGCTGGAAGGGCTGGATGGCGTCAAGAAGATGTCCAAGTCCCTGGGTAACTATGTCGGTATCCAGGAAGCGCCGGGTGTGATGTACGGCAAGCTGGTTTCGATTCCGGATGCGCTGATGTGGCGTTACTTCGAACTGTTGAGTTTCCGCTCGATGGATGAGATCAATGCATTGCGTGCTGAAGTGGAAGCTGGGGCTAACCCGCGGGATGTGAAGATCAAGCTGGCTGAAGAGATTGTTGCGCGCTTCCATGGTGAAGAGGCTGCGGCCAGTGCTCACCGTGCTGCGGGTAACCGTATGAAGGATGGCGAGCTGCCGGATGATCTGCCTGAGATTGAATTGACTGCTGGCGAGGCAATGCCGATCGCTGCCGTCCTTAATAAGGCGGGCCTGGTGAAGAACTCGGCGGTGGCGCGCGACCTTCTGGGGTCTGGCGGTGTACGTATAGATGGTGAGGTTGTCGATCGCACCTTTATATACGAACTGGGCGCGACCCACGTTTGCCAGGCCGGCAAGAAGGCATTTGCGCGTATTACGCTTAAATCCGAATAAACCTGAAATTAACTGTTGACGGCGTTTTATATCTGTCTATAATTCGCCCCACTTCCGGCGCAGTCGAAACGGAAAACTCCTTGGTAAACAAAGAGTTATGTAGGTTTCGACAGCGAGTTGCTTCAGATCATCGAAGCCCAGAAGGAGTTAGTAAGGCAGTGTTGTTTGGCCTTGTTAACGTTTCGATCTTCTCGGTCGAAAGCGGAGAAAAAGAG
>NZ_JACAQY010000079.1:0-2412 GCF_013386835.1 Pseudomonas sp. IPO3774
CGTATGCGTCCGGGCATCACGTCTTGCGTGATTAAGCCGGCTGCCACTTATGCGGAAGCAACTGCTCGATTTCACTCGCCCGCTGCGTCGGCAGGCGCGTGAGAACATCCTTTAGATAGGCGTACGGGTCATGACCATTCAGCCGCGCAGATTGGATTAAGCTCATGATTGCCGCAGCCCGTTTTCCGCTGCGTAGCGACCCGGCGAAGAGCCAGTTCTTGCGCCCAAGAGCCCATGGCCGGATCTGGTTCTCCGCCCAATTATTATCAATGGGTACGGCCCCGTCATTGAGGTAGCGCGACAGCGCTGCCCAGCGTTTAAGGCTGTAATCGAGTGCTCTGCTGATAGCCGAACCTTCGGGCACAAGATCACGCTGGGCGATCATCCAGGCGTGCAGCATCTCCATCACCGGCACGGCTTTTTCTTGCCGTATTCGGCAACGTAAATCCGGCTCCAGATCGCGCACTTCGCTCTCGATTTCGTACAGCAACTGGATGTAACGCAGGGCCTGCTCGGCGAGCTGGCTCTTGTTGGTAGCGTGCAATTCGAAGAACTTGCGCCGGGCATGAGCCATGCAGCCGATCTCGGTCACGCCGAGTTCGAAGCTGGCCTTGTAACCGCCAAAGTCGTCGCAGACCAACTTGCCTTTCCAGCCTTGCAGGAAGTTGCGAGCATGCTCACCGGCGCGGCTGGGGCTGAAGTCGTAGACGACAGCGGCTGTTTCGCAGAACTGGCTGGTGGCGTAAGCCCAAACATAAGAACGGTGGGTTTTCTTCGAGCCCGGAGCGAGCATCTGCACGGGTGTTTCATCCGCGTGCACAACCTGCTGCCCGATCACTACGTCACGCAGGGCATCGACCAGTGGCTGCAACTGCACGCCAGTAACGCCAACCCATTGAGCCAAAGTGGAGCGTGGAATCGCCAAGCCAGCACGACCAAAAATCGATTCCTGGCGGTAAAGCGGAAGATGGTCAGCGAACTTCGCGATCATGACGTGGGCCAGTAATCCGGCAGTTGGGATGCCCTTGTCGATGACCTGCGCCGGTACCGGGGCCTGGATCAGCGTTTCGCAGTCATCGCACACCCACTTGCCACGCACATGGCGTTCAACGGTAAAAACGCCCGGCGTGTAGTCCAGCTTTTCGCTGACGTCTTCACCGATGCGCGTGAGTACGCAGCCGCATGGGCAGTGGGTGTTGTCCGGTTCGTGATGGATCAATGTGCGTGGAAATTCTGCCGGCAATGCAGTGCGCTTGGGCTTTTGCTTTTTCTCGGTCGCCACTGGCGCTATTTGCAAGGCTTGAAGCTCGGCTTCAATCGCCGCGATATCAGTATCAATCAGGTCATCAAGCAGGCTGGCCTGCTCAGGATTCATCTGCTCGCTGCGCTTGGCAAACTTCAAGCGCTTGAGTCGTGCGATCTCGTGGGTCAGCTTCTCGATTACCGTTTGATCGCGGCTAATCTTCCTGCCCATCGTTTCGACCGTCTTGCTCATGGTCTCGACCGTCTGACCCATGGTCTCCACTTGCGACAGCAACTGCGCAGCGAATGCACGCAGTTGGTCGGGGGTCATTTGATCGAGATTGGGCGAGGAAGTCATGCCGTGGATTTTACCAAAGCAGCTCGTTTGCGGCAGTAGGCCAAGGCGCTAATTACAGCTTCTTAAAGCAGTGTGATTGCACCGCCAGCTCCAACGCGTTGCCAAGGTAGACCGAGCACCAAGGCCTGAAGTTGTTCGGTATCCAGCACCATTTCGCTGCCTTGGCGAACACCTGGCCAATGGAATTTACCTTGGTTTAAGCGGCGTGCAGCCAGCCAAACGCCAATCCCATCGTGTACCAGCACTTTCATCCGAGTCGCGCGGCGATTGGCAAATAGATAGGCGCAGTGCGGCTTCGCCGCACCGAACACCGCGATCACCCTGGCCAGGGCCGTTTCAGTGCCGGCACGCATGTCCATGGGTTCGGTGGCGAGCCAGATGGCATCGATGCGAATCATTGTGTGAGCCCACGGACAAAGCGGGCGCACCCTTCAGGATCAGAAGTTGGCCATTTCACTGTGATCGATTGATCGCCAAACGGCAGATCGATGACCGCCGCCGTTTCAGTCGGCCGCTTTGGCGTAGATTTCACTGGAATAAAAGCAGGTAGCACCGCTGGCGGCTGATCCCGGTACAGCGGCATCCACTTTCGGATGACGTTGGCGTTGATGCCATGGCTGATGGCGACGCCGGAGATGGTCGCGCCTGGTTGCAGGCATTCCTGAACAACCTGGGCTTTGAACGATTTGGGATAAGAGCTTCGTTGGCGCATGGAATTCCTGACGTTAAGGGCGATAGCGTCCGCTTAAAAATACGCGGACACCATCGTCCTTAATGATGGAGTTCGGAAGGTGTGTTCACCGGCCCCTTAC
>NZ_JACAQY010000080.1:0-11287 GCF_013386835.1 Pseudomonas sp. IPO3774
TGTAAGAGCGGAACCAATAGCGGCCATAACCGCAGCAACGGATATGCACCCCACACCGCGGAGCTACAAATTCCGGCTATGCCGATAATCACTGACCGCCTCATACACCGCCTTACGCAACCGGTTAATCCCCCCAATCGGCCGATGCGCCTCCACCCCAAACCACGGATTAAACGACTGATTATCACAAGCCAGATTCAACGCCGGCGTATCAAAATCCTGCGCCGGAATCACCACCTTGGCCACCGTCTCAAACGGCGCATCACTCTCTTTCCATTCAATGCTGGTGTCCTCGATCGGCATGAACTTCTGCGGATTCTGCCGCTGAATCTGCAACACAAAACACGCCGCCACCCGGTCCGTCGACAATTGCTGATTCAACGCACTGCGCAAAAAGTTCGGCAGGTCCTGATTCTGTTCAGGCAGCACATACGCAGGACACCCCTGGGGATCCGGCGCCACCCGAAACTTCGCATTCGCCGCCCCGAACTTATACGGCGACACCGAGAAATACGTCGTCTGCGTAGGACTCACCGGCGGCGGCGCCAACGTCGCCAGCGCGATAAACAAATGCCGCACCTGCCAACTGCGCGGATCCACCCCGGGGAAAAACGCCATGACTTTCTTGCCATCGGCCTGAGCCGAAATGTTCTGCGCATACTCCGCCACATCACTGACGAAAAAATTCGGATGGCTGAACATCACAAAGTCCTGCTCACCCCGCGCCTGCTGATCCGCCAGCAGCTGTTTGCCTGGCACGTCCAGCAACTTGATCGCCATCCCCCGGGCATCCCGGATGCTGTCGAACTGCGGATACGCATTGCCGTTGGACAGTCGCATCATCGCCTGCCAGGTCTTGCCCGGCTCGGCGAACACGCCCTGGCGCAGGGCCGGGTCGAGGTCCGCCAGTACGCTGACCTCGGCCTTCACGCAGCCATGGGCCTTGGCATGCGCATCCCGCAGGTAACGCGTGCCTTCGCGGTGCTGGTCGACGATGCGCACGGCGGTCTGGATGATGCCCTGGGTCATGGCCGCTTCACCCGGCGGGATCTGTTCATCCGGCGATACCGGGCCGCTGTGCTGCCAGGCAAACCACAGGGTGGACAGCAACCAGCCCAGCAGGCCCAGGCCCACCAGCCACAACAGGGTCTTGCCGAGAAACGCGCCGAGGCGCAGCCAAAGTCGAGCGAGCATTTAAAAATCCTTTTCTGCGAAGTCGGTTGGGTCAGGGCAGTTGCTGTTCCAGCGGGCCGCCCAGCACTTTCAAATATTCCAGCAGCGCCCAGCGTTCCTGGGGCAGCAAGCCTCGGCCAATCACCCCGTTGCCACGCTGCCCGGCACGGAATTCGTGGCCGCTGTTGTGGTTGCCGGTGATGCGCGTATCGAACAGGAACGCGTTGGGGAACGCGGCGGTTTGATAGCCCAGGTGGCGCGGGTCGTATTCGAAGGTGCCTTTATAGAAGGTCGGGCTGCGCTCGTCCTGAGGCGAGAGCAATTGGTAGATCGTCGGCACCGAGCCGTTGTGCAGGAACGGCGGTGTCGCCCACACCCCGGCCAAGGGCCGTGCCTTGTAGGCACGCAATTCGCGTACGCCGATCGGCAGGCCGAAGCCGTCCAGGCGCGGGCGTTCGGCAGGTGTCACACCGGCGGCACGGTAGGCGTGGTCTTCGACAAAGGCGGTGATGTAGGCCAGGCCTTTGGCTGAAGAGAGGCTGCGCAGGTCCAGCGGCTCGGTGGGCGTGGGGTGCAGTTCGACGTTCATTTTCGCCAACTCCGCCGGGTCCCATTGCAGGGCGCTGAGGTCGAAGCGGTGGTCAGCGATATTGTTGGCAGTAGCGGGGTCGGTGCCGATCACCTCCACCGGGAGCATTTTCAATTGTCGCACCGGGCGGCCATCGACCTGGGACACCGCTGGCACGTGGCAGCCGGCGCAGTTTTCCGCGAACAGTGCGCGACCCTGGGCGGCCAGCGGTTTGTCGATGGCGCCGAACAGGTCTTCGGGCCAGGTGGGGGGCTTGAGCCGTTGCAGGGTTTCTTCGATGGTATTCAGGTCGCGAACCCGCACGCTGGAGGCGTAGCGCGCATCGCCCTGGAGCGGCTGGCCGGCGCTGTCGAAGAAGTCCAGGGTGGCGCCGACGCCCAGGGCTTCGCCGATATTGCGGGCCATGGGTTGTTGGGCCGAGCCGTTCCATTGCACCCAGTCGAAGGTCCAGATGTCCCACAGTTGCGGGTAGTCCACCGGGGCGTTGGCGATGCGGTAATTGTCGGGGGAAATGGCGTCGCCGAAGCTGGCGTTGGCGATACGGCCAAAGGCGTCGGTGCGGCCCGGGCCTTCTTCGGTGGGGTAGAGGCCGCGGTGGGTGTCGTTCCAGGCGACTTTGAGGAAGTTGTTCAGGGACTTCTTGAAGTCCTGGCGCAGTTGCGCTGCGGTCTGGTCGTTGTAGTCATGGCCCAGCACGGTGCGGGCAAAGCGCTCGAATTTCCACGGGTTGTAGTAGGTCGAGGCCAGGCTGGCGACCAGTGCCTGGCCGAAGCTGCCGCCGCGCAGGGTCGGCACGCTGGACGGCAGCACATGTTGCGCCGGGCCACCGTCGATCCGCAGGCCCTGGCCTTTGAAGTTCAACTGGCCGGTGTGGCAGGCGGCGCAGGTGATGTCGAGGAACTCATCATTGCTGCCGGCATTTTTATGCCGGGCGAAACCCACCGGCAGGTTGCCGGGGTTCTGCGCGGTGGGCACCTGCTTGGGGTCTACCAGAAAACCAAAGCGCGCCAGGTACTCGGGCGTGGCGAAACGCTTTTCGGAGAACGGCAGCTCCAGTGCGGTAAACCAGGCATAACGCAGGCCCTTGACCTGGGTGCCCTGGGGCGTGAAATAGTAGGTCTGGCGATCTGCGGCGCTCCATTGATCCTGATAGTGCACCTGTTCCACCGGCACGTAGACCGGCAGCTTCGGGTTGACCACGTAATAGAGCACCACCGCCAGGACCAGGCCCAGCAGTATGAAAATCATCAGCAAAACACGGGAAAAAATGCGCAAGATAACTATCCTTGTCGAGTTGTAGCGTTCTTATGCCATCAGGCCAGCAGTGCGGCAAGTGGCCATGAGTCTCGTTCCAGCGCTGCTGCCGTCCGTTGCAGGGCCCTGGATTGAATGAAAATGCTTTTAAACACGTGAACTTATCAGAAGTTTCCTGCTCACATGCCGGTAGCCATTGGTCGTGGCCGCCTGATAAGCTCGCGACTTTACTCGAATGCCCTTTTGGCACACGAACAAGGAAATAGCATGAAACAGCATCGGTTGGCGGCGGCGGTGGCCCTGGTTAGCCTGGTACTTGCGGGTTGTGATTCGCAAACCAGCGTAGAGCTGAAAACCCCGGCGCAAAAAGCTTCCTACGGTATCGGCCTGAACATGGGCAAAAGCCTTGCTCAAGAAGGTATGGATGACCTGGACTCCAAAGCGGTAGCCCAAGGCATCGAAGATGCCGTCGGCAAGAAAGAACAGAAGCTGAAAGACGACGAGCTGGTCGAAGCCTTCGCCGCACTGCAAAAACGTGCTGAAGAGCGTATGGCCAAGATGAGCGAAGAGTCGGCAACCGCCGGCAAGAAATTCCTCGAAGAAAACGCCAAGAAAGACGGCGTTGTCACCACTGCTTCCGGTCTGCAATACAAGATCGTGAAGAAAGCGGACGGTGCTCAACCCAAGCCTACCGACGTAGTGACTGTTCACTACACCGGCAAGCTCACCAACGGCACCACCTTTGACAGCTCCGTGGATCGCGGCAGCCCGATTGACCTGCCGGTCAGCGGCGTGATTCCGGGTTGGGTCGAAGGCCTGCAACTGATGCACGTTGGCGAGAAGGTCGAGTTGTACATCCCGTCCGACCTGGCCTACGGTGCCCAGAGCCCGAGCCCGGCGATTCCAGCCAACTCCGTGCTGGTATTCGACCTGGAACTGCTGGCCATCAAGGACCCGTCCAAGGCAGACGCTCCTGACGCACCGGCGGCTCCTGCTGCCAAGAAGTAATCAGCACCTGAACACACAACGCCCCGTCTCGACGGGGCGTTGTTGTTTCTGGCCTGTGCGATCGTATGCGATCGTTCCCGCGCTCTGCGTGGGAATGCATCCCGTGACGCTCTGCGTCACCATTGCGCATTGCTCAAGCCTAGCGCTAACAGCAAGCGCGGAGCGCCACAGGCGGCATCCCCACGCAGAGCGTGGGAACGATCAGTTGAATCCACGGCAAATTCAACCGAACCCATGCGGGCTAGAGCAGTCTGATAAAAGACCCGAGTACGGGTAGACGCAGATTATCTCCAAGTCAATGAATTCTTGGGTTTTTTTTATGTGCGCAAAAAACGCCCGATCTGACTGTAGGCCTTGTATTACGTGGCTTTCAGCCTGGAAAATAGGCTCTGTTCACAAGGTTATCCACAATTTGTGTGGATAACCTTTTCTGTCGCCTGGAACTGGAGTGACGATGAAAGCCCCGTTTAATTTCACCCGCTTCCTGCCCATGGCTGCTCGCCTGCTTGGCCGTGGGCGCTTGCCGACGTTGCTGTTCGCGGTCGCCGCCAAAGGCTCGAGCCAGGGCAACCGGCTGGGCAAGCTCAAGGACGACCTCAAGCTGCTCCAGGCCTTGTGCCTTGCCTACTGGCGCGGCGAGTACCGGGCCATCAGCCCCAAGGCGCTGATTTCGGTAGTGGCAGGGTTGATGTACTTCCTGAGCCCGATTGACGCGATCCCGGACTTTATCCCGGTGTTCGGCATGCTCGACGACATTGCTGTGCTGGCGTGGGTCATGAAGACCCTCGACGGCGAACTGAGCGCCTTTCGCGCCTGGCGCGAGCGTCAGCTCCCCGAGAAACTTGCGGTGGTTGAGCGCCTTCCTGCGACGCCTCAGCTGCTTACGCAAGAACACCTGAAAAAAAACTGAACCTTGGGAATATCCCCCTGCGCTCTTTGTGGCTGTTAGGATTACACTCCTAAGGAAAGTACTTACGAAGTAAGTGTTGTGATCCTACGGGGCAGTCATGGATATTCAGATAATTACAAAGGATGGCGAGCCCGAATATGCGGTTCTGCCATGGGCTCAGTATCAGGCGCTGTTAAAAGCCGCCGGTCAGCAACAGCCAACGCCTCCCGCTTCGACCATTAGCCAAGCCACTGCCGAACCGGATCTGCGCCCCCTGGAGCAGCTGCGAAGCCTGCGCGAGGCCAAGGGCCTGGCCATCGAGGTTCTGGCGCGCACAGTGGGCATCAGCCCGTCTTACCTGGGCCTGATCGAAAGCGGTGAACGCCAGCCGGACGCTGCCATCCGCCGCAGCCTGGCCTGGGAACTTGGCGTTGCAGGTTGGAGGGACGAAACGTGAGCGTACGCATCAGCCGTCAACATTGGGATGGGTTACTCAACGAGCTGGACCAGGCGCGCCGACAGCGCCACCTCTTGACCTACCGCGCCTTGCTGGAGCGCCTGCAATTTCCCACGCCGGCCATGCAGACCCTGACGGCTGCGCTGGAGCACCTGGCGGCGCTGGATGCCAAGGCCGACCAACCACTGCGCAGTTCCCTGGTGATCAGCCAGGGCGCCAGTCGCCTGCCACGTACCGGTTTCTTTGAATGCGTGGAGCGTCTCGGGCGCTTCTGCGGGCCGTCCGATGGCGTGGCCGCGGCGTCGTGGCACGCATCCGAAGTGGTTCGAGTATTTGAATACGATTATCCCGAGTCAGCGGAGGCGTAGTGTTCTGGAAGCTCAAGGCGTATGCCAGTTACTGGCTGGCGCGCAAGTTGTTTCATTGGTCCTGGTTCGTGCGACAGCCGCGTGGCTGGCAGTGGCTTGAAGGCCAGTTCGCGCGCATGGCCAATCTGGGCGACGTAGGAGCACAGAGTTTCTACGGACATATTCTGACGTTTCGTGGCAAGGGCCTTGGCGCCCGTGAAGAAGGCGTGCGACTGTTGCGGCTGGCGGCCCTGGCCGGCGACGGCAAGGCGGCCTACCAGATTGGGGTGTTGAGCTTTGCGGGCAGCCTTGGCAAGGCGCCTGATCCGCTGGAAGCGGCACGCTGGTGGAAAATCGCCGCCCGAGCCGGGCACCCGTTGGCGCAGATGCGCCTGGAGCAACTCTGATCTAGAGCGGCTGCGGTTCTGCCTGGCCCAACTCCAGGCTGTCAATCACATGAATGCTGTAGCCCGCCACGTTCTTCGCGTGGTGCTTGGCTTGCGAGGCCAGTTCTGCCAACTGGCTGGCATCGAGTTGTCCACAGGCCTGTGGATACAAATGCACCACGCCGATGGACAGCGACAGCAGCGCAAACTCCTGGCGCACGCCCTGGCGGTTCAGTGCAACGAAACAGCCCGCGTCCAGATGCTCGCTGCGATAGAAGCGCCGGCACTGGGTGTGGAAGTCGTCCAGCAGCTGGTTCAGCCGCTTGCGCCAATCCTGCGGCCCCAGCACCAGCAAAAAGTCATCACCGCCGATATGCCCGACGAAGTCGCGGCTGGGGTCTACCCGGTCGTTCAGGCATTGCGCCAGGCACAGCAGCACTTCATCGCCCCGGCCATAGCCGTAGATATCGTTGAATGGCTTGAAACTGTCGATATCGACGTAGCAGATCACAGACTCGCGTTGTTGCTGCAACAGCCGCGTCAGGCACTGCTGGATGGGGACGTTGCCCGGCAGCAAGGTCAGCGGGTTGGCATAGCGTGCCTGCTGGATTTTCAGCTCGGTAATCAGCTTGAGCACATCGATCACCCGGCCCAGCCCCAGATAATCGCCGTTGAGGGTGATGATGAAATCTTCCTCGATCCGCTGGCGTGCGCGACTGGTGAGCAGGCGGCTGACCTGCTGCAAGGACTGGCTCAGTTCCACCGCGAGAAAGTCATCACTCATCAAGCGGCTGATGGGCTTGCGGGCGAACAGATCGGTGGCGAACGGCTTGAGCAGCGCATCTGACAGCGAGTGCCGGTGCACGATGCCAATCGGGTGGCCACGCTCATCCAGCACCGCCAGGGAATTGAGGTTGGCCTGGCGCCGGAAGGCTTCCAAAACCTGCGCCGTGGCAGTGTGCTGGCCCACGGCCGGTTGTTCGTTGAGCAGGGCGCTGAGGTCGCTGCCTTCGTCGTTCAGCGCGACGTTGGCGTTGTCGGGCTTGGGCAGCATCAACCGCGCTTCCTGCGGCGGGTGTTCCTGGGGGCGGCAGAGCAGGTAGCCCTGCACCAAGTCAACGCCCATTTCCGTGAGCACCGCCAACTCTTCCGGCAACTCGATGCCTTCGGCGATGACCTGGGCCCGGGAGGCCTTGGCAATTTGCAGGATCGAGCCGACAAACTCGCGCTTGAGGGCGTCCTGGTGGATGCCGTCGATAAAGTGTCGATCGATCTTCACGTAGTCCGGGCGCAGCTCCGACCACAGCCGCAGGCTGGAATAGCCGGCACCCAGGTCATCCAGGGCAATCGAAAAGCCCATGGCGCGGTAGTGGTGCAGCGCGGTTTGCAGCAGTTGAAAATCGTCGGTCGGGGTTTGCTCGGTCAGTTCGATCACCACCTGGCTGGGCGGGATGCCGAAGTCGCTGAGCAGTTGCAGGGTACGGCCGGGCTGGTGGGCGGTCTCCAGCAGGGATTCGGGTGAGACGTTGAGAAACAGCTTGCCCGGCAGTTTCTGCTCGCTGAACCGCCGGCAGGCACTTTCCCGGCAGACCATCTCCAGCTCACTGAGACGTCCGGCGTGGCGGGCCACGGAGAACAGTGCGACAGGGGAGTGCAACGGGCTGTTGGACGGACCGCGACTGAGGGCTTCATAACCGATGACGCGTCGTTCAGACAGGGAAATGATGGGTTGGAACAGGCTGTGCAAACTGCCTTGAGCCAGGATTGAGCCCAATGCATTCAGCTGTTCGGTCATGGTCATGATTTTCTCGGGTCGAAAAAAAAGGACCTGCTTTGGCAGGTCCTTCATTTCACGACAGAATGATGTCTATTTGATGACACTCCGAGGAGCGTTCACATTAAATCGCCATCATTTACTGCTTGGCCACCGTCTTGCTGATCTTCAAGTAGTCCAGCAGGATGCGCCCGGTCTCGCTCAGGTAGGCATCATCTTCCGGCTTGGTTTTATCAGGCTCGGCGGCGATCGCGTCTTCGTCTTCTTTCTTCAGTTCCTTGAGCGGGGCTTCGCCTTTGGCCTTGCGGCGGGCGTTCTCCAGCACCAGTTGCTGATTCTCGATGTCGGTGTGCTGCGCACGACGGTCGGCTTCGTTCAGGCTGACGGTTTTCTCTTCCATCAACTTCTTGGCCAGGGCCAGTTTGTCGCGGATGAAGATGAACTCGGCATCCTTGGCGGAGCGGGCTTCGTGATCAGCTTTCAACTCTGCGATGTACGGTTTGAACGGGTCTACCGCAGGCTTGATCGCAGGACGGATAGTGTCCCACGGCATCGCCTCGGGCAGGGCGCTCTCGCCGATTTCCTTGGTGTCGATGATCGACGGGAAATCGACGTCCGGCAGTACGCCCTGATGCTGGGTGCTCTGCCCGGAAACCCGGTAGAACTTGGCCAGGGTCAGTTTCAGCTCGCCATGGTTCAGCGGCTGGATGGTCTGCACGGTACCTTTGCCGAAGGTCTGGCCGCCGATGATCAGCGCACGGTGGTAGTCCTGCATCGCGCCGGCAAAAATCTCCGAGGCGGATGCCGAAAGGCGGTTGACCAGCAACGCCATCGGCCCTTTGTAGAAGGCGCCCGGGTTCTCGTCTTCCAGCACGTCGACACGGCCGTCAGCGTTACGCACCAGCACGGTCGGACCCTTGTCGATAAACAGACTGGTCAGCTCGGTGGCCTCCTGCAGGGAACCGCCGCCGTTGTTGCGCAGGTCGATGACCACGCCGTCGACTTTTTCCTTCTGCAATTCTGTGAGGATTTTCTTAACGTCGCGGGTGGTGCTCTTGTAGTCCGGATCACCGGCGCGGAACGCTTTGAAGTCCAGGTAGAACGCCGGGATCACCACCACGCCGAGCTTGTAGTCCTTGCCATCCTGCTTGAGGTTGAGGACTTGCTTCTGGACGGCCTGGTCTTCGAGTTTCACCGCTTCACGGGTGATGGACACGATCTTGCTGGTCTGGTCGTTCGGTGCGTTGGTGTGCGGAATCACTTCCAGGCGCACCACGCTGCCTTTCGGCCCGCGGATCAGCTTGACCACTTCATCCAGGCGCCAGCCGACCACGTCGACCATCTCTTTGTCGGCCTGGGCCACACCGATGATCTTGTCGGCCGGGGCAACCTGCTTGGTCTTGTCGGCCGGACCTGCCGGCACCAGACGCACGATCTTCACCTGGTCGTTATCGCTTTGCAGGACGGCACCGATGCCTTCCAGCGACAGACTCATGTTGATATCGAAATTTTCCGCGTTATCTGGCGACAGATAATTGGTGTGCGGGTCGTAGGACATTGCGAAGGTGTTGATGTAGGCCTGGAAGATATCTTCGGCACGGGTCTGATCCAGACGTGCCAGCTGATTCTTGTAGCGCTTGGTCAACAGTTCCTGGATGGCCTTCGGCTCTTTGCCGGCGATCTTCAAGCGCAGGACTTCATCCTTGACGCGCTTGCGCCACAGGTCGTCCAGCTCGGCCTCGGTGGTCAGCCAAGGAGCGTCCTTGCGGTCAACCAGCAAGGTCTCTTTCTTGGTGAAGTCGAACTTGTCGACACCTTTGTCCAGCTCACCAATGGCGAAGTCCAGACGCGCTTTGACGCGGTCCAGGTAGCGCTTGTAGATGGTGAAGCCGGGCTGCAGGTCACCGCTCTTGAGGAAGTCGTCGAACTGCGTCTTCCACTTGTCGAACTCGGTGATGTCGCTGGCCAGGAAATAGCTGCGCGAGGGATCCAACAGCTTGAGGTAGCTGTCGTAAATGATCACCGAACGAGCGTCGTCCAACGGCGGCTTGCTGTAATGGTGGCGCTTGAGCAACTCGACGACGTTAAGGCTGGCAATCACCTCATCGCGATCAGGCTGAAGGTTGTCCCAGCTGTTGGCTGCGAACGTATTGCTCGACAGCGGCAAAAGGCCGATACCGATAAAAAGAGCGAGGGCGGTGCTGGGGAACAAATGCTTCATGCTGATTCGACGCGGGGGCAATTGATAACGCATATTAGGCCGTCTTTGAAGTCGCCGGTTCCATATGGGCCGGTCGCATAATGCAAAAAGCCCGACGCTACAGCAACGGGCTCAGTCCAGACTCACTATGGAGGCACTGTGAAAGCATTGCAAGGCGTTGAAGGTCATGTGGAGTGGCAAGAAGAGCCAAGTCCTACATGCGATGTAGGCCAAGTACGCATTCGCGTGGCGGCTGCGGGCCTGAATCGCGCCGATTTATTACAGCGTTCGGGGCTTTATCCGCCACCTCCCGGTGCCAGCCAGGTGCTGGGCCTGGAGTGTTCCGGGGTGATCAGCGAAGTCGGCGCCGGTTCGTCGTGGCAAGTGGGGGATCGGGTTTGCGCCTTGCTGGCTGGCGGCGGGATGGCTGAAGAAGTGGTGGTGGATGCGCGGCATGTGCTGCCGGTGCCGGAGGGCGTATCCCTGGTCGAAGCGGCCGGGTTGCCCGAGGTATACAGCACCGCGTGGTTGAACCTGTTCCAGTTGGCGGGCCTCAAGCCCGGCGAGAAGGTGTTGTTGCATGCCGGTGCCAGTGGGGTGGGCTCGGCGGCGATTCAGTTGTGCAAGGCGTTTGGCAGCCCGTGTTGGGTCAGCGTGGGGTCGGCGGATCGCCTTGCGTACTGTGAAGCGCTGGGGGCTCAGGGGGGTGTGGTACGTACTGACGGCATCGAGGGCTTGAGGGATTTTGGACCGTTCGATGTGATTCTTGACCCGGTGGGGGGGAATTACGCGGCGCTGAATCTCAAGCTGGCGGCGCGTGATGGGCGCTGGGTGTTGATTGGGTTGATGGGGGGGCGTGAGGCGCAGATCGATCTGGCGCAGGTGTTGGCCAAGCGTGTGCAGGTGTTGGGGTCGACGTTGCGCAGTCGGGATGATCAGTTCAAGGCTGACTTGTTCAGTGACTTGAGCCAGCATGTTTGGCCGTTGTTTGCCGAGGGGCGCTTGAGTCCGCAACTGGCCAGGACGTTTCCGATCAAGGATGCCGAGGCTGCGTTTGCGGAGCTGGCGACTAATCGGATTTCAGGGAAGCTGGTGTTGGTGATTGACGAGAGTCTGACCTGATTTCAGATGCGACATTTGTGTTGGGGGGAGTTGGGCTGGGTGTATATCCGTTATTTTCGTAACGGCGACTATTGGTTCCGCTCTTACA
>NZ_JACAQY010000081.1:0-2499 GCF_013386835.1 Pseudomonas sp. IPO3774
GATCGCGATTGATTGCGCCAAGGAGCAGGGTTTGAACCTGCCGATGGTCAAGTAAACCAGGCAGGCAGTTGCACCCTTTGCTTCATGGACGTCGGGCAGGTTGAGACGGATTTCAAGGTTCCGGTGCTTTATGTGTTTTCGGTAGGAGTGACTTGATGAGTCTCATGCAGATGCTCAGTTTTGGCGACACGGGTTGGGGGATGGCCTTGCTCAAGGCCGCCCTCATGACCGTGTTGTTGACCCTTGCGGCGCTGGTGGTCGGTGCGCTGGTCGGCAGCCTGGTGGCCATGGCCAAGCTTTCCAAAAAGCGTGCCTTGCGATACCTGGGGGATGCCTATTCCATCCTGTTCCGGGGGATTCCGGAGCTGTTGGTGATCTACCTGTTCTATTTCGGCGGTGCCAGTGTGGTGACGGCCGTCAATCACTGGTTTGGCGGTGAAGGCTATGTCGATGTCCCGCCGTTCATGGTGGGGGCCATCGCCGTCGGATTGATCTCGGCGTCGTATCAGGCTGAGGTCTATCGCGGTGCCTTTATCGCGGTGGCCAAGGGTGAGCTTGAGGCAGCACTGGCGATCGGCATGAACCGCGCAACGCGGATTCGCCGGGTGCTGATCCCGCAGATCTGGCGGTATGCGCTGCCGGGCCTGGGCAACGTCTGGCAAATGAGCCTGAAAGACTCCGCGCTGATTTCGGTGATTGGCCTGGTGGAACTGATGCGCGCCAGCCAGGTGGCGGCGGGTTCCACGCGCCAGTACTTCACGTTCTACATCGTCGGCGGCGTGTGCTACCTGATTCTGACCGGGCTTTCGGGCCGTCTTTTCAATATTGCCGAAGCGCGCGTACAGCGTACGCAGCGGCGCAATCCTGCACAGTCGTGAGAAGGGACCGTTTGCCATGATCGATTTCGCCTTTCTTGCCGACACCATGCTCAAGTTGCTGGGTGCCTTGCCCATCACCCTGGCCTTGTTTTTTTCGTCCCTGACCCTGGGGTTGCTGCTGTCGCTTGGCGTGGTGTCCATGCGCGTCAGCCGCTGGCCATTCCTCAGCTATCCGGCGCGTTTCTACATCATGCTGTTTCGCGGCACGCCGCTGATGATCCAGATGTTCCTGATCTATTACGGCCTGGGGCAGTTCCCGGCGATTCGCGACAGCTTCCTGTGGGTGGTGTTGAGGTCGCCTTATGGCTGCGCCGTGGTCTCCCTGGCGCTGTGCACCGCCGGTTACACCGCTGAAATCATTCGCGGTGGCCTGCTGAGCGTGCCTCAAGGGCAGATCGAAGCGGGGCAGGCGGTAGGCATGGGGCGTTGGACCCTGCTGTGGCGAGTGATCGGCCCGGTCACCTTGCGCCAGGCGCTTCCGGCCTATTCCACCGAGGCCATCTTGCTGGTCAAGTCCACCGCGCTGGCCAGCCTGGTCACCGTGTGGGACGTCACCGGCGTGGCGCAACAAATCATCCAGCGTACCTACCGCACCATGGAAGTGTTCATTTGTGCGGCGTTGATCTATCTGATCCTGAATTTCCTGGTGGTGCGTGTGGTGGCCTGGATTGAACATCGTCTGTCGCCCCATCTGCGTGAGCGGCCGAAAGACGTGCCGGTCAAGCAAACCCCCGAACCTATTTCTCATTCCTGATTGCAGCGGAGCTTGTCATGAGTACTCAGATTCAGAGCGCCCTTACGGTTAACAACATTCACAAGGCTTTCGGTTCGGCACAGGTTCTCAAGGGGATTTCGCTGGAGGCTCACAAAGGTGACGTGATTTCCATCCTCGGTGCCAGCGGTTCGGGCAAGAGCACTTTCCTGCGTTGTATCAACCTGCTGGAAACCCCGGACGAGGGCAGTATTGTGCTCGACGGCGAAACCATCGAACTCAAGCGCCAGCGCAACGGTCGGTTGTTGCCTGGCAGCACGCGGCAGGTGGAGACCATGCGCAGCAAGCTGGGCATGGTGTTCCAGAGTTTTAACCTGTGGTCGCATATGACGGTTTTGCAAAATGTCATCGAGGGGCCGATGCGGGTGCTCAAGCGTTCGAAGGCCGAGTGTGTGGAGGAAGCTGAGCAACTGCTGCACAAGGTGGGGCTTTATGATCGCCGTGATTATTACCCGGCGCATTTGTCGGGTGGGCAGCAGCAGCGGGTGGCGATTGCCCGGGCGTTGGCGATGAACCCGCAAGTAATGTTGTTTGATGAGCCGACGTCGGCGCTGGACCCGGAGTTGGTGGGGGAGGTGTTGCGGGTGATGCGGTCGCTGGCCGAGGAAGGGCGGACCATGTTGGTGGTGACCCATGAGATGGGGTTTGCGCGGCATGTGTCCAATCGGGTGGTGTTTATGGCCAATGGGTTGATTGATGCCCAGGGCACCCCGGCGGAGTTGTTTGAGGGGTTGCCGACTGAGCGGTTTCGGCAGTTTGTATCGAGTCATACGCAGCGTAGTGCGGAGTAGTGGAGTGTTAAAAGCAAAGGCAAGATCCAGAGCGAAGGCAGAGCTGCTTTTCTGTAGG
>NZ_JACAQY010000082.1:0-1092 GCF_013386835.1 Pseudomonas sp. IPO3774
GGCGGTCTCAGGTTCCAAGTGCAACAGTCAGTTGATGGTTTCGAGCTTGTTGCTCGCTAATAGCTGAAGGTATTCAACCAGTACTTCGACCGGAAATTTCCAGCCCAGCGTTTGGCGTGGCCGAGTGTTCAGCAAGTCGGCAATTTCGTCCAGTCGCTCCTGGGTGACCAGAGAGAGATCCGTGCCTTTTGGCAAATACTGGCGCAGCAAGCCATTGGTGTTTTCATTGCTGCCGCGCTGCCATGGGCTGTGCGGATCTGCAAAGTAGATCTTCAGGCCGGTGTGGGCCGTGATTTCGGCGTGACGGGCCATTTCACTGCCTTGGTCGTGCGTCATGGTTTTCAGCAATGATGGCGCCATCCGCGACATCTCTCTGGTAATGGCTTGAGCGGCTGCATCGGCGGTCGGTGCGTCGAGTTTTGCCAAGATTACGTAACGGCTGGTGCGCTCAACCATCGTGGCGACAGCAGAGCGATTGTTGGCCCCGATGATCAGGTCGCTTTCCCAGTGTCCTAGAACAAGGCGATCAGCGACCTCTGGTGGACGCAAGTGGATGCTGAGCTCAGCAGGATAGCGCTCTCGACGTATGGCACTCTGGGTTCGCGGGCGACGCTTGCCTTTACCTTGGCGCAAGTAGCTGATGAGCTGGCGTTTCAACTCGCCTCGCGGATAGGCATAAATTGCCAGGTAGATGGTTTCGTGACTCACATATCGCTCGGGGTGATCGGGCCAGATACGGCGTAGTCTGCTGGCGATTTGCTGGGGTGACCAGCCAATGCGCAACATTTCTATGATCACTTGGAACAGCTCAGAGCCAGAGCACAAGCGAGACTGACGGCGCGGCTTGTGACGTAGCACTCGCGCCCGGCTTGCGGCGTGAGCTGAATCGTATCGCCCCAGTTGGCTGTGCCGCCTGATCTCACGGCTAATGGTACTGGGATGACGCCTGAGCAAAACGGCGATAGCTCGAAGAGTGAGTTGTTGAAGCTGCATCACCATGATGGCGACGCGCTCCTCAGTGCTGAGATGTGTGTACTTCGTTGGCATGGCAACACCTTACATCAGGTGTTGCACTTGGTCCTTGAGACCGCC
>NZ_JACAQY010000083.1:0-1201 GCF_013386835.1 Pseudomonas sp. IPO3774
GTTAGGGATGGTCTGAAGTAGGCAGCTATTTCTCAACTGCTGAGCCATAGCGGTTTCAAAAAACGGCAGCCGTTCAAAATCGATCAAGTCTGCCGCTTATTTCATGCATTTTTTCCGCAGCAAGCACCTTGCAGCGGCTATTTCCCTCATTACGGGCGCACCTCTCCCGCGCCAGAAAGCAACTGTCGACGTGCCATCCACAGGTTCGACAGGGCGAACAACGTCACCATCTGAGCAGTGTTTTTCACCAAGCCTCGGAAGCGCACTTTCGTATAACCAAACTGACGCTTGATCACCCGAAATGGATGCTCAACCTTGGAGCGAACCTGAGCCTTGGCTCTCTCGATCTTGCGTATTGCTTTGTACAACACGCTGCGTTTTCCGTGCTTCTTGTAGGTGCTGCGCCGGGCTGCAACCTGCCAGATGACTTGGCGTCCAGCATGCTCTTTGCGCTTCTCGACACCGGTATAGCCTGCATCGGCGCAGACCACGTTCTCAGCACCGTGTAGCAGTTTGTCGACTTGGGTCACGTCCGCCACGTTGGCCGCAGTGACCACCACACTGTGCACCAGCCCCGAGTCATCGTCGACACCAATGTGCGCTTTGGCGCCGAAGTAATACTGGTTGCCCTTCTTCGTTTGGTGCATTTCCGGGTCGCGTTTACTGTCCTTGTTCTTTGTCGAAGTGGGCGCATGAATCAGCGTGGCATCGACGATGGTGCCTTGTCGCAGTGACAGGCCACGCTCGCCCAGATAGCCATTGATCACGCCGAGAATGCCAGTGGCCAACTCGTGTTTTTCCAGCAGGCGACGGAAGTTGAGAATGGTGGTTTCGTCCGGGATTCGCTCCAGGCTCAGGCCGGAAAACTGGCGCAAGATCGTCGTCTCGTACAGCGCCTCTTCCATCGCCGGATCACTGTAACCAAACCAGTTCTGCATGAGATGAACCCGCAGCATCGCCATCAACGGATACGCCGGACGACCGCCTTCGCCCTTCGGGTAATGGGGTTCGATCAGAGCTATCAAACCCTTCCAGGGCACGACCCGATCCATCTCGATCAGGAACAGTTCCTTACGGGTCTGCTTGCGCTTACCGGCGTACTCGGCGTCGGCGAAGGTCATTTGCTTCATCATCGAAAAGCTCGGCGATTGGTGTCCGGGGATTCTGCCAAATCAGGAAGTCTTTTTCAGAATTTCCTTAG
>NZ_JACAQY010000084.1:0-314 GCF_013386835.1 Pseudomonas sp. IPO3774
TAATCAAAGACTAGAAATCAATATTCATTCGCGAATATTCATTTCTAAACTCTAACAGCAGAAACAGTTAATGGTGGAGCCAAACGGGATCGAACCGTTGACCTCCTGCGTGCAAGGCAGGCGCTCTCCCAGCTGAGCTATGGCCCCATAACAAAATTGGTGGGTCTGGGCAGATTCGAACTGCCGACCTCACCCTTATCAGGGGTGCGCTCTAACCAACTGAGCTACAGACCCAATTTCGAGCGCGTAACTGATTAGCTAAGAGCTATCAGCTTGGAGCTTAAAGCTGCTTCTATCGTCTTCTTCAATGAATC
>NZ_JACAQY010000085.1:0-301 GCF_013386835.1 Pseudomonas sp. IPO3774
TAATCAAAGACTAGAAATCAACATTCACCATCACAGTGATGGAATGCTCATTTCTAAGCTTTCAAGACAGAAGCAGTAGTGGTGGAGCCAAACGGGATCGAACCGTTGACCTCCTGCGTGCAAGGCAGGCGCTCTCCCAGCTGAGCTATGGCCCCGTATTTCTACAGGCGTTTCCCACACAAAATTGGTGGGTCTGGGCAGATTCGAACTGCCGACCTCACCCTTATCAGGGGTGCGCTCTAACCAACTGAGCTACAGACCCAATTTCGGGCTGCTTCTTTATCGTCTTCTTCAATGAATC
>NZ_JACAQY010000086.1:0-1686 GCF_013386835.1 Pseudomonas sp. IPO3774
TCCTCTTCGCACCCATCAATGTTCGCGCATTGATCGTTGAGGATTTTTTTGTGACCAAGCCTACCCAATACCGTGACGTTGAAATCCGTGCCGCACGCGGCAACACGCTGACCGCCAAAAGCTGGCTGACTGAAGCGCCGCTGCGCATGTTGATGAACAACCTCGACCCGCAGGTTGCCGAAAATCCGAAAGAACTGGTGGTGTACGGCGGCATCGGCCGTGCGGCACGTAACTGGGAATGCTACGACAAGATCGTCGAAAGCCTGACCAACCTCAACGACGACGAAACCCTGCTGGTGCAATCCGGCAAACCCGTCGGCGTGTTCAAGACCCACAGCAACGCCCCGCGCGTGCTGATCGCCAACTCCAACCTGGTACCGCACTGGGCGAGCTGGGAGCATTTCAACGAACTGGATGCCAAGGGCCTGGCCATGTACGGCCAGATGACCGCCGGCAGCTGGATCTACATCGGCAGCCAGGGCATCGTGCAGGGCACCTACGAAACCTTCGTCGAAGCCGGTCGCCAGCACTACAACGATGACCTCAAGGGCCGTTGGGTCCTGACTGCCGGCCTCGGCGGCATGGGCGGCGCCCAGCCACTGGCCGCGACCCTGGCCGGTGCCTGCTCGCTGAACATCGAATGCCAGCAGGTCAGCATCGACTTCCGCCTGAGCAGCCGCTACGTCGACGAACAAGCCACCGACCTCGACGACGCCCTGGCGCGCATCGACAAATACACCAAGGCCGGCCAGGCGATCTCCATCGCGTTGCTGGGCAACGCCGCTGAAATCCTTCCGGAACTGGTCAAGCGCGGCGTGCGCCCGGACATGGTCACCGACCAGACCAGCGCCCACGACCCGCTCAACGGCTACCTGCCCGCCGGCTGGACCTGGGACGAATACCGCGCCCGCGCCAAGACCGAACCGGCCGAAGTGATCAAGGCCGCCAAGCAGTCGATGGCCGTGCACGTCAAAGCCATGCTCGAGTTCCAGAAACAAGGCATCCCGACGTTCGACTACGGCAACAACATCCGTCAGATGGCGCAAGAAGTGGGCGTGGAAAACGCCTTCGACTTCCCGGGTTTCGTCCCGGCCTACATCCGTCCGCTGTTCTGCCGTGGCATCGGCCCGTTCCGTTGGGCTGCGCTGTCGGGCGACCCGCAAGACATCTACAAGACCGACGCCAAAGTCAAAGAGCTGATCCCGGACGACGCGCACCTGCACAACTGGCTGGACATGGCCCGCGAGCGCATCAGCTTCCAGGGCCTGCCGGCGCGTATCTGCTGGGTTGGCCTGGGCCAGCGCGCCAAGCTCGGCCTGGCATTCAACGAAATGGTGCGCAGCGGCGAGCTGTCGGCACCCATCGTGATCGGCCGCGACCACCTGGACTCCGGCTCGGTGGCCAGCCCCAACCGTGAAACCGAATCGATGCAGGACGGTTCCGACGCCGTGTCCGACTGGCCACTGCTCAACGCCTTGCTCAACACCGCCAGCGGCGCGACCTGGGTTTCGTTGCACCACGGCGGCGGCGTCGGCATGGGCTTCTCCCAGCACTCGGGCATGGTGATTGTCTGCGACGGTACCGACGAAGCCGCCGAGCGTATCGCGCGCGTGCTGCACAACGACCCGGCGACCGGCGTGATGCGTCATGCGGATGCGGGCTACCAGATCGCGATTGATTGCGCCA
>NZ_JACAQY010000087.1:0-11879 GCF_013386835.1 Pseudomonas sp. IPO3774
TGTAAGAGCGGAACCAATAGCAGCCGTTACCCAAATAACGGATATACACCCAAAACTTCCCTAATCGTGCAAAGCCTTAGCCGCCCCCAACAACCCCCGAAACTTCAAATAACGTGCCTGCAAAACAGCCTGTTGAGCGCCGTCCGGGAAAAACCGTTGCTTCACCGGCATCCCCGCCTGCAACAGCGCCGCGCCCTGCCCACTCGACAGGAACCCCAACTTCGCTGCACCAATACACGCCCCCAACTCACTGCCATGCAACGTATAAATCTCCCGCCCAAGAATATTGGCCAGCAACTGCGCCCAATACTCACTGCGCGCCCCACCACCCACCAACGCACAAGCCCCCACCGTGGCCCCGGCCGACTGCACTGCATTCAATGCATCCAGCAACCCGAACCCGACGCCCTCCATCACCGCATACCCCAGCATGGCCGGCGTGCAGTCATGCCCCAGGCTCATGAAACCACCCCGCAACAACGGGTCGTTATGGGGCGTGCGCTCCCCCGCCAAATACGGCAAAAACAACGGATTGGAAACCGGCACGCCCTGCCCGATCGGCAACTCGGCCTGCACCCGATCCAGCAACGCCTGCTCATCAACCGACCCCGTCAACCGCGTCACCCACCGCAAGCAACTGGCCCCGGCCAACATTGCCCCCATGGTGTACCAACGCCGAGGCAACGCATGACAAAAACTATGCACCGCACTCGCCGGATTCCCCGCCGAGTGATCAGTAATCGCCACGATGGCCGCACTCGTCCCCAACGTGATAAACGCATCCCCCGCATTCACCGCCCCTATGCCCACCGCCGCCACCGGGTTGTCCCCGCCACCGCCGGCAATCACCAGGCCCTCAGCCAAGCCCAGTCGCCCCGCCGCAGCCGCATTCAAACAAGCACTGGCCGCGCCACCTTCTACCAGCCGTGGCATCTGCGCCAATCGCAAACCCGTGGCCTGCAGCATCGGTTCAAACCATTCACGGTTGGCCACATCCAGCCACAACGTCCCCGCACCATCGGACACATCACTCACGCGCTCACCACTCAGGCGCAGGCGCAGGTAGTCCTTGGGCGACAGCACGCAATCAATGGCGCTGAATACCGCCGGTTCATGCTCCTGCAACCACAGCAGCTTGGGCGCCGTGAGACCGGCCATCGGCAAGCTGCCGGTGACGTCGGCAAACTCACTGCCCAAGGCTTCAGCCTGGGCCATGGCACGGGAGTCATCCCAGAGAATCGCCGGGTACAACACCCGGTCGTCTTGCCCCAGCAACACCGCCCCGTGCATCTGCCCGGACAACCCGATGCAGCCGACACGGCCGTAGGCATCCGGCTGATCAGTGCGCAGTTGGTCCAGAGCCGTCAGGCATGCTTGCCACCAATCCTCAGGCGCCTGCTCGGACCAGCCTGCGTGCGGGCGCGAGACCGTCAGCCGCGCGCCCGCATGGGCGAGGACGTTGCCTTGCTCGTCCATCAGGATCGCCTTGAGTTCCGAAGTGCCGAGATCAATGCCAAGGGAAACCGCGTTGTTCATATCAGGGGCAGCCGCATGAGTTACGAATCTTCAGGGTGGGCGCGAGCCGCACGCTGTGTGTTTTACGCTTGGGCGACGCCATGCGCTCAAGCAGCAGGTTGACCGCCCGGGCGCCGAGTTCCTGGACCGGCTGTGCGATCAGGGTCAGGCGTGGCACAAAGAAATCCGCCCAGTCAAAATCATCGAAGCCCACCAGGGCCATCTGCCCGGGCACGTCGATATTCGCATCACGCAAGGCGTGCATCGCACCCAGGGTCATCAGGTTGTTGCCCGCCATGATTGCCGTGGGCGGTGTTGCCAGGGCCAATAACTGCGCGGTCGCTTGCCGTGCCGGCTCGCTGCTGGAACCACCGTTGACCAGCAATTGCGGGTCAAACACCAACCCTGCCGCCTGCAACGCGGCTTGATAGCCGGCCACGCGCTCATCGGAAGTGCCGAGCCCCGAGCGCCCGGAAATAAAGCCGATGCGCCGGTGGCCATGGCCGATCAAGTGCGCCACCAGGGCCTTGGTCGACTGGGTGTTTTCCACCCCGACCTGATCGAAACGATCACACATCATCCGGTCCACCAACACCGCCGGCACTTGATTGGCCTGCAGGTATTCCAGGGCCAGCGAACCGGTAGACGGCGCCAGCAGAATGCCGTCCACCCGCCGATGGTGCAGCGTCGTGACTACGCGCAATTCCTGCTCGGGATCGTCGTGGGTATCGACAAACAACATCATGTAGCCGTGCTTGGCGCACTCGGTTTCAATCGCGTGCACCGTTTCGCTGAAGTAGTGGTTGGACAGTGCCGAGATCGCCACGCCAATCGTATTGGTGGTGGACCGCGCCAGGGAACGCGCCAGCGTGTTGGGGATGTAGCCCACCTGCCGGATCGCGTCCTGCACCGCTTGCACCGTGTCCGGGCTGACCTTGCGGGTGCCGTTCAAGACGTGGGAAACCGTCGACGTCGACACCCCTGCAATTCTTGCCACATCCTCCATGGTTGCCACGGTGCTCACTCCTGGTTTCTTTTAATGTTTGCTGGACCAACCGCTGTAGGAACCGACGTTATCGCGGGTGATCAATTTTGGCGCCAGCAGGGTAACCGCTTCGGCGGGTTGTTTGTCATTGAGAATGTCATTGCCGACATTGACGGCGGTCTGGGCCATGGCCCATGGGTCCTGGCTGGCGGAGGCCTGGATCAGGGTGTCGGTCTTCAAGGCATTCTCGATGTCCGGCGCGCCGTCCACGGAGGTGATGATGATGCCGCTGCGTTTCAGTTGCTTGGCCGCCAGGTCGCTGCCGATGGCTTGCGGGTCGTTGATTGCGAACAGGCCGTCAATTTTCTGAAAGCGTGTCAGGTAGCCCTGCATCACGTTCAAGCCGCCTTCGCGGGAGCCTTTGCCGTCCTGGTCATCTGACAGCACCTTGATCTCCGGGGCGCTGGCCAGCGCGGCTTTGCAGCCTTTGACCCGATCGGTCACGGCGGTGACTTGCGGGCCGTTCTGAATGATCACATTGCCCTTGCCCGACAGTTTGTCGACGATGAACTGGCAGGCGAGCTTGCCGGCCTCGACGTTGTCGGTCTGCACCGTGGCATTCACGCCCTTGGCGTCGACGTCCACGGCCACCACCACGATCCCGGCGTCGCGGGCTTTCTTGATCGCCGAGGCCATCGCCGACGGGTCGACGGCGTTGAGCAGGATCAGGTCGACCTTGGACGAGATGAAGTTGTCGATCTGCGAGAACTGCTTGCTCAGGTCATAGTCGGCCGACACCGAGGTGACTTTCACCGCCGGGTTCAGCTCCTTGGCCCGCGCCGTGGCACCGTCGGCCAAGGTCACGAAATACGGGTTGCCCAGGGACCCCATGCTTATGCCGATGGCTTTCAGTTCACGGGCTTGCACCGCCTGGGACATCAACACGGCAACGCCCAGGGAGGCGACAACAGGAAACATGCGTTTGAAGTTCATGATGACTCTCTTGTGATTGTTGTTTGAGTGAAATCAGGTCCGTGCACCGGACTGGCGATAACGATCCAGCGCCACCGCGCCAATGATCACGATGCCCTTGATGATGTACTGCCAGATATCCGAGACGCCCAGCAGCACCAGGCCGTTGGTCAATACCGCGATGATCAGCGCACCAATCAGCGTGCCGCCGATGGTGCCGACGCCGCCGGTAAAACTGGTACCGCCGAGGATCACTGCGGCAATCGCATCCAGCTCATAGGATTGTCCCAGTTGCAGGCCATTGGCGGCGAACAGGCGTGACGCGCTCATCACCGCGCCCAACCCGGCCAACGCACCGGACATGGCATAGACGAACAGCAGGACCTTCCACACCTTGATCCCCGACAGCCGCGCCGCTTCCGGGTTGCCGCCCACGGAGTAGATTTGCACCCCCATCACCGTGCGCCGCAGGATGAACCACGACAATGCGATGACGGCCACGGCGATGATCACCAGCCAAGGCACGCCCAGTACTGAGTCGTTGCCAATAAAGGCAAACGGCAAATCAGGGTTGAACACGGTCTTGTCGTCGGCCAGCAACCTCGCCAACCCGCGCATGGCGGTCAGCGCACCCAGGGTGACGATAAACGGCGGCAGGCGCATGAAGGCGATCAGGCCGCCGTTGACCAGGCCCAGCAACAGGCCGAAGCCAACCCCGGCGGCAATCCCGAACATGCCGAACTGCGGTGACATCGACGCTTGCAACGCAACCACAGCCGAAGCCGCAAGAATCGCTCCCACCGACAAGTCGATGCCCGCCGTGAGGATCACAAAGGTCATCCCCGCCGCCAGCACCACGTTGACCGACGCCTGTTGGGTGATGATCGACATGTTCTGCACCGTCATGAAGTTTTCGCTGGCCAGGGCAAAACCCACCAGCAACAGCACCAGCACCGGCAACATGCCCACCGTGCGCATCAGTTCGCGAATACGCTCAGCCTTGCCGATCGTTGCCACAGTCATGGTGTTGCTCCCGCTTGTCGTTGAATTAGCCATGGGCGGCCACCTGTTCGCTGCCGGTGGCGAGGTCGATGATCGCCTCCTGGGAAATATCCAGCCCCGATGCCCCGCCCACTTCGGCCACCAGTTGCCCTTCGCGCATGATCAGCACGCGGTCGCAGGTGCCGATGATTTCCGGCAGTTCGCTGGAGATCACCACGATGCCCACGCCGGCCTTGGCCAACTGGTTGATGATGCGGTAGATCTCGGATTTGGAGCCGATGTCCACGCCACGGGTGGGCTCGTCGAGGATCAGCACATGCGGCTTGACCTCCAGCAGCCGTGCCAGCAGCACCTTCTGCTGGTTGCCACCGGACAACGCGCCGACGTTGACCTTGCCCGACGCCACGCGGATCGACAGGGACTTGATCGCATCGCGTGAGCGTTGTGCGGCGTGGCCACGGTCGAGCACGCCACCGGCATGGGCATCCGGCACGCACGCACAGATGTTGATGTTGTCGGCCACGCTCATGTCGAGAAACAGACCCTGGGCCTTGCGGTCCTCGGTGAGGTAGACGACACCGGCACGAATCGCATCCGCCGGGTTGCGCAGTTGGGTCACGGTTTTGCCGACCACCTCCAGGGTGCCGGAGGTGCGTGGGTCGGCGGCAAAGATCAGCCGTGCCAGTTCGGTACGCCCGGCGCCCACCAGCCCGGCAATGCCCAGCACTTCACCGGCGTGCAGGTCGAAACTGCAATGGCGCACGCGCTTGCCGTCGGCCATGTCGCGCACACGCATCACCACCTGGCCGGGGTCGTAGGCGGCATGTTCCTTCTTGTAGAAACCGGAAAGGTCGCGGCCCACCATCATCTTCACCAGCACCTCGGCCGACAGCACGTCCCGCGCCAGTTCGCCGACGTACTCGCCGTCCCGCAGCACCGAGACCCGGTCTGACAGTTCGTAGATTTCCGCCATGCGGTGGCTGATGTAGATGATCGCCAAGCCTTGGCTGCGCAGCTGTTTGATCAGCGCAAACAGGCGGTCGGTTTCCCGGGAAGACAGCGGCGTGGTGGGCTCGTCCATCACCAGGATTTTCGCGTGGGCATGCAGCGCCCGGGCGATTTCTACCAGTTGGCGCTCGGCGATGGACAGGCTGGCGACGCGGGTGGTGGGCAGGAACTCCGCACCGAGCCTTGCCAGCACCTCGGCCACCCCGGCTTCCATGCCCTTGCGGTCGATGGTCCAGCCACGGCGCAGTTCACGGCCCAGGTAAATGTTCTCGGCCACCGTGAGGTTCGGACACAGGCTCAGTTCCTGGTAGATCACGGCAATGCCGAGGGCTTTGGCGGAGGCTGGGTTGTAGCTGGCGACGGGCTGGCCATCGATGCGGATGGTGCCGCCGTCGTCGGCCTGGTAGGCACCGGAGAGGATCTTCATCAAGGTCGATTTGCCGGCGCCGTTCTCACCCATCAAGGCGTGGATTTCACCGGGGTAGACCTTCAGGCTGACGTTCTTGAGCACCCGCAGACCGTTGAAGGTCTTGCTGATGCCCTGCATTTCAAGCAAGGGTTCAAGGCTCATGACTGAGCTCCTGGTTTTATTATTGTTGTGTTCGGGCGTTTGCCGATGGCAGTCATCGGCAGACCTGATTGCTGCCGACTCTAATCAGATACATTTGCTTACGCAAGCGCTTGCGTCAGCCGTTTATCGTTTGATTAAACGTTTCACCTGATGAATAAATGTTCATCCAGCGACCTGGAGTGACTAATTGCAGATAAAATCGCCGTTTTTCCACCTTCACCTATCCGATTGAGTGCTTTTCTAAAAATAACACCGCGTTTGGCCACTACGATCCCTGTCAGTTGCGGTTTATCTGCTATCGTCCAAAGACCTCATCTCCTCCTCATCGCGCCTGCGCGATCTTCTGTGAGCATGCTCTGCGGCGCCGCCTTTGGCAGCGTCGGGCCTGAAGTTCACGGAACACTGCACGATGGACAACTCTTCAGTCGACAGCCCGGCGGAGCCGCAATCCCGGGCTGAAAAAATCGTCGAATTCAAACGCCAGAAAACCCTGCTCAAGGCCGGCGCCTTGCAAGATGCGATCTTCAACAGCGCCTACTTCTCCAGCATCGCCACCGACGAAAAAGGCGTAATCCAGATTTTCAACGTCGGCGCCGAACGCATGCTTGGCTACGCCGCCGCCGATGTGCTGAACCGCGTCACACCGGCCGACATTTCCGACCCCGCCGAGCTGATCACCCGCGCCGCTGCCCTCAGCCTGGAACTGGACACACCGATCACGCCGGGCTTTGAGGCCCTGGTGTTCAAGGCCTCCCGGGGCATCGAAGACATTTACGAACTGACCTATATCCGCAAGGACAACAGTCGCCTGTCGGCCATGGTGTCGGTGACCGCCCTGCGCAACCGCAACGACGCGATCATCGGCTATCTGCTGATCGGCACCGACAACACCGCACGCAAGCAGGAAGAGGCGCAACGCAAAGGCTTTGAGCGCGCCCTGGAAGAGAAGAACCTGGAGCTGGAACACGCCAGCCACATGAAGTCCGAATTCCTCGCCACCATGTCCCACGAACTGCGCACGCCGCTGAATGCGGTGATCGGTTTTTCCGAGGCGCTCAAGGACGGCCTGGTGGGCGACATGAGCGATATCCAGCGCGAGTACATCGGCGATATCTTCACCAGCGGCCAGCACTTGCTGTCGCTGATCAACGACATCCTCGACCTGTCCAAGGTCGAGGCCGGCATGATGGACCTGGAACTGGAAGCCGTGGAGTTGGCCGGCCTGTTGGCCAACAGCCTGCTGATCGTGCGGGAAAAGGCCGCATTGCAGCGCATCCAGTTGAAACTCGAAAGCCCGGACGACTTCGGCGCACTGGAACTGGACCTGCGCAAGACCAAGCAGATCATCTACAACCTGCTGGCCAATGCGGTGAAGTTCAGCGAGCACGGCGGCTCGGTGACGCTCTCGGTGCGCGAGGTGAATCGTAGGCAAGTGGGGCAGATTCCCGGGGACTGGCCCACCCACGGCTTTGCCCTGCAGCCCAGCGAACATCAACAGTTCCTGGAATTGAGCGTGAGCGACACCGGCATCGGGATCGCCCGGGACGACATGAGCAAGCTGTTCAAGGCCTTCAGCCAGATCGACAGCAGCCTGGCGCGCAAATTCGAAGGCACGGGCCTGGGTTTGGCGATGGTCAAGCAACTCACCGACCTGCACGGCGGCAGTGTCGCCGTGGCCAGCCGCGAAGGCGAAGGCGCGCGATTTGTGGTGTGGCTGCCGCTGCACCGTGCCGCAGATGCGGAGGCCCCATGGCCGAAATCCTGATCGTCGAAGACAACGAGGCCAATATGCGCCTCGCCCGCCTGTTGCTGGTGAACGCCGGCCACAGCGTGTTGTGGGCCGCCGATGCCGAGACCGGGTTGACCCTGGCCCGGGAAAAACAACCGGCATTGATCCTGATGGACATCCAGTTGCCGGGCATGGACGGCCTGGCAGCCACGTCACTGCTCAAGCAGGACCCTCATACCGCGCACATCCCGGTGATCGCCCTGACGGCCATGGCCATGAAGGAAGACCGTGACAAGACCCTGCGGGCCGGCTGCGATGCCTACATCATCAAGCCACTGCGCTACAAAGAGCTGTACCAGGTGATCGACACGCTGCTGCAAAAGAACATTACTCCCTCGACTTGAGTCCTCTCCATGGCCAGCCAACCCGCAACGCTGTTGATCGTTGATGATGAAATCCAGGTGCGCAAGCTGCTCGAAACCCTGCTGCGCCACGAGGGTTACCAGACCGTGAGCGCCGCCAGTGGTGAAGAAGCCTTGCAGTTGGTGGCGCAGCGGCCGCCGGACTTGATCCTGCTGGACATCATGATGCCGGGCATGGACGGCTATGAAGTGGCCAACCAGCTCAAGGGCAACCAGGCCACGGCGAACATTCCGATCATCATGCTTTCGGCATTGAGTGAGTCCAGCGCGCGGCTCAGTGGCCTGGAAACCGGTGCTGAAGAATTCATCAGCAAGCCGGTGGAGCGGGTCGAGTTGTGGCTACGGGTACGCAACCTGCTGCGGCTCAAGGCCCACGGCGATCGGTTGAAAAACCATAGCCAGTTGTTGGAGCAGCAACTTCAACACCACCAAAATGAGTCCTCGCGGTTGAATGTGCATGATCTGGCGCGCCTGGACCTGGAAAAAGCCCTGCGCCTGGCGGTCGAGCGCGAAGAATTCGTGCTGCATTACCAACCCAAGGTCGAACTGGCCAACGGTCAGGTGTGCGCCCTCGAGGCCCTGCTGCGCTGGGACCGGCCCGGTTACGGTGCGGTGTCTCCAGCGGTCTTCATACCGATCCTGGAAAGCCAGGGCTTGATCGTCACGCTCGGGCGTTGGGTGATCGACAACGTGTGCCGCCAGATCGCTGCCTGGCAATCCGGCACGGTGGGCGCGGTGGAGGTATCGGTCAACGTTTCGGGGCATCAATTGATCGAGGGTGACCTGATTGCCGATATCGCCCAGTCCCTCGCCCAGGCCGGCGTGGAAGCGCATTGGCTGGAAGTTGAATTGACCGAAGGCTCGCTGATGGAGAACACCCAGCACACCATCGCCAGCTTGCAGCGCCTGCGGGCGATGGGGGTGAAGATCTCCATCGACGACTTCGGCACCGGCTATTCCAGCCTGGCCTACCTGCGGCGGTTCCCGATTGATACGCTGAAAATCGATATCGCGTTTATCCGCGAAGTCACCAGCAACCCGCAGGACGCGGCTATCACCCGCACCATCATCGAACTGGCCCACAGCCTGAAGCTGCGAGTGGTGGCTGAAGGCGTGGAAACCCAGGCGCAGCTGGAGTTTCTGCGGGAAGCCGGCTGCGATCAGATCCAGGGGTATCTGTTCAGCCGGCCTTTGCCGATGAAGGAGCTGGAGCGCCTGCTGCTGGATAAGCGCAGCCTGGTCAGGCCGCAGCCTCACTGACTTCGAACAACCCCACCAGCTTCTGCAACTTGTTGGCATTGACCCGCACGGTTTCCGCGCTGGTCTGCAACACCCCTACGGTCAGGCGCATTTGCTCCGAAGAGTGGCTGACCTGCTTGATGGTCTTGCCATAGTCGAGGCTGCGGGCGTTGAGCTGCTGGATGATGCTGAACATGCTCTCCACCGCCTGGTGCAGGTGCACGTTCTCCGAGGAGGCGTCCTCGGCCAGGCGCAGGCTGCTGTCGACGTTGGTCACGCCGTTTTCCATGAAGCCTACGGCCTTGCGGGTTTCGCCTTGCAGGCCCTCGACCATCTGGCGAATGTCTTCCGCTGCCTTGGAAGTGCGTGACGCCAGGGTGCGGACTTCGTCGGCCACCACCGCAAAACCGCGGCCATGCTCGCCCGCCCGCGCCGCTTCGATGGCCGCATTCAGGGCCAGCAGGTTGGTCTGGTTGGTGATGTCGCTGATCAACCCGGTGATGTTGCTGATCTGTGCCATGCGGCTGTCCAGCAGTTGCACGCTTTCCGAGGAGCGCTGCACCACATCGCGAATCGACTGGGTGCCGACCTGTACCGCGAGGAATTGCTCGCGGGCCCGGCTGACCACCTCGTCCATGGCCTGCTTCATTTGCTCGGCGCTCACCGAGGCTTGCTGGATTTCTCCCAGTTGCTCTTCAACGATGATCATCATGCGGTGGGTCGCGTCGGCCACTTCATGGGACATCAACCCGGCCGCCTCGCTGCGGCCGAGCATCAATTGGTTGGTGTTGCCAACGCTGTGGCTGGCCTTGACCACCTGGCCGACCACCGAATCCAGGCGGTCGATGAAGCTGTTGATCCAGCGGCTCATGTCGCCGGTTTCGTCGTTGACCATGCGCCCGCTGTCCAGGCGTTGGCGCAGGTTGCCCTCGCCTTCGGCAATGGTGCGGATGACCTCGGTCATTTCATTCAGGCGTGCGGCCAGGCGCCTGGGGCCCAGGCGGCTGAACAGCAAGGCCGCGACGACCATGCTCAGCACCTCGCACGCATCGGTCCAGGCGGCGGGCAAGCCACTGTAGTGACGGACCAGGAAGTTGCAGGCAAACAGGCCGCCCATGGTCGCCAGATAGGGCTTCATCAAGCCGTGGCTCAGGGAGCGCCGGCGGTAGACCTCTTCCAGGTCGGCCTCGCACATCATGCCCCAGCGATCCGGCGAGCCCGGCAGTTCGAAGGTCACGCCCTTGCCCACCACCGGGATGTGACGGTAGTCGGAATAGCCGGGATAGGTGACAAACAGGTTCGAGCCCTTGCGGATGGTTTCCCGCACGCCGGGGTGCAGTTGTTGGGTGGCGGGGTCGATAAACCGCAATTCCAGCTCGGTGTGGCGTTGGATCTGTACGGTTTTCCAGGGTGTGTGCACGCCGCTCTTGAGATTTTCACCGTGGGTGAAGGTGCCGTCCTCGAAGCGTGAGCGGGACAGCGCAATGCCCGGCTGCAGCGCCGGGTCGAAGCGCGATTGCACCATGAACAGGTAGTTATCGCCGGACTCGGGGAAGATATGCCCGGCCTCGCGCTGGATCAAATCCCCGAGTATGTCGTTGGGCACCCGACCGCAGAGGCAGCCGACTACCCTGCCCTCGCGGGTCAATGGTTGGTAGAACATCAGGGTCACTTCGTCATGGAAGCGCGAGGACGAAGGGCCGATCTGCAAGGTCAGCGGGTCGCTGTAGGGACCGTGGAGGAATGGCGCCTTGAGCCCGGCGGCCAGGGCTTGTTGATTGAGCGCGCGGTGACTGGCCTGGCTCCAGGTACTCGCCAGTAATTCGCCCTTTGGGTCGACGATAAACAGCTCGGAGAAATCCCCGGCCTGGTGCAGTTTTTCCAGCAGCAGGCTGTTGTCGGTGAGCACGGAATCGCGGGCCAGTGTCGTGGTCAGTTCGTTGAGGTGTTCCCACTGTTCGCGGGTCCAGGTTTGCAGGAGTTTGACCCGGGTTTCGGCAATGGCCTCGAAGGTTTGCTCCATCACCGGGTACACCGCGCGGTTGAGGTGGCAGGACCAGCCCATGGCGAACTTGCCGGTCTTGCCCCACCAGGGCAGCCAGCTTTTCTCGGCGGAAGATAACTGCATCGTGCTGCTCGACAGGCTGCTCATGGCGGACTCCGGGAGTGATGTCTAATTGCCATATCTCAAGGCAATTAATGCGCCAATTAGCTAGCTTGCTATTGATTAGGCTGTTTGGCCTGCCATGCGGGTCAACGGGAGCGAGCTTCCTCGCTACAAAAAGCTGCATGCAATCAAGAGCATGCACCAGCGGGTGGCAGTGAGATCGCTTGTCGGGTGGGATGTCCCAGGGGGCCGTGGTTTTCGAGATCGAATATCGGCGGAATTTTGGGGGCATATCCGTTATTTAGGTCACGGCGACTTATGGTTTCGCT
>NZ_JACAQY010000009.1:0-63845 GCF_013386835.1 Pseudomonas sp. IPO3774
CCGCTGTAAGAGCGGAACCCTAAGCCGCCGTTACCGCAGCAACGGATATGTACACCACACCACACCACACCACAACGCCCCCACCCCCTGTTGGCCCACCTCTTGCTAAAGAATCCCCACAGGTAGCCAACGGCGGTTGCCCCCTCCACGACAAAGACGTCGCACACCCGGTTTGCCCCAGCGAACCCGGTGGCGGCGTTTTTTCGTTTTGGCCCCATAGCCCGGGGCCGATGGGGCGGCCACAGCCGCTCCATCACCAGGCCTTCTCATAAGACCCCTTACCGCTGAGGTGCGTGATGAAATCAAGCTTCTGGAAATCCGGTCACACCCCGACCCTGTTCGCCGCGTTCCTGTATTTCGACCTGAGCTTCATGGTCTGGTACCTGTTGGGCCCATTGGCGGTACAAATCGCCGCCGACCTGCACCTCACCACCCAACAACGCGGCCTGGTGGTCGCCACCCCCATCCTGGCCGGCGCAGTGCTGCGGTTCCTGATGGGCATGCTCGCCGACAAACTCTCCCCCAAGACCGCCGGCCTGATCGGCCAGGTGATTGTCATCGGCGCCTTGTTCGTCGCCTGGAAACTCGGAATCCACAGCTACGAGCAAGCCCTGCTGCTGGGCATGTTCCTCGGCATGGCGGGAGCCTCGTTCGCCGTCGCCCTGCCCCTGGCGTCCCAGTGGTACCCCGCCGAGCACCAGGGCAAGGCCATGGGCATCGCCGGCGCCGGCAACTCCGGGACGGTGTTTGCGGCCCTGCTGGCACCGGTGCTCGCCGCCGCGTTTGGCTGGAGCAATGTGTTCGGCTTCGCACTGATCCCGCTGATCCTGACGCTGATCGTCTTCGCCTGGCTCGCCCGCAACGCCCCGCAACGACCCAAGGCCAAGTCCATGGCCGACTACTTCAAAGCCCTGGGCGACCGCGACAGTTGGTGGTTCATGTTCTTCTACAGTGTGACCTTCGGTGGTTTCATCGGCCTGGCCAGCGCCCTGCCCGGCTATTTCAACGACCAATACGGCCTGAGCCCGGTCACCGCCGGCTACTACACCGCCGCCTGCGTATTCGGCGGCAGCCTGATGCGGCCTTTGGGCGGCGCCCTGGCCGACCGTTTCGGCGGGATTCGCACCCTGCTCGGCATGTACGGCGTGGCAGCGATCTGCATCGCGGCGGTGGGGTTCAACCTGCCAAGCTCCTACGCAGCACTGGCGCTTTTTGTGTGCACCATGCTCGGTTTGGGTGCCGGTAACGGTGCAGTCTTCCAACTGGTGCCCCAACGCTTTCACCGCGAGATTGGTGTGATGACCGGCCTGATCGGCATGGCCGGCGGCATCGGCGGTTTCGCCCTGGCGGCGGGCATGGGCGCGATCAAGCAAAGCACTGGCAGCTATCAGTTGGCGCTGTGGCTGTTCGCCAGCCTGGGCGTGCTGGCCTGGTTCGGCCTGTACGGCGTCAAGCGTCGCTGGAGAACCACCTGGGGCTCGGCTGCGGTGACGGCTGCACGGGTCTGATGAGCCTGCAACTGAGCTTCGCCCAAGCCAGCGCCACCGGCCCACGGCAGGAAAACCAGGACGCCTTGCGCCTGGTCACCCCCGCCCCGGAGCTGGCCGCCAGCAAAGGCTACCTGTGTGCCATCGCCGATGGCGTCAGCCAATGCGCCGATGGCGGACTGGCTGCGCGCTCGACCTTGCAAGCCCTGGCCCTGGACTATTACGCCACGCCGCAAACCTGGGGCGTGGCCCAGGCCCTGGAACGCTTGCTGGTGGCCCAGAATCGCTGGCTGCAAGCCAACGGCGGCGGCCAGCCGTTGCTGACCACCCTCAGCGCCCTGGTGTTCCGCGGCCAGCGTTTCACCCTGGCCCATGTGGGTGATTGCCGGGTGTACCGCTGGCTCGATGGCCAGTTGCAGCGCCTGAGCCAGGAGCATGTGTGGGAGCAACCGGGCATGCAGCATGTGCTCAAGCGCGCCATGGGCCTGGATCAGCATCTGGTGCTGGATTTCCTCGACGGCGAGTTGCGGGCAGGCGAGTGTTTCCTGCTGCTCAGCGACGGCGTGTGGGCGACCCTGGATGACAACAACATCAGCGCAATCCTGCGGGAACAGTCGGACCTGGACCTCGCGGTAAACACCCTGGTCAGCGCCGCGCATCTGGCCGGTAGTCAGGACAACGCCAGCGCCCTGCTGGTCCGCGTCGACCAGCTTGGCGCCGCCACCCTCGGCGATGCGCTGGTGCAGTTGCAGCAATGGCCCCTGCCGCCCCCTCTGAAACCCGGCCAGCGCTTCGAAGGCTGGCACGTAGAGTCGCTGTTGGGGCAAAGCCGCCAATCCTTGCTCTATCGGGTGCGCGATGGCCATCAACAGGCGTGGCTGCTGAAGACCTTGCCGCTCAGCCACGACGATGACGTGTTCGCCGCCCAGGCATTGCTGTCAGAGGAATGGTTCCTGCGCCGGGTCGCCGGCCGCGCGTTTCCTGAAGTCCATCCAGCCAGTGGCCGTCAGCATTTGTACTACGTGATGCGTGAATACTCCGGCCAAACCCTGGCCGAACTGTTCAAGCACCAGGGCCCATTGCCCCTGGCGCAGTGGCAAACCCTGGCCGAGCGCCTGTTGCGTGCCGTCGGGCTGCTGCACCGCCGGCAGATCCTGCACCGCGACATCAAGCCGGAAAACCTGCTGCTGGGAGAGGATGGCGACTTGCGTGTGCTGGACTTCGGCCTGGCCTACTGCCCCGGGCTTTCGGAGGATCGCGCGCACCTGTTGCCTGGCACGCCAAGCTTTATCGCCCCGGAAGCCTTCAACGGCGAACGCCCTACCCCGCAACAGGACCTGTATAGCGTCGGTGTGACCTTGTATTACCTGCTCACCGGGCATTACCCCTACGGCGAAATCGAAGCTTTCCAGCGTCCCAGGTTCATTACGCCTGTCGGCGCCAGCCGCTACCGCCCCGACCTGCCCGACTGGCTGCAACAGAGCCTGGAGCGCGCAGTCGCCGCGCAACCCGAGCAGCGTTATGAAACTGCCGAGGAATGGTTGCTGGTACTGGAGCAGGCGGATCGCCGCGAGTTGAGCACGCGACCAAAACCGCTGCTGGAGCGCGAACCGCTGAAGGTCTGGCAAACGTTGGCCGTGCTGTCGCTGCTGATCAATCTGGTGCTGTTGTACTGGCTGTTGCACCACTAAGAGGCGAAATTTCTTGATACATCACCGCCTCACTTAGCAAAACCGGCCAAAATCCTACTTGGCACAACCGCTGCATTAGCTTTCCCATCAACACACATATAGCCGCACCTTCAACGTCGAAGGTCGGGCTTCCCGAGAGAACGGGACCAGGACAAAGGCGTCCTCGCTACTTACGTAGCGGGGACGCCTTTTTTTGTTGCGCACGATTTGTCGAGCCACTGCGGAGAACGACATGAAGAAACTCAAACTGGTGATGATCGGCAACGGCATGGCCGGGGTTCGCACCCTTGAAGAATTGCTCAAGCTGAGCAGCGACCTGTACGACATCACCGTTTTCGGCGCCGAGCCCCACACCAATTACAACCGCATTTTGCTGTCGCCGGTGCTGGCCGGTGAGCAGACCTTCGAAGAGATCGTGCTCAATGACTTGAGCTGGTACCTCGATAACAACATCAAGCTGTTGCTTAACCGCAAAGTGGTGCAGATCGACCGGGTCAAACGCAAAGTCATCGCCGAAGACGGCAGCGAGGCCGAGTACGATCGCCTGCTGATCGCCACCGGCTCCACGCCGTTTATCCTGCCGATCCCGGGCAATACGTTGCAGGGTGTGATCGGCTACCGCGACATCGCCGACACCCAGGCCATGATCGACACCGCCAAGACCCACAAGCACGCGGTCGTCATCGGCGGCGGCCTGCTGGGCCTGGAGGCCGCCAACGGCCTGATGCTGCGTGGCATGCACGTGACCGTGGTGCATATCGGCGAGTGGCTGCTGGAACGGCAACTGGACAAGACCAGCGGCCAGTTGCTGCAAACCGAACTGGAAAGCCGTGGCCTGGTGTTTCGCTTGAAGGAGCAGACCGAGGCGCTGCATGACGCCGGCAACGGCCGCGTCGGCTCGGTGCAATTCAAGAATGGCGATGTGATCCCCGCCGACCTGGTGGTGATGGCTGCGGGCATCCGCCCCAACACCGAACTCGCGGAAAAATCCGGCATCCCGTGCAACCGCGGGATTCTGGTCAACGACACCCTGCAAACCTACGACCCTCGCATCTATGCCATCGGCGAATGCGCCAGCCATCGCGGGATTGCCTACGGCCTGGTGGCACCGCTGTTCGAGCAGGCCAAGGTCTGCGCCAACCACCTCGCCCAGCTGGGTTTCGCGCGCTATCAAGGCTCGGTGACTTCGACCAAATTGAAAGTCACCGGCATCGACCTGTTCTCCGCCGGGGACTTCATGGGCGGCGAAGGCACGGAAACCATCACGCTTTCCGACCCGATTGGCGGTGTGTACAAGAAGCTGGTGATCAAGGACGACATCCTCGTCGGCGCCTGCCTGTACGGCGATACGGCTGACGGCGGCTGGTATTTCCGGCAGATCCGTGAGAACCATGCCATTGGCGAGATCCGCGATCACCTGATGTTCGGTGAAAATGCTTTGGGCGATGTAGGCCACCAAGGCCAGGACAAAGCCATGAGCATGGCCGACACCGCCGAAGTCTGCGGCTGCAACGGCGTGTGCAAGGGCACCATCGTCAAGGCGATTCAGGAACACGGTCTTTTCAGCGTCGACGACGTGAAGAAGCACACCAAGGCTGCCAGTTCCTGCGGTTCCTGCGCCGGGCTGGTGGAACAGATCCTGATCAACACCGTGGGCGGCGCGGCGGACGTCAAACCGAAAAGCGAAAAAGCCATCTGCGGCTGCAGCGACCTCAACCACGGGCAAATCCGCCAGGCCATCCGCGACCAGCACCTGCTGACCATCGCCGGCACCATGAGCTACCTGAACTGGCGCACCCCGAACGGCTGTGCCACCTGCCGCCCGGCACTCAACTACTACCTGATCTCCACTTGGCCCGGCGAGGCAAAAGACGATCCGCAATCGCGCCTGATCAACGAACGCGCCCACGCCAATATTCAGAAAGACGGCACCTACTCGGTAGTCCCAAGGATGTGGGGTGGTGTGACCAATCCGTCGGAACTGCGGCGCATCGCTGATGTGGCCGACAAGTACAACGTGCCGATGGTCAAGGTCACCGGCGGGCAGCGCATCGATTTGCTCGGCATCAAGAAGCAGGACTTGCCCGGCGTATGGAAAGACCTCGATATGCCATCCGGCCACGCCTACGGCAAATCCATCCGCACCGTGAAGACCTGCGTCGGCAGCGAGTTCTGCCGCTTTGGTACGCAGAACTCGACGCAACTGGGGATTGAGCTGGAACATGACCTGTTCAATATGTGGTCGCCCCACAAGGTCAAGCTGGCAGTGTCCGGCTGCCCGCGCAACTGCTCGGAAGCGGGGATCAAGGACGTGGGAATCATCGGCGTCGATTCCGGCTGGGAGATGTACATCGGCGGTAACGGCGGGATCAAGACCGAGGTCGCCGAGTTCTTCGTCAAGCTGAAAACCGCCGAAGAAGTGCGCGAATACAACGGCGCTTTCCTACAGCTCTACCGGGAAGAAGCCTTCTACCTGGAGCGCACCGTGCACTACCTGCAACGGGTCGGCATGGAGCACATCAAGAAGGCTGTACTGGAAGACCCGGCGCGGCGCCAGGCACTGAATGAACGCCTGCAATTCTCCCTGTCGTTCGAGCAGGACCCGTGGAAAGAACGCCTGGAACAGCCGCTGCTGAAAAAGGAATTCGACACCATCCCCGTCAAACTGCTGGAGGTGCCGGCATGAACTGGCTGGATATCTGCGCCCTCGAAGAAATCAACGCCCTGGGCTCGCGCATCATCAGCGGGCCAAAAGGCGACATCGCGATTTTTCGTACCAGTGACGACGAGGTTTTCGCCCTCGACGACCGCTGCCCGCACAAGGGTGGCCCGCTGTCCCAAGGCTTGATCTACGGCAAGCGCGTGGCCTGCCCGCTGCACAACTGGCAGATCGACCTGGAGTCCGGGGAGGCCCAGGCACCGGACGTCGGCTGCGCCCATCACCACCCGGCCCGCGTGGAAAACGGCCGGGTGATGTTGGCCCTGCGGGACGCCGGTTGATGAACCGCCAGACCACCGCGTCCACCTGCTGCTACTGCGGGGTCGGTTGCGGCGTACTGATCGAGCATGATGGCTCGCAGATCCTCGGCGTCAGTGGCGATCCGAGTCATCCGGCCAACTTCGGAAAATTGTGCAGCAAGGGCTCCAGCCTGCACCTCACCGGAGACCTCGCGGCCCGCGCGTTGTACCCGGAACTGCGGCTGGGCAAAGGCCTGGCCCGCAGCCGCACCGACTGGGATACCGCCCTGGAGCACGCGGCGAACGTGTTTGCCGAAACCATCGCTAAACACGGGCCGGACAGCGTCGCGTTCTATATTTCCGGGCAGTTGCTGACCGAGGATTACTACAGCTTCAACAAACTGGCGCGGGCGCTGGTGGGCACCAACAATATCGACAGCAACTCGCGGCTGTGCATGTCTTCGGCGGTGGTCGGCTACAAGCGCAGCCTGGGGGCCGACGCGCCACCGTGCAGCTACGAGGACCTGGAGTCGAGCGACTGCGTGATGATCGTCGGCAGCAATATGGCCTACGCGCATCCGGTGTTGTTCCGACGCCTGGAGGAAGCCAAGGCCCGCCGGCCACAGATGAAAGTGCTGGTAATTGATCCCCGGCGCACCGACACCTGCGACTTGGCGGACCTGCATCTGGCGATTTTGCCGGGTACGGATGTCGCATTGTTCCATGGGATCCTGCACTTGCTGTTGTGGGAAGACTGGATCGACCGCGACTTTATCCAGGCCCATACCGACGGCCTGGTCGAACTCAAACGCCTGGTTCACGACTACACACCGCAAATGGTCACGCAGTTGTGCGGGATCAGTGTCGAGCAACTGCGTCTGTGTGCGGAATGGGTCGGCACCTCGGCGAGTTTTCTGTCGTTGTGGTGCATGGGGCTCAATCAGTCCACCGCCGGCAGCGCGAAGAACAGCGCCTTGATTAACCTGCATTTGGCGACCGGCACCATCGGCCGCCCTGGCTGCGGACCTTTCTCCCTGACGGGTCAGCCGAATGCCATGGGTGGGCGGGAAACCGGCAGTTTGTCGAATTTACTGCCTGGCCATCGTGAGGCTGCCAACCCCGAACATCGGGCAGAAGTAGCCGCGTATTGGGGGGTCGACCAACTGCCGGCCAGCACCGGGCTGACCGCCATCGAATTGTTTGAACAGATGCAGGCCGGCAAGATCAAGGCCTTGTGGATCGCGTGCACCAACCCCGCCCAATCCCTGCCCGACCAGAACACCGTGCGCCAGGCCCTGGAAGCGTGTCCGTTCGTGGTGCTACAGGAAGCCTTTCGTACAACCGAGACGGCGCGTTACGCCGACCTGTTGCTGCCAGCCGCGAGCTGGGGCGAGAAGGAAGGCACAGTGACCAACTCTGAGCGGCGCATTTCCCACGTTCGCCGAGCCATCGCCCCACCTGGGGAAGCGCGGCCGGACTGGGCAATCACCGTGGATTTTGCCCAACGCCTGGAGCAGCGTCTTTGTCCCGGAAAACCGGGGCTTTTTGCCTTTGAGCAACCAGCGCAGATCTTTGATGAATACAAGCTGCTGACCCGTGGGCGTGACCTGGACCTGTCGGGTATCAGCCACGCGCTGCTGGACCGGATAGGCCCGCAGCAATGGCCATTCCCGGCCGATGCGGTGGGCGGAACACCAAGGCTGTACACCGACGGATTTTTCCCTACGGAGACTGGCCGGGCGCACTTTGTCGCCGACCCTTATCGCGCCGCCAAGGAGCAGCGTGACGCGCGCTTCCCACTCACCCTGATCACCGGCCGCCTGCGGGACCAATGGCATGGCATGAGCCGCACCGGCACCGCTGCGCAGCTGTTCGGCCATGTCAGTGAAGCAGTGCTCAGCCTGCACCCGGACGAACTGCGTCGCCATCGCTTGAAGGAAGGGGATCTGGTCAGCCTGAAAAGCCGGCGCGGCAGCGTGATTGTGGCCGTCGGCAGCGATGACAGCGTGCGTCCCGGCCAGGCTTTCCTGCCGATGCACTGGGGCGACCGTTTTCTTAAAGGCGGCGTAAATGCGCTGACCCAGCCGGCATTCGACCCGCTGTCCAAACAGCCGGAACTCAAGCACAGCGGCGTGCGCCTGGAGGCGGTGCGGCTGCCCTGGCACTTGTTTGCGCTGATTGAAGGCGATGTGCAGCAACACTTCGAAGCGTTGCGACCGCTGTGTGACGGCTTTGCCTACGTCAGCCTGAGCCTGACCGGACGCGAGCGGCCTGCCCTGCTGATTCGTGCGGCGCATCACGAGGCGCCCGCCCTTGAACTGCTCAAGCAGATCGACCAACTGCTGGGCCTCAACGACGGCCCCGTGATGGCGTACGACGACCCGCGGCGCTCCATTGGCAAGCGGGTAAAGATTGAAAAAGGCCGTATCACCGCGATCCGCCTGGCTGGCGAAACCCTGGCTCGCCACTGGCTGCAAAGCCTGTGGCTGGAAGGTCGCACCGATGAGCAGTTACGCCGCTGGTTGTTGGCACCATTGAGTGCGCCACCGGGGGGCGGCTCGAGCAGCAACAAGACGCTGTGCAACTGCAAGAACGTCAGCGAAAGCGCGGTCTGCGCCGGCATTGCCCGGGGCCTGGACCTGAACGGGCTGAAGCAGGAACTGGGTTGCGGCACGCAATGCGGCTCCTGTGTGCCGGAAATCAAACGGTTATTGGCGAGTGGCAAGCAGCCAATCGCGATCAGAGTGTGAGGCAAGCATATGAGCGCAAAAGTCTGGCTGGTGGGCGCAGGCCCCGGCGATCCGGAACTGCTGACACTCAAGGCGGTGAGAGCCCTGCGGGAAGCCGATGTGGTGCTGATCGATGATCTGGTCAACCCGGCGCTGCTGGAGCATTGCCCCGCTGCACGGCTGATCACCGTGGGCAAACGCGGTGGCTGCCGTTCCACCCCACAGGCGTTTATCCATCGCCTGATGTTGCGTTATGCCCGGCAGGGTAAGTGCGTGGTGCGGCTCAAGGGCGGCGACCCGTGCATTTTTGGTCGCGGCGGCGAAGAGGCGGCGTGGCTCAGGCAGCAAGGGGTGGAAGTGGAGTTGGTCAACGGCATTACGGCAGGGCTGGCCGGGGCAACGAACTGCGATATCTCGCTGACGTTGCGCGGTGTCAGCCGTGGCGTCACGTTGGTCACGGCCCATACCCAGGACGACAGCAGCCTCAATTGGCGGGCCCTGGCCGAGGGCGGCACGACGCTGGTGATCTATATGGGGGTGGCGAAACTGGGGGAAATCCGCCGGCAATTGCTGGAAGGTGGCATGAGCGATGACATGCCGGTGGCGATGATTGAAAACGCTTCACTGCCACAACAGCGCGAATGCCTCAGCAGCCTCGCCCGGATGCAGGATGATGCGCACGAATTCGCGCTCAAGAGCCCGGCTATCCTGGTGATTGGCCGGGTTGCGCAAGCGACGCAGGCGCTTGCGGCCCTGGCCAGCGCCACGGCCTGAGGCAAATTACAGGCGAAAAAAAGCCCGGCCTAAGCCGGGCTTTTTTCTACAACTCAGTAATTACTGAGCTGCTTGCGCTTCTACCGAGGCTTCTACGCGACGGTTGATAGCACGGCCAGCTTCAGTTGCGTTGTCAGCAACTGGGCGGGATTTGCCATAACCAACCGAGCTTACACGGTTAGGAGCAATACCGTCTTTGACCAGGACTTGCTTAACAGCGTCAGCACGACGCTGGGACAGCTTCTGGTTGTAAGCGTCAGGACCGACGGAGTCAGTGTGACCTTCAACAACGGTGGTGGTTTGTGGGTACTGTTTCATGAAGTCAGCGAGGTTTTTCACGTCGCCGTAGCTGTTAGGCTTAACAACCGACTTGTCGAAGTCGAACTTCACGTCCAGCTCAACACGAACAACCTGAGCAACCGGAGCTTCTGGCTCTGGGGTTGGCTCTGGAGCTGGTGCTGGGGTAGGAGCTGGAGCAGTTTTGCCAGCGTTGCCGCCGAAGTTTACGCCCAGGCCAACCAGTGCGGAGTAGTCCCACTTGCCGTTGTCGATAGCGTAGTCAGCTTCAACACCAGCACGTGCGAACAGGTTGTCGGTGAAGTAGTACTTCACACCAGCGCCAGCGATAGCCAGGGTCGATTGATCGCGACCTTTGTGACCATCAGCTTCAACGTTGGTACGGCTCTGGTGGCCGAAACCGCCCTCTACGTATGGACGCAGGGAGTCGACGCCAGCTTGACCGAAGTGGTACTGGGCAGTAACGCTGCCGGTATCACCTTTGATCTTCTGGTTGCCAGTACCGTCGTTCGAACGGGTGTGGTTGGTAGTGTCGTAGTTCAGGTTGATCGACACGTCGTCGGTCAGGAAGTAACCGATGCTGGCGCCAGGATTGAAGCCGTCTTCGATATGTTTGACGCTATCGTTGAACTGCTTTTTGTAAAACAGCTGGCCTTCAACTGCGCCTTGGCCTTGTGCCAGAGCGCCGACAGAAGTGGCAGCAATAAGAGTACCAATGGCCAAGCCCAAGGTGTTTTTCAGTTTCATCCGTTAAATCCCCATCTGGTGATTGTAAAGCAGTCCCACATACCGGGGGACAACTCGGCGACAAGTCTAACAGAACTTGCCTACACGTAAGAGATATTTGCCACGCACTAAGTTTCAGTGCTGCCCGCAAATTTCTCACGTAATTTATCAAGAGCGCGTTTGTAACGCATTTTTGTAGCACTCAAACCCATATGCATGATGTCAGCGATCTCCTGAAACTCCAGCTCTGCGACAAATCGTAGCACCAGAATTTCCCGGTCAATCGGATTCACATGCACCAACCAGCGATCGAGTCCGCCCTTTTCTTCCGGGGTAGGCGCCTTTTCCTCAGACGCTTCCTCAAGGGGGTCCAGACTCAAAGCATCCATCAAGCGACGCTTTCGCCGTTCCTTCCGATACTGCGTGATGCACTCGTTGTACGTGATGCTATAGAGCCATGTCTTGAACTTCGATTTTCCCTCGAAGTTCTTCAGGCCGTATAGCACCTTGAGCATCACTTCCTGACAGACATCATCCGCATCTCTATCGTTCCCTAAATACCTTGAACAAACGTTGAACAGAGTGCGTTGATACCTGCGCATCAATTCTTCGTACGCGCGTGTTACGTGAAACAGCTCCGTGTGCGCGCGCGCGACCAACTCCTCATCAGAGAGCTCACGGGGGTCATAGCGCGTGGACAGCGTTTGGGCTTTATTCAAAACAAGTCGTGCCGACAGTCAGGTCAATGTCCGCCATGGCCTGGATACCCAGGTTTGCGGCGGCGTACATTAGCAGGATTCGCCGGGTTAGCGGCTAGTCACATGCTGTTCCAGCAGGATCCGGTTCGAAAGCGAAACCAGTTCGCCATCGTCCGTCAGCACTGTCGTCTTGACCGTGCCGATCTCCTCGATCTGCCCTTCGACCTCGCCCACACGCACTTGATGCCCAACCTGATATAGCTCACGCACATAGATTCCCGCAAGAATCTGCCCGGCAATTTCCCGGCTTCCCAGTCCCATGGCCAGCGCAACGGCCAGACCAACGGTAATCAAAACAATCACAATCACATGGTTCAGCAGGTCGGTCTTGACCTCCAGCTGGCTGATCGCGACCGAAATACTGATGATAATCACCAGACCCTGGGCAATTCGCCCCAGGCCGCTGGCATAATCCAGACCCACGCCTTCAGCCGCGCCACGCACCAGGCCATTGGCCAGTTGCGCCAGCAAAACCCCTACCAGCAACACCAGCGCGCCACCGAATACTTTCGGCAAATACAGCGCCAGCATGTCGAGCGTAGCTGAAACTCGCTCAAGTCCAAGGGATTCAGCCGCAGAAACCAGAAAAATCAGCAAAACAAACCAATAAACGATCTTGCCGATCAGTGTCGAGATCGGCACTTGCAACCCGGCACGCCCCAAAATCTTGGTCAGGCCGGTGCCACCCATCAATCGATCAAGACCCAGCTTAGCCAGCAACTTGGAAAGCAGGGTGTCAAGCAGCTTGGCCACGACAAAACCCAGCAGTACCACCACCAGTGCACCAAACAGGTTGGGAATGAAATTCGCCACCTTGGTCCACAACGCAGTCATTGCAGTTACCAGACTCTGGGTCCAGAGATCGAGTTCCATATTCATTCAGCCTTATCAGCAGTGCGAGCAAGAGGTTTACGACGGGAAACCGGTGAGACATGGGCCGAACCATTGTTCAAGGCCATCATCAACGCCGGCAACCAGCGGCCAAGCAGACCGAACAGATCCCCAGCCCCGACCTGGCGGTTGGCGGTTTTCAAGACGCGACCCAGGCAAGCATCGTCGTCCCGGTTGGACGGCGAGGCATTGAGCATGTCACGCAAAGACTGTTCGAACGGATCGTGCATAAAAAACCTCTCGCAAGTGATTTAAAAGACGAGGGTAAAATTCTTCGGGTCACATGACCTCTTTCCACGTTCAGGTCACATTCAGCTCAAACCCAACGTAACCGTCGAAACAACCACCATTGCCCGACCGCCACCGTGACCATCATCAGGCAAGCAATCAGGAACCCGTAAGGGCTGGAAGAGAACGGAATTCCGCCTACATTGATGCCCAGCAAACCGGTCAGGAAACTCATCGGCAGGAAGATCCCGGTGATGATCCCGAAGCGGTACATGGTGCGGTTCATGCGCAGGCTCAAACGCCGGTCTTCGGTCTCCAGCACAAGCCCCACGCGCTCCCGGGCCAGCTCAAGCTCTTCCAGGTAGCGGGTCAGGCTGTTGTTCAATTCGTTCCAGTAGTCAGCATCGTCGTCACAGAACCAGGGCAATTTGATCCGGGTCAACTGCGCGAAAATATCCCGCTGCGGCGACAGGAAACGTTTAAGCCCGGCGGCGCGCCGACGGATCTGCAAAACGCTGCCGTGCTCCGGAGTATACCGTTCGTCGGCATCCAGTTTTTCTTCTTCGATATCGACGATTTCGGATAAGTCGCTGACCAGATCCTGAACCTTGTTGGTCAGGTACTGCGCCATATACAGGACCAGTTCCGAGGAAGTCTTCGGCCCCTTGCCGTCTGCCAGTTGCACCAGCAACTCGTCGGTGGCGCGCAATGGGCGCAAACGCAGGGAAATCACCCGCGCTGCCGAGGCAAAGATCCGCACCGAGACCATGTCTTCCGGTTCGGCGCCGGGATTGAGGTTGACCCCGCGCAAAAACAGCAGCAGTTCGGCATCCGGCAGCGGCAACAGGCGTGGGCGAGTGTTCTCCTCCAGCAGCAGGTCACAGGCGAATTCGCTGAGGCCGCTGGATTTGCGCAACCAGGTCTGGGTCTGGGGATGGCTACGGTCCCAATGCAGCCACAGGCTTTCCTGAGGCTGCAGTTGCAGCTCATCAAGCTCTGTCCGGGCAATCGAACGCGCACCACCTTTACCGTCCAGCACCAGGGCATGCACCAGCCCCCACTGCGCGTTTTCTTCCTCGAACATCCTCACCCCTGTCGGCTACTGCTGTTTATTCAGGCATCTTCAGCGGGCTGGGGGAGACGATCACACCGTTATTGTCGGCGTACACGTACTCGCCCGGGCGGAAGGTCACGCCGGCGAATGTCACCGCCACGTTCAAATCGCCAATACCGCGCTTGTCAGTCTTCATCGGGTGGCTGGCCAGGGCCTGCACGCCCAGGTCGGTCTGGGCGATTACGTCGACATCGCGGATGCAGCCGTAGATCACCAGCCCTTCCCAGCCGTTTTTCGCGGCTTTCTCGGCGATCATGTCGCCCAGCAACGCGCGGCGCAGGGAACCCCCACCATCGACCACCAGCACCTTGCCGGCCCCATTGAGTTCGGCTTGTTCCTTGACCAGGGAATTGTCTTCAAAGCACTTGATGGTCACGATCTCGCCACCAAAGGAGTCCCGGCCGCCGAAATTGCTGAACATCGGCTCAACCACCTGCACCAGCTCCGGATAGGCGTCACACAGGTCGGGGGTAAGGTAATGGTTCATCGAGAAACTCCTGTAGGTGAAAGAAGGTGTCAAACATCCCACTGTTTACTTACATCTGGAAACGCTTTGCCGTGAAGGTTCTTTAATCCGGGCCGAATAGTCAGGCCCATCGGATAGCAACGCAAGACCCACTGCGCGACTGAATATGACCAGAACCACCCAACGCGTCATATCTTAGCCTCTACGGCAAACAAGCGAAACGCCCCTGATAGAGCCTCGCGCTCAAACCGCTGCCAGTTCCTGCGCCTGCGCCCCCAGCAAAGGTGTAAGCGGATTTTTCAACCAGCGCGTCACCAGCGGCCACACTTCAGCCTGGGCGGCCTTGCTGACGAGCATCTCGACATGCCCGAAATCCCCGCTGAACCCTTGCTGGCGCCCCAGGCACAGGTATTGGCGATGCTCGGAGCCGACCTGCTCAAAGAGCTTGCGACAGGCCCAGTCCGGGTCCTGGTGATCGCCGGCGGCGCTCACCGCCAACAGCGGCACGTCAACCTCGGCCAGGCCTTTCCACCAATCCTGCTTACCTTCGCCAAAGCGGCCGAACAGCCCATTCCAGCGCATGGCTTCAATCAATACACCCGCCGGCTCGTCCTCCGGGCCGCGTTTCCACCGAGCGCCGGACAATTGGCCGAAACGTTTCAAGAGCAGGCGACCGGTCCACTCCACCGGTGGCAACTTCAACGGCCAATGCGTGCGACTGACCTGGCAGCCAAACAGCGCCACCGAGGCCACTGCCGGCGCGCCAAGGTGCTGCCCACCCAGGGCCGCAGCCAGGGTTGTGCCACCCAGGGAATGCCCGATCCAGTGGGGAATCTGCCCGCTTTGCTCACGCACGAAGGCGGCAATGGCCGGCAAGTCGTAGCGAGCATAGTCGGCGACACGATTCCTGGCGTAGTCCTGGTTGCGCCGGGACAGCCCGTGACCGCGCATTTCCGGGATCCAGACGTCAAACCCTTCGCGCGCCAGGTAGGCGCCCAGGCCGATCCCCTTGGGCGAGTACCAGAAGCGGCGGTTGGAAAAACTGCCATGCAACAAAACCACCGGCACGCCCCGGTTTTCCGGGACGTCAGCCAGGCCCAGGCGGGTCACGGCCAGCTCGACGGTACCGTCAGGGCTGTTGCCGGGTTTCAGCCGATACACATCTTCACTCAGGTCGCCACGACGCTCAGCGCTGATCAAGGCGACGGGAAACAGGTTGCTGCTGCTTTGCATAATGCTCTTGCACAAAAAAGGGCGGCGTCCGGAAGGAGTTCCGCCCTGTACAGAATGAGAAATGCCGGCCAACCGCAAGGTTGACCGGCACTTTTGGGTGTTGCGTGTTACGCCTGGGCTTGACCTTCAGCCAGGAAGAACCAGGTTTCCAGTACGGAATCGGGGTTCAGCGAGACGCTTTCGATGCCCTGCTCCATCAGCCACTTGGCCAGGTCCGGGTGATCGGAAGGGCCCTGGCCGCAGATCCCGATGTACTTGCCGGCCTTGTTGCACGCCTGGATGGCGTTGGCCAGCAGCTTCTTGACCGCAGGGTTACGCTCGTCGAACAGGTGGGCGATGATCCCGGAGTCGCGGTCCAGGCCCAGGGTCAGCTGGGTCAGGTCGTTGGAACCGATGGAGAAGCCGTCGAAGAACTCCAGGAATTCTTCAGCCAGGATGGCATTGGATGGCAGCTCGCACATCATGATGACGCGCAGGCCGTTCTCGCCACGGGACAGGCCGTTTTCAGCCAGCAGGTCCACCACCTGGCTCGCTTCACCCAGGGTGCGCACGAACGGCACCATGATTTCGACGTTGGTCAGGCCCATCTCGTTGCGCACGCGCTTGAGGGCACGGCATTCCAGCTCGAAGCAGTCGCGGAAGGCTTCGCTGATGTAGCGCGAGGCGCCACGGAAGCCCAGCATCGGGTTTTCTTCTTCCGGCTCGTAAAGCTTGCCGCCGATCAGGTTGGCGTACTCGTTGGACTTGAAGTCCGACAGGCGCACGATGACCTTTTTCGGGTAGAACGCCGCTGCCAGGGTGCTGATGCCTTCCACCAGCTTCTCGACGTAGAAGCCCACCGGGTCGTTGTAGCCGGCGATGCGCTTGTCGACGCTTTCCTTGATGTCCGGCGGCAGGCCGTCGTAGTTCAGCAGGGCCTTGGGGTGCACACCGATCATGCGGTTGATGATGAACTCCAGGCGGGCCAGGCCCACACCGGCGTTCGGCAATTGCGCGAAATCGAAGGCGCGGTCCGGGTTGCCGACGTTCATCATGATCTTGAACGGCAGGTCGGGCATGGCGTCGATGGAGTTTTGCTTGATATCGAAGCCCAGCTCACCTTCGAAGATGAAGCCGGTGTCGCCTTCAGCGCAGGACACGGTTACGCCCTGGCCGTCTTTCAACAGTTGGGTGGCGTTACCGCAACCGACCACTGCCGGAATCCCCAGCTCGCGGGCGATGATCGCCGCGTGGCAGGTACGCCCGCCACGGTTGGTGACGATGGCGCTGGCGCGCTTCATCACCGGTTCCCAGTCCGGGTCGGTCATGTCGGAGACCAGCACGTCGCCTGGCTGGACCTTGTCCATCTCGGACACGTCCTTGATGATCCGCACCTTGCCGGCGCCGATGCGCTGGCCGATGGCACGGCCTTCCACCAGCACGGTGCCGGTTTCTTTCAACAGGTAGCGTTCCATGACGTTGGCCGAGGTGCGGCTCTTCACGGTCTCAGGGCGGGCCTGGACGATGTACAGCTTGCCGTCGTCACCGTCCTTGGCCCATTCGATGTCCATCGGGCACTTGTAGTGCTTCTCGATGATCATCGCCTGCTTGGCCAATTCGCTGACTTCGGCGTCGGTCAGGCAGAAACGCGCGCGTTCGGCCTTGTCGACATCAACGGTTTTCACCGAGCGACCGGCCTTGGCCTCGTCGCCGTAGATCATCTTGATCGCCTTGCTGCCCAGGTTGCGGCGCAGGATGGCCGGGCGGCCGGCTTCAAGGGTGTGTTTGTGGACGTAGAATTCGTCCGGGTTCACCGCGCCTTGTACGACGGTTTCGCCGAGGCCGTAGGCGCCGGTGATGAACACCACGTCGCGGAAGCCCGATTCAGTGTCCAGGGTGAACATCACGCCGGCGGTGCCGGTTTCCGAACGCACCATGCGCTGCACACCGGCAGACAGGGCCACCAGCTTGTGGTCGAAACCCTGGTGCACGCGGTAGGAAATAGCACGGTCGTTAAAGAGGGAGGCAAACACTTCCTTGGCTGCGCGGATCACGTTTTCCACGCCGCGGATGTTCAGGAAGGTTTCCTGCTGGCCGGCAAAGGAGGCGTCAGGCAGGTCTTCGGCGGTGGCCGAGGAGCGCACGGCGACAGCCATGTCGGGGTTACCGGCCGACAGCGTGGCAAACGCGGTGCGGATCTCGGCGTTGAGCTTCTCGGGGAACTCGGCTTCCATGATCCATTGACGGATCTGGGCGCCAGTCTTGGCCAGGGCGTTGACGTCATCGACGTCCAGCGCATCGAGGGCGGCATGGATCTGATCGTTGAGGCCGCTCAACTCGAGGAAATCACGGTAAGCCTGGGCGGTGGTGGCAAAACCACCTGGCACCGATACACCGGCGCCCGCAAGATTACTGATCATCTCGCCCAGGGATGCGTTCTTGCCCCCTACGTGCTCTACATCATGGACGCCGAGCTTATCGAGGGAAACTACGTACTCTACCAAGGTGATCTCTCCACTTTCTGTGTTGGAAAAGCTCAGGACGCCGGCGGCTCAGTAGGAGCGGTTACCGGCGTTTGTGGCCTGGACCTGGAAAATAAGTGAGAATGCGGCCCACTGCGGGACGGCAAAATCGCGCCTATCATATCCAAGATTCGTCATCAGCTTAAGGCCCAAGGCTCAAATGAAACGATCTGCTTTCTTTATCTCCGACGGCACCGGCATTACAGCCGAAACCCTGGGTCAAAGCCTGCTGGCGCAGTTCGAAAACATTACCTTCAGCAAATTCACGCGACCCTATATCGATAGCGTGGATAAAGCGCGAGCCATGGTACAACAAATCAATCTGGCGGCCGAAAAAGACGGATTTCGTCCGATCATTTTCGACACCATCGTCAATCAGGACATTCGTGAGATCCTCGCCACCTCCAATGGTTTCATGATCGACATCTTCTCTACCTTCCTGGCGCCGCTGGAACAAGAGTTAAGTGAACATTCGTCATACTCTGTCGGAAAATCTCACTCCATTGGCCATAACTCCAACTATATGGAGCGGATCGAGGCGGTGAACTTCGCCCTCGACAACGACGACGGCGCCCGCACCCACTACTACGACAAGGCTGATTTGATCCTGGTGGGCGTGTCCCGCTGCGGCAAGACGCCGACCTGCCTTTATATGGCCATGCAGTTCGGGATTCGCGCGGCCAACTACCCGCTGACCGAAGACGACATGGAGCACCTGACGCTGCCGAGCGCCCTGCGCGCGCACCAGCACAAGCTGTTCGGGCTGACCATCGACCCGGACCGCCTGACGGCGATTCGCAACGAGCGCAAGCCCAATAGCCGTTACTCCAGCTATGCGCAGTGCGAATTTGAAGTGCGGGAGGTGGAAAATCTGTTCCGCCGGGAAAATATTGCGCACATCAATTCCACGCATTTTTCGGTGGAAGAGATTTCGGCGAAGATACTGGTGGAGAAAGGGGTGGAGCGGCGGTTCAAGTAACTCCGCGCGCTGGCCAAGGTGCTTGTGTGGCGAGGGAGCTTCTGTGGCGAGGGAGCTTGCTCCCGCTCGACTGCGCAGCAGTCGCAAACCAGACGACTGGTATTTAGTGAATGGCTTTGGGGCTGCTTCGCAGCCCAGCGGGAGCAAGCTCCCTCGCCACAGGGGTCATGTTCACAACAAGCTGTTGGGTTCACAGGTGAAACCGCCCCCCGCCCTGCCCCAGCGCCGTCGCCAGCGCATCGAACCCATCCAGCAGCAACTGATCATCCCCCGACGTATTGCAGATGCTCGCCCGAATGAATTGCGGCACCGCCGTCTGCCCCACGGCAAACGCTTCGGCTGTCGCAATCAGGTAATTGTTCTGCTTTAACTCCGCTTCGATTTCCGACGCGCGCCATGGCTCCGGGACTTCGATCCAGAAGTGCGGGCTGTTCAGGTGAGTGCGGTACTCCAGCCCGATCAACAAACCTTCCACCAGTGCCTTGCGGCGGCTGATTTCCTGGATCTGCTGGTGCAACAGGTGTTCCGCCGTGCCGTTTTCGATCCACTGGGTCGCCAGTTCCAGGGTGACCGGCGTGGCCATCCAGCAGGTGGAACGCAAGGCCGCAGAAATCCGGCTGACCAGCGCCGGCGGTGCATGCACGTACCCAACGCGCAAGCCTGCCGATACCGCCTTGCTCAGGCTGCTGATCAGAATCGTACGCTCCGGGGCAAAATGACTCAGGGGCGGCGGACGGTCTTCCACCAGCACACCGTGGGCCTCATCCTCGAGAATCAGCAGGTTGTGTTCCCGACAGACCTTCACCAATGCCTCACGACGCGCGACCGACAGCACCGCTGTCGTAGGATTCTGGATGGTCGGCGTGCAGTACAACGCCGAAACCCGGTGATTGCGGCAGACTTCATCCAGCGCCCCCGGCAGCAGCCCTTCTTCATCCATTTCCAGGCCGATCAGGCGGATGCCCAGCATGCGCGCGGCGGTGATCAGCCCTGGATAGGTCAACTGTTCGGTCACCACCGTATCGCCGGCTCGCAACAGCGCCATCATTGCGCAGAGCAACCCATGCTGGCCGCCGTTCACGCAAATCACCTGCTCGGGAATCGGGTGGAAATCCCGCTGCACCAGCCACTGCGCACCCGCCGCCCGGTAACGCGGCAGCCCGGCATCCGGGGTGTAGGCACTGATGTCCTGCAAGAACTTGGCGTTGTTCGCCAGCGTCTGGAAGCTCTGGGCCAGAAACGTGGTCTCCTGCCCGGGGATGTGCATGTTGCGGCTCATATCAAAGTATTGCCGCGGCTCGTCGCTGAAGTTGCGAAAGCCTTCATCCCGCTGGCGCTCCATCCCACGCTTGCGTACGAAAGTGCCGTCGCCGACCCGCGCCACTACCAGCCCCAGGCGTTCCAGCTCACCGTAGGCGCGGCTGATGGTGCCAATGGTGACCCCCAGATTGTCGGAAAGCACCCGATGAGGCGGCAGTTTTCTTCCCGGTTCAATCAAGCCTTCAAGGATGCCTCGCTCCATGACATCGGACAGGCGCTTGTACTTCACGCCCTGCCCGTTGGAGAGTCCTTCTCGCATAATTGACACCATGTCAATATTTGTTTTGACAGCCATCATTCGCCCTAATAGTGTGCTTTTACGGGTTCAATCACCGAATCATGGCACTCAATATAGAGGTCAATTCGGTCTCATGGAAGCAATGTCACGATGCCAATGTCCGCCGTTCTCGAAAATGCTGGAAAAACAAAAACTCACAAGCAGTGGTTGGCCGGGCTGATTACCAGTGTGATGTTCCTGATCGTGTGTCTCAGCTGGGGCACTACCTGGCTGGGCATCAAGATCGCCGTGGAAAGCGTGCCACCGCTGACCTCCGCCGGGCTGCGGTTCCTGATCGCGTTTCCGCTGTTCCTGTGTTTCGCCTGGGTGCGCCGCGAGCCGATCCTGTTTCCCCGGGAAAGCCGCTGGTTCTTCGTGTTTGTGACGCTGTCCTACTTCAGCGTTCCGTATTACCTGCTCAACTACGGCGAAATGCATGTCTCGTCCGGCCTCACCGCGCTGCTGTTCAGCTGCATGCCGGTGTTTATCCTGATTTTCTCCGCGCTGTTCCTGCGCGAGCGCATCTACTTTTCCCAGGTGATCGGCATCGCCATCGGGTTCGGCAGCCTGTACATGATCATCAAGAGCCAGGGCCTGCACCTGGACCACGCCGAGTTCTTCGGCGTGCTGGCGATCCTGGCTGCGGCGATCATGCATGCCTTGTGCTACGTGATTACCAAGAAACAAGGCAGTGCCATCAGCGTGATCACCTACAACACCCTGCCCATCGGCATCGCCGGGTTGATGCTGTTTGTCGCCGGGCTGTGGTTTGAAACCCCGACCTTTGAAGACATCACCCTGCGGTCCTGGAGTGCGCTGTTCTACCTCGGGCTGGTGGCCTCGGTGGGCGGTTTTATCGTGTATTTCATGCTGCTAAAGCGCCTGAGCCCGATCATTTTGTCCTTCGTGTTCATCATCTTCCCGGTGTTCGCGGTGATCATCGGGGCCTGGTACGAGGGCGTGCAGATTTCCAGGGACCTGATGATGTATTCGGCGATCCTGCTGGCCGGCTTTGCCATCACCAAGCTGCCCATCGAAAAGCTCCTGGCGAAGAAAAACTGAGATGAAGGTCCTGAGCCCAAGCGCACTGGAGCAGATCTACGCCCACGCCGACCGCAGCTACCCCGAGGAATGCTGCGGTTTCGTTTTCGCCGATGGCAGCGTGTACCTGGGCAGCAACATCCAGAACGAGCTGCACAGCAAGAACCCGGATATGTATTCACGCAGCGCCGCCAACGGCTACACCTTTTCGGTGGCCGACACGCTGATGATGAACAAGGCGTTTCGCAGTGATAACCCGGTGGTGGTGATCTACCACTCCCACCCTGACGTCGGCGCGTATTTCAGCGACGAAGACCAGGACAAGGCCCTTTTCATGGGCGAGCCGATCTACCCCGTAAGCTACCTGGTGGTGGATGTTCGCCAGGGCAAGACCCAAGGTTCCAAGCTGTTTGCCTGGGATGGCAAACACTTCGCCCAAAAACCCTTCAACGACCTGCAAACGGAGTTGTGCATGAACGCTGTCTCTTTCCCCGACATCCTGGTCCGCGTGGCCAAGCTGCCAGCATCGACCCTCGAGGGTGCCGGATCGACATTGCGCGAAGTCATTGAAAACCTCTGCATCGAGCACCCGCAATTGCGGGCGCACCTGCTCTACGAGAACAACCAGCTCAAGGAACACTTCCTGTTCACCGCCGAAGAGGAACTGATCGACGCCAACGACCGGTTGCCCGAAAAAGCCAAAATCGAAGTGTTGCTGGCCACTTCCGGCGGCATGGACGTCGACCAACTGAGCAATGAAGAAGTGCAGCGCTACGTGCGCCACATCACCCTACCCGGCGTCGGCCGCGAAGGCCAGTTGAACCTGAAGAAAGCCCGCGTGCTGATCATCGGCACCGGCGGCCTCGGTTCGCCCATCAGCCTGTACCTGGCGGCGGCCGGCATCGGCACCCTGGGGCTGGTGGATTTCGACGTGGTGGAAAGCAGCAACCTGCAACGCCAGATCGTCCACGGCAACAGCACCTTGGGCCTGCCCAAGGTCGAGTCCGCCAAGCAGCGCTTGCAGGACCTGAACAGCCACATCCAGATCAACACCTACGACACCGCCTTCAACACCGACAACGCCCTGGAACTGGTGGGCGCCTATGACCTGGTGATCGACGGCACCGACAATTTCGAAACCCGCTACCTGGTCAACGACGCTTGCGTGCAGTTGGGCAAGCCGTTGGTGTACGGCGCCATCTACCGCTTCGACGGGCAGATCAGCGTGCTCAACTATAAAGGCGGGCCGTGCTATCGCTGCCTGTTTCCCCAGGCACCACCGGCGGAACTGGCGCCCAACTGCAGCGCCGGCGGGGTCATCGGCGTATTACCCGGGGTGGTCGGGATGATCCAGGCCACCGAGGCGATCAAGCTGCTGATCGGCATTGGCGAACCACTCTCGGGCCGGCTGATGCGCTTTGATGCGCTGGCGATGAAGTTCAGCGAGATCCGCTTCAAGCGCCGCGCCGACTGCCCTTGCTGCTCGGAACTGCGCCACAGCCAAACCATCGCCCCCGCCGTCTGCGCCGACGCCCTGCCAAGCCAACCTTCCCTGGCCGAAGAACGCTACATCAAGCCGCGGGTGCTCAAGCAACTGCTCGAGCAACACAGCAAGGCCGACGTACTGCTGGATGTGCGGGACGCCAGCGAGCTGGAAGTGTGCAAGTTGCCGGGGGTGGTGCACATCCCGCTGGCCGAGCTCGACGGGCAACTCGCCAACCTCAGCCGCGACAACACGCACTACCTCATCTGCTACGCCGGGACCCGCGCGGAGCAAGCCGCCAGCACCTTGCTGGCCGCCGGATTCGCCAACACCAAAGTACTGCAAGGTGGCATGAAACACTGGGTTCGCGACGTCGAACCCGACATGCCTTTGTACTGATCAGCGGCCATGGGCTCTTACTTGATGTTGCATAACTCGATACTCGACGCCATTGGCCAAACGCCCATCGTGCGCCTGGAACAGTTTTCCGAAGACCTCGGCATCGAGGTCTACGCCAAGCTGGAATCCCTCAACCCCGGCGGAAGCCACAAGGCACGCATCGCCCTGGGCATGATCCTCGACGCCGAGCGCCGGGGCATTCTGATTCGTGGCTCAGGGCAAACCATCATTGAGCCCAGCGGCGGCAACACCGGCATCGGCCTGGTGATGGCCGGTAACGTGCTGGGCTATAAAGTGGTGCTGGTGATCCCCGACAACTACAGCCCCGAGAAGCAGAAACTGCTGCGCCTGTACGGCGCCAGGGTGGTGCTGTCGGACAGCCGCCTGGGCAACAATTCCCACGGCGAAAAGTGCATGGAGCTGCAGCTGGAAAACCCCAGCTACGTGATGCTCAACCAGCAGCGCAACGGCGCCAACCCGCAGACCCACCGTGACACCACCGCCCGGGAAATCATCCGCGCCTTCGGCGAGCTGCGTGTGGACTACTTCGTCAGCGGCATCGGCACCGGGGGCCATATCACCGGCATCGGCGAAACCCTCAAGAGCACCTGGCCGGCGATCCGCGTGATGGGGGTGGAGCCGGAAGAGTGCGACCTGCTCAGCGACCGCCATGCGCCGCACCATATCCAGGGCCTGTCGATCGGCTTGATCCCGAGCATTCTCAACGTCGCGATCATTGACGGGATGCTCAAGGTGTCGCGCCAGGAATGCCTCGACATGATCAAACGCATCATGCGCACCGACGCCATCAGCCTCGGGCTGTCGTCGGCCGCCAACATGGTAGCCATCGCCAAGCTGGCGCCGGAGCTGCCCACCGACACCGTCGTGCTGACCATGGTCTACGACAGTGCCGACAGCTATCTGCCCTGTTTTGAATAACAACTATTGCGGGGGTGCCTCCATGGGGGGCTTTATCGACATGCAACAACTGCACGATGAGTTGCTCACCCACCTCATCACCACGCTCACGCCTGCGCAGTTGAAGCAGCTGGAGGCGCATCTCGCGCCGCTGATCCAGGCGGCGGCCCAGGCGGTGGCCGAAGACCTGATCGCCTATGCCTGGCGCGACCCGGCGTCCCGTGGGCGCGGAGAGCTGATCCTGGAGTCCTACGCCTCGTTCAAGGCCGTGCTGTATTACCGCCTGGCCCACCTGGTGTGGAATTTCCCGGACAAGAACAACGGCGTGTTTTCCGCCATCGCCCTGAAGCTGAGCAACCAGGGCAAGATCCTGTCCGGCGCCGAAATTCACCCCGCGGCGCGGATCGGCCGGCGCTTTGTGCTGGACCACGGTTACGGCACGGTCATCGGTGAAACCTGCGAGATCGGCAACGACTGCTACATCCTCTGCGGCGTGACCCTCGGCGCCCGGGGCATCGCCAACAACCCGGACGGCAAGCGCCACCCGCGGCTGGGCAACAACGTGGAAGTCGGCTCCGGCGCGCGGGTGCTCGGTTACGTGCTGATCGGTGACAACGTGTTCATCAGCCCGTCCTGCGTGATCACCCAGGACGTGCCGGCCGGCACCAAGGTCAAGGTGGTCAACCAGATCCAGTTGCAGAAAAACGATGAGTCGGACCACAGCAATTACCTCGGCGCGTTTGCCCTCGACGAACGCCTGCACGTGGTGGGCGAAGTCAACGCCAGCCACAAGGTGACGGTATTGGACGCTGACTTTCATCCCCTGCCCGGCCTGCTGCTGGAGCCGACAGTCAAGGAACGTCATCACCTGCAATTCCGCCTGCGGCACATCGAAACCAACGCCTACCCGCCGCGCCTGCCGCTGAACCTGAAAGTGACCGGGCCCGAATTTGAAATCACCCTGCTATCTCCTCCTGGCTTGAGCGCGATGGTTCGTCGCCTGCTGCAAGCCAGCCCACTGATCGTCGGAGGTTGAACATGTCCGTGCACACCATGGAAACCCTCGCGCTGTTCGACAGCGCGCCTTACCAGAATGCCTTCAGTGCGCGGGTGATTGCCGTCAGCGAACAGGGAATCGCCCTGGAGCACACGCTGTTCTACCCCACCGGCGGCGGCCAACCGGGGGACACCGGCCATTTCATCCTGCCCGACGGCAGCCGCGTCGACATCACCGGCACCGTGCGTGACCCGGTGCTGCGCTCGATCATCTGGCACCAGGTAGAACACTGCCCCGAGCAACTGGCCGCCGGGATGCAGGTAGACGCCAGCCTGGACTGGGAACGTCGCTACCAGCACATGAAAATGCACACCTGCCTGCACCTCCTGTGCTCGATCATCGACGCTCCGGTGACCGGTTGCAGCATCGGCGCCGACAAGGGCCGCCTGGATTTCGACCTGCCGGAAATGACCCTCGACAAAGAGACCATCACCCGTGACCTCAATGCCTTGATCGAACAGGCTCATGGGGTGAAAACCCTGTCCATGCCCGCCTCGGAGTATTCAACCCTGCTGCAGATCACTCGCACCCAGGCGGTGGCGCCACCGGTCATCCAGGGGGCAGTACGGGTGATTGAAATCGCCGGGATCGATATCCAGCCCTGCGGCGGCACCCATGTGACCAATACCGAGGAAATCGGCCGGGTGTTCTGCGAAAAAATCGAGAAGAAGAGCAAACACAATCGCAGGGTGATCCTGCGGTTTGAATAACCGCCGAGCGACGACCGGGGCGCCGACGCCCTAGTCGCCGTTCGTACAGGAAACTGACAGCAAATTTATGCGCTTGTAACATTCAGAAACGTACAATCCCGCCAGCAACGCCTCGTTGCCCCTGACTCGCGAAAACAGCGCCCGCCCTTCTCGGTGGGTCATTCGTGCAGCAGCTAAGCTCACTCCCATCACGCCCCTGAACCTGAACGCTGCAGGAATGACTGCCTATGAAAAGAGTGTTCCGTCACTACATCCCTGCATCCACATTGCGCTTGCTCCCCAACCGCTGGGATTTGGTCGCCCTGCCCCTGGTGATCGGCTTTTTACTGTTTTTCTCCATCACTGCACGGGAAACCTGGGCGCCCATCGCCACCCTGCAGAGTGAAGTGATCTCGCTGGACCCGGCCAACCTGCCGGAATACGCGATGCGCACCACGATGCGCATGCTGGCGGCGATGGTTGCAGCGCTGGTGTTCACCCTGTTGTATGGCACCCTGGCCGCCAAAAGCCGGCGCGCCGAGAAACTGCTGGTGCCCGTGCTCGACATCCTGCAATCAGTACCAGTGCTGGGTTACATCTCGTTCACAGTGACGTTCTTCCTGCTGCTGTTCCCCGGGCGTGTGCTCGGCGCGGAGTTCGCGGCCATCTTTGCGATTTTCACCAGCCAGGCCTGGAACATGACGTTCAGCTTCTACCAGTCGCTGCGCATGCTGCCCCATGACCTGGTGGAAGTGTCGACCAACCTGCGACTTTCCGGTTGGCAGCGGTTCTGGAAGCTCGACGTGCCCTTCGCCATGCCCGGGCTGGTGTGGAACATGATGATGAGCATGTCCGGCGGCTGGTTTTTCGTGGTCGCCTCCGAGGCCATTACCGTCGGCGACAAGACCATCACCTTGCCGGGCGTGGGCTCATACCTGGCCCTGGCGATTGCCCAGAAAGACCTGCACGCCGTGGGCTACGTGATCCTGGCGATGATTGTGGTCATCCTGATGTACGACCAGTTCCTGTTCCGCCCACTGGTGGCCTGGGCCGACAAGTTCCGCATGGAAACCACCGCCTCCCAGGGTGCCGCGCCGCAATCCTGGCTGCTGAACCTGATCCAGCGCACGCGCATCGTCCAGCGCATCCTGCGGCCTGTCACCCGCGCCATCAGCCGCATTGGCAACAAGCGCTTCAGCCTGGCGGGCGGTGCACTCAAGGCGCTGCCGGCAGAAACCCCGAAAGCGTCAAAAGTGATCGACTGGGTATGGGGCGCACTCATCGCGCTGCTGGCCGCTTATGCGCTGTACCACATCGTGCAGTACGTCGGCACCGAAGTGACCCTGGCCGAAGTCGGCCACGTATTTGTGCTGGGCTTCATCACGCTGCTGCGTGTGGCTGGCCTGATCCTGATCGCCTCGCTGATCTGGGTGCCGCTGGGCGTGATGATCGGCTTGCGCCCTGCGCTTGCGGAAAAAATCCAGCCGCTGGCGCAGTTCCTTGCGGCCTTCCCGGCGAACCTGCTGTTCCCGGTGTTCGTCATCGTGATCCTGCACTACAACCTCAACCCGGATATCTGGCTGAGCCCGCTGATTGTGCTGGGCACCCAGTGGTACATCCTGTTCAACGTGATCGCCGGAGCCAGCGCGTTCCCGAATGACTTCAAGGAAGCCGCCGCCAACTTCCGCATTCGCGGCTGGTTGTGGTGGCGCAAGGTGATGCTGCCGGGGATTTTCCCGTACTACGTCACCGGCGCGATTACCGCCTCGGGGGGTGCCTGGAACGCCAGTATCGTGTCCGAGTACGTGTCCTGGGGCCACGACAACGTGGTCGCCCACGGGCTGGGCGCCTACATCGCCCAGACCACCGCGGCCGGCGACTTCCCGAAGATCGCCCTGGGCGTGGTGGTGATGTCGATCTTCGTGGTGGCGTTCAACCGCGCTGTGTGGCGGCCGATGTACGCAATGGCTGAAAACAAACTTCGTCTGAATTGATGGGACTCGCTGTGATGACTACCTATACCGAGCATGCCGCCGACACTCCGGAAATCTACTCGTTGAAAAACGTGAACCGGGTGTTCGGCAAAGGTAAAGACGAGCTGCAAGTCCTCAGCGGCGTGAACTTGAGCCTGCACGAAGGCGAGATTGTCGGCATGCTCGGCCGGTCCGGCTCGGGCAAGTCGACCTTGCTGCGCATCATCGCCGGGCTGATTCAGCCGTCGTCGGGCGAAGTGCGCTACAACGGCGCGCCGCTCAACGGCCCGGCCGAAGGCGTGGCCATGGTGTTCCAGACCTTCGCGCTGTTCCCGTGGCTGACCGTGCTGGAAAACGTCGAGGCCGGCCTGCAAGCCTTGCAGGTCGAGCGCAAGGAATCCCGCAGGCGCGCCCTGGCGGCCATCGACCTGATCGGCTTGGACGGTTTTGAAAACGCCTACCCGCGCGAACTGTCCGGCGGCATGCGCCAACGCGTGGGTTTCGCCCGCGGGCTGGTGGTGAACCCGACCCTGCTGCTGATGGACGAACCGTTCTCGGCGCTGGACGTACTCACCGCCGAAACCCTGCGCACCGACCTGCTGGATCTTTGGAGCGGCAAGCAACTGCCGATCAAGTCGATCCTGATCGTGACCCACAACATCGAAGAAGCGGTGCTGATGTGCGACCGCATCCTGGTGCTGTCGTCCAACCCTGGCCGGGTGGTGGCCGAGATCAAGGTGCCGTTTGCCCACCCGCGCAACCGCCTGGACCCGACCTTCCGGCAAATGGTCGACGACATCTACGCCCTGATGACCGACCGCCGCAGCGCCGACGCGAGCAGAGGTTTGCCTGAGCTGAAAATGGGCAGCCTGTTGCCGGAAGTCTCCACCAACCTGATGGCTGGCCTGATCGAAACCTTGGCCGCCGAGCCCTACAATGGCCACGCCGGCCTGCCGACCGTGGCTGAACGGCGTTTGCTGGAAGTCGACGATCTGTTCCCGGTGGCGGAGATGCTTGAGCATTTGGGCTTCGCCGAACTGAAGGGTGCCGATATCACCCTGACCGATGCCGGCAAACTGTTCGCCGACTACGGCACCCAGGAGCGTAAAACCCTGTTCGCCGAACACTTGATCCGCCACGTGCCATTGGCCGCGCGCATTCATCAGGTGTTGCTTGAGCGCAGCGGCCACCGGGCGCCACGGGTGCGCTTCGAGCAGGAGCTGGAAGACTCGATGACGGAAGCCTTTGTGGAGAAAACCCTGGAAAGCGTGGTGGCCTGGGGGCGGTATGCGGAGATCTTCTCCTATGACGACCATACCGAGACGTTCAGCCTGGATGATGTGGAAGGCAGCATGTAGGTTTAATGTGGGAGCGGGCTTGCTCGCGAATGCGGAGTGTCAGCCAATGCATATATGGCTGATCCACCGCATTCGCGAGCAAGCCCGCTCCCACATTTGACCAGTGGTGTTCTTCAGATGACGAACAGGTCCACAAACCGGTTTACCGCAGTGGCCTCAAGCCGTGCCTGATCCTTGCACAGCGCAAAAATCTCGGCACTGCGCTGCGCGGTAAACCGGGTCGCCAGGTTGGCCTTGAACTTGTCTTCCAGCAACGGAATGCCATCCACCCGACGGCGACGGTGGCCAATCGGGTATTCCACTGCCACCTGTTCGGTGCTGGAACCATCCTTGAAGAACACCTGCACCGCATTGGCGATGGAGCGCTTGTCGGCCTCCAGGTATTCGCGGCTGTAGCGCGGCTCCTCGACGATGACCATCTTTTCGCGCAGCTCATCGATGATCGGATGGGCCGCGTGGAATTCATCTTCGTATTGCTCGGCCACCAGATTGCCAAACGCCAGCGGTACGGCGGTCATGTACTGCAGGCAATGGTCGCGGTCCGCCGCGTTGGCCAACTGCCCGACCTTGGAGATGATCCGGATCGCCGACTCGTGGGTGGTGATGACAATCCGGTCGATCTCATGCAGACGGTGCTTCACCTGTGGGTGCAGGGTGACTGCTGCCTCGCAGGCGGTTTGTGCGTGGAACTCGGCGGGGAAGCTGATCTTGAACAGCACGTTCTCCATCACATAAGTGCCATAGGGCTGCGACAGGCTGAAGGCGCGCTTGTCTTCGGGCTTGAGCGCCAGGTCCTTGTTGGTGTGGCTGAACAGCACGTCGTAAAAGCCCCACTGCGGCGCGCTCAACACACCGGGAATGCCCATCTCGCCGCGCATGGCGATATCCGCCAGGCGCACCCCGCGACTCGACGCATCCCCCGCCGCCCACGACTTGCGCGAACCGGCGTTCGGCGCATGACGATAAGTACGCAATGCCTGGCCATCGACAAACGCCTGGGACAGGGCCGACAGCAGTTGCTCACGGTTGGCGCCCATCAGCTTGGCGGTGACGGCGGTGGAGGCGACTTTCACCAGCAGCACGTGGTCAAGGCCGACGCGGTTAAAGGAGTTTTCCAGGGCAATCACACCCTGGATTTCGTGGGCCATGATCATCGCCTCAAGCACGGCCCGCACGGTCAGCGGTGCGTCGCCGTTGGCCACGCGTTTTTGCGAGAGATGGTCGGCGACCGCGAGGATGCCACCGAGGTTATCGGAAGGGTGACCCCATTCGGCGGCAAGCCAGGTGTCGTTGTAGTCGAGCCAGCGCACGATGCAGCCGATGTCCCATGCGGCCTTGACCGGGTCCAGGCGGAACGAGGTGCCCGGCACCCGTGCGCCGAACGGCACCACCGTGCCTTCGACGATCGGCCCCAGGTGCTTGGTGCACTCCGGGAAACGCAGGGCCAGCAGGCCGCAACCGAGGGTGTCCATCAGGCAGTTGCGGGCGGTGTCGAGGGCATCGCGGGATTCGATCCTGAAATTCAGTACGTAGTCGGCGATGTCCTGCAGGACCTGGTCGTAGTCGGGGCGGTTGTTCTGGTCGACGTTGGCGCTCATGGCAGTACTCCAAAGTGGGTTAGGTGTGGTCCATCCTCAGGGTCAGGGTGTTCGTTCCCACGCTCTGCGTGGGAATGCCGCCTTGGACGCTTCGCGTCCCGTACGGCGCAAGGGTGACGCAGAGCGTCACGGGATGCATTCCCACGCAGAGCGTGGGAACGATCGGTTAGAAAGCGTCGCCGGGGACGCGTACGAACCCTTCCATCAACACTCGCGCACTGCGGCTCATGATGGCTTTTTTCACGACCCATTCACCGTCGACCTGGCTGGCCTCGGCGCCTACGCGCAACGTCCCGGAGGGATGCCCGAACCGCACTGCATTACGCTCCACGCCGCCCGCCGCCAAATTCACCAGCGTGCCGGAAATCGCCGCCGCCGTGCCAATCGCCACCGCCGCCGTGCCCATCATCGCGTGGTGCAACTTGCCCATGGACAGCGCCCGCACCAGCAGGTCGACATCACCCGCCCTGATCGCCTTGCCGCTGGACGCCACGTAGTCCGCAGGCCGCGCCACAAACGCCACCTTCGGCGTGTGCTGACGCTGGGCCGCTTCGTCCAGGTGTTTGATCAAGCCCATGCGCAGCGCACCATGGGCGCGGATGGTTTCAAACATCGCCAGGGACTTGGGGTCGCCATTGATCGCGCTCTGCAGCTCGGTGCCGGTGTAACCCAGGTCCTGGGCGTTGATGAAGATGGTGGGAATCCCGGCGTTGATCAGGGTCGCCTTGAATGTGCCGACACCCGGCACGTCCAGGTCATCCACCAGGTTGCCGGTAGGGAACATCGAGCCACCGCCGCCCTCTTCTTCCGCCGCTGGGTCCATGAATTCCAGCTGCACCTCGGCGGCCGGGAAGGTCACGCCGTCGAGTTCGAAGTCGCCGGTTTCCTGCACCGCACCGTCGGTGATCGGTACGTGAGCGATGATGGTCTTGGCGATATTCGCCTGCCACACCCGCACCACGGCCACGCCGTTGTGCGGAATGCGCGCGGCATCTACCAGGCCGGCGCTGATGGCGAACGAACCCACCGCCGCCGACAGGTTGCCGCAGTTGCCGCTCCAGTCCACGAACGGTTTGTCGATGGACACCTGGCCGAACAGGTAATCCACGTCGTGATCGGCGCGGGTACTTTTGGCCAGGATCACGGTTTTGCTGGTGCTGGAAGTCGCGCCGCCCATGCCGTCGATTTGCTTGTCATACGGGTCGGGGCTGCCGATCACCCGCAACAACAACGCATCCCGCGCCGCGCCCGGCACCTGGGCCGACTCGGGCAAATCCTTGAGGCTGAAAAACACGCCTTTACTGGTGCCGCCACGCATGTAGGTGGCGGGAATCTTGATCTGCGGTACGTGTGCCATGGTGGTCCTCATGGGCCGGGGCGTTGACCCCGGCCGCAGTTATCAGGCAGTTACAGCCGATTCCAGGAAGTCCTGGGCAAAACGTTGCAACACGCCGCCCGCCTCGTAGATCGACACTTCTTCAGCCGTGTCCAGCCGGCAGGTCACCGGCACCTCGACACGCTCGCCGTTCTTGCGGTTGATCAGCAACGTCAGTTGCGCACGCGGGGTGCGTTCGCCGATCACGTCGTAGGTTTCCGTGCCGTCGATCTTCAGGGTCTTGCGGTCGGTGCCCGGCAGGAACTCCAGCGGCAGCACGCCCATGCCCACCAGGTTGGTGCGGTGGATGCGCTCGAAACCTTCGGCGGCAATCGCCTCAACACCGGCCAGGCGTACGCCCTTGGCCGCCCAGTCCCGGGACGAACCCTGGCCGTAGTCGGCGCCGGCAATGATGATCAGCGGCTGCTTGCGCCCCATGTAGGTTTCGATCGCTTCCCACATGCGCGTGACCTTGCCTTCCGGCTCCAGGCGCGCCAGCGAACCCTGCTTGACCTTACCGTCTTCAACCACCATTTCATTGAACAGTTTCGGGTTGGCGAAGGTGGCGCGCTGCGCGGTCAAGTGGTCGCCACGATGGGTCGCGTAAGAGTTGAAGTCGACTTCCGGCAGGCCCATTTTCGCCAGGTATTCACCGGCGGCGCTGCCCGGCATGATCGCGTTGGACGGCGACAGGTGATCGGTGGTGATGTTGTCCGGCAGCACCGCCAGCGGGCGCATGCCCTTGAGCGGACGTGCACCGGCCAGGGCACCTTCCCAGTACGGCGGGCGACGGATGTAGGTGCTCTGCGGGCGCCAGTCGTACAGCGGCGTGACCTTCGGGCCGGTGTCTTCGTGGATCGCGAACATCGGGATGTACACCTGGCGAAACTGCTCCGGCTTGACCGACGCCTTGACCACCGCGTCGATTTCTTCGTCGCTTGGCCAGATGTCCTTGAGGCGGATTTCCTTGCCGTTGGCGTCCAGGCCCAGCACGTCTTTTTCGATGTCGAAACGGATGGTGCCGGCAATCGCATAGGCCACCACCAGCGGCGGCGACGCGAGGAACGCTTGCTTGGCGTACGGGTGGATACGGCCGTCGAAGTTGCGGTTACCCGAAAGCACGGCGGTGGCGTACAGGTCGCGGTCGATGATCTCTTGCTGGATCACCGGGTCGAGTGCGCCGGACATGCCGTTGCAGGTGGTGCAGGCGAACGCCACGACACCAAAACCGAGTTGCTCCAGTTCGGTGGTCAGCCCGGCTTCGTCGAGGTACATCGCGACGGTTTTCGAACCCGGTGCCAGGGACGACTTGACCCACGGCTTGCGGGCCAGGCCGAGCTTGTTGGCATTGCGTGCCAGCAGGCCGGCGGCAATCACGTTGCGCGGGTTGCTGGTGTTGGTGCAACTGGTGATGGCCGCGATGATCACCGCGCCGTCGGGCATTTGCCCCGGCACGTCATCCCACTGGCCGGAGATGCCCTTGGCCGCCAGGTCGCTGGTGGCGACGCGGGCGTGGGGGTTGCTCGGGCCGGCCATGTTGCGCACCACCGAGGACAAATCGAAGCTCAGGCCACGCTCGTATTGCGCGCCCTTGAGGTCGTCCGCCCACAGGCCGGTGTGGCGAGCGTACTGCTCCACCAGGGTGACTTGTTCGTCTTCACGGCCGGTGAGCTTGAGGTAGGCGATGGTCTGTTGGTCGATGTAGAACATCGCCGCCGTGGCGCCGTATTCCGGGGCCATGTTGGAAATGGTGGCGCGGTCGCCCAGGGTCAGCGCCGAAGCACCTTCACCGAAGAACTCCAGCCACGCACCGACGACCTTCTGCTTGCGCAGGAACTCGGTCAGCGCCAGCACCATGTCGGTGGCGGTGATGCCCGGTTGCAGCTTGCCCGTCAGCTCCACGCCGACACTTTCCGGCAGGCGCATCCACGAGGCGCGGCCGAGCATCACGCTCTCCGCTTCGAGGCCGCCAACGCCGATGGCGATCACGCCCAAGGCATCAACGTGAGGCGTGTGGCTGTCGGTGCCGACGCAAGTATCCGGGAAGGCCACGCCGTCACGCACCTGGATCACCGGAGACATTTTCTCCAGGTTGATCTGGTGCATGATGCCGTTGCCCGGCGGGATCACGTCGACGTTCTTGAAGGCCTTTTTGGTCCACTCGATAAAGTGGAAACGGTCTTCGTTGCGACGGTCTTCGATGGCGCGGTTTTTCTCGAACGCCTGCGGGTCAGAACCACCGGCTTCGACGGCCAGGGAGTGGTCGACGATCAGTTGGGTCGGCACCACCGGGTTGACCTGGGCCGGGTCACCGCCTTGCAGGGCGATGGCGTCGCGCAGGCCGGCAAGGTCCACCAGGGCGGTCTGGCCCAGGATGTCGTGGCACACCACGCGGGCCGGGAACCACGGGAAGTCGAGGTCGCGTTTGCGCTCGATCAGTTGGCTCAGGGACGCGTTGAGGGTCGCCGGGTCACAGCGACGCACCAGGTTTTCCGCGAGCACGCGGGAGGTGTACGGCAGTGTGGCGTAGGCGCCGGGGGTGATTGCATCGACTGCCGCGCGGGCGTCAAAGAAATCGAGGCGGCTGCCGGGGAGCGCTTTGCGGTGTTCAGTGTTCATCGTCAGGACTCGGTCACGGTAGTTGCAAAAGGAAGAACCGTTGCTGATCCAAGGTGGAATGCGATCAAAATGTGGGAGCGGGCTTGCTCGCGAAAGCGGTGTGTCATGCAACACACATGGCGACTGTCACACCGCCTTCGCGAGCAAGCCCGCTCCCACATTTTTGATCCGGTTTCACCCCAAGATCAGCGGTTTCTCCACTCAGCGACGTTCGATTGGCACGAACTTGCGCTGCTCAACGCCGATGTACTCGGCGCTCGGACGGATGATGCGGTTGTTGGCTCGCTGCTCGAACACATGAGCTGCCCATCCTGTCAGCCGCGAGCAGACGAAAATCGGGGTGAACAGCTTCGTCGGGATGCCCATGAAGTGGTACGCCGAGGCATGGTAGAAGTCGGCGTTGGGGAACAGTTTCTTCTGCTCCCACATGGTCTTGTCGATGGCTTCGGAAACCGGGAACAGCACGGTGTCGCCCACTTCGTCGGCGAGTTTTTTCGACCAGGCCTTGATCACTTCATTACGCGGGTCGCTGTCTTTATAGATCGCGTGGCCAAAGCCCATGATCTTGTCCTTGCGCGCCAGCATGCCGAGGGTGCCTTCCACCGCTTCCTGGGCGGAAGAGAAACGCTCGATCATCTCCATCGCCGCTTCATTGGCGCCGCCGTGCAGCGGGCCACGCAGGGAGCCGATGGCGGCAGTCACGCAGGAATACAGGTCCGACAGGGTCGACGCACACACGCGGGCGGTGAAGGTCGAGGCGTTGAATTCGTGCTCGGCGTAGAGAATCAGCGACACGTTCATCACCTTGACGTGCAAGTCGCTGGGCTTCTTGTCGTGCAGCAGGTGCAGGAAGTGCCCGCCGATGCTCGGCTCGTCGGTCACGCAGTTGATGCGCTGGCCGTCGTGGCTGAAGCGGTACCAGTAGCACATGATCGCCGGGAACGCGGCCAGCAGGCGGTCGGTCACGTCGCGCTGCACGCTGAAGTCTCTCTCCGGCTCGATGTTGCCCAGGAACGAGCAACCGGTGCGCATCACGTCCATCGGGTGCGCGTCGGCGGGGATGCGTTCCAGCACTTCTTTCAGCGCCTGGGGCAGGTCGCGCAGTTTGCCGAGCTTGGCGGTGTAGGCGGCCAGTTCGGCTTTGGTCGGCAGTTCGCCGTAGAGCAGCAGGTAGGCGACTTCTTCAAACTGGGCATCGGCGGCGAGTTCGCGCACGTCGTAGCCGCGATAGGTCAAGCCGGCACCGGCCTGGCCCACGGTGGACAGTGCGGTTTGCCCGGCAACCTGGCCACGCAGGCCAGCTCCACTGAGTACTTTTGCTTCGGCCATGGTTATCTCCAATCTTGTAGTTATTAGTGAGGCGCTCGCGTTACTTCTTGGCGGCGAACAGCGCGTCGAGCTTCTGCTCGAAGGTGTGGTAGTCGATGCGATCATAAAGCTCCATGCGGGTTTGCATGGTGTCGATCACGTTCTGCTGGGTGCCGTCGCGACGGATCGCGGTGTAGACGTTCTCGGCCGCCTTGTTCATGGCGCGGAAGGCCGAGAGCGGGTACAGGACGATGGAAACATCCGCAGATTTCAGTTGATCGACGGTATAGAGAGGTGTCGCACCGAATTCGGTGATGTTGGCCAGGATCGGCGCTTTCACGCGAGAGGCGAACAGCTTGTACATCTCAAGCTCAGTGATGGCTTCCGGGAACACCATGTCGGCACCGGCCTCGATGCAGGCGGCCGCACGTTCCAGGGCGGATTCCAAACCTTCCACGGCCAGTGCATCGGTGCGGGCCATGATCACGAAGCTGTCATCGGTACGCGCATCCACCGCAGCCTTGATGCGGTCGACCATTTCCTGCTGGGACACGATTTCTTTGTTCGGGCGATGGCCGCAACGCTTGGCGCCCACCTGATCTTCGATATGGATCGCCGCCGCGCCGAACTTGATCATCGACTTGACGGTGCGCGCCACGTTGAACGCGGAGGAGCCGAAACCGGTGTCCACGTCCACCAGCAGCGGCAGGTCGCACACGTCGGTGATGCGGCGCACGTCCGTCAGCACGTCATCCAGGCCGGTGATGCCCAGGTCCGGCACACCGAGGGAGCCGGCAGCCACCCCGCCACCCGACAGGTAGATCGCCTTGAAGCCGGCGCGCTTGGCCAGCAGCGCATGGTTGGCGTTGATCGCGCCGACTACCTGCAACGGGTGCTCGCTGGCAACCGCGTCACGGAAACGCTGGCCTGGAGTGGTGTTGTTATTGGAACTCATGACTCACCTCGTGATTGGGGAGCGCCGTCCGGGAAGTGACGGGCAATGTTGCGTTTGGAGGCACCGATATGCCGGCGCATCAACAACTCGGCCAGTTCACCGTCGCGATCGGCAATCGCGTCAAGAATGCGGTGATGCTCGGCAAAGGCCTGGCGTGGACGATTGGGGGTGGCGGAGAACTGGATGCGGTACATGCGCACCAACTGATACAGCTCGCCGCACAACATTTGGGTCAGGGTGCGGTTACCGGCGCCTTGAATTATCCGGTAATGAAAATCGAAGTCGCCTTCCTGCTGGTAGTAGCCGACACCGGCCTGGAAGGCCGCATCGCGCTCGTGGGTGTGCAACACCTGGCGCAGCTCTTCGATCTCGGCGTCGGTCATGCGCTCGGCGGCCAGGCGGCAGGCCATGCCTTCCAGGGATTCGCGGATTTCGTAGAGTTCGATCAGTTCTTCATGGCTCAACGAGACCACTCGCGCGCCCACATGGGGGATGCGCACCAGCAGGCGCTGGCCTTCCAGGCGATGAATCGCCTCGCGCAGCGGGCCACGGCTGATGCCATAGGTGCGCGCCAGTTCCGGCTCGGAGATCTTGCTGCCGGGGGCGATTTCGCCCTTGACGATGGCGGCCTGGATACGCCGGAAGACGTTCTCGGACATGGTCTGGGAATCGTCTTGGGCCATCACTGGGGTTTCCAGTTGATCCAGCATATTGTCGACACCTTTAAAAGCAATGCCGCAAAAACTAGCCAATCAGCCCCGGATAGTCAAAGAATAAATACACATTGTCGACAATCGTCTAATAACCCGCCTTGCACTCTATCGGGGCATGGCCGGCTGCCAGCGCTGGCGCCAGAAAACCTTCATGTTAGAATGCCGGCCACTTTTGCCTCACATCCCTGGATGAAAAGGCGCACGAGGGAGCTTGCGCAGCAATGCCAGTCGCCTTGAATTGAACATCGCACTGCACCGCGTCAGGATTTATGAGACTCAAGCCCTTCCCCCTTTTGCTTCTACTGTTTATCCCGGGCCTTGGCGTTGCTGCCGAGAAGACCGTTTATGGACTCAATGAATACGCCAAGTTGGCCGGCATTGACCTGGAAGTGGCCGCCAAGCTCGACACCGGGGCCAAGACCGCGTCCTTGAGCGCCCGCGACATCAAGCGCTTCAAGCGCAACGGCGAGTCCTGGGTGCGCTTCTACCTGGCCATCGACACCGCACACTCCCACCCCATCGAGCGTCCCCTGGCCCGCGTGAGCAAGATCAAGCGCCGCGCCGGTGACTACGACCCCGATGAAGACAAGAACTACACCGCCCGTCCAGTCATCGCCCTGGACATCTGCATGGGCACCGCTTTACGCAGTATCGAAGTGAACTTGACTGACCGCAGCGCCTTCCAATACCCGCTGCTGATCGGCTCCGAAGCGCTGAAACGCTTTGATGCGCTGGTCGACCCCAGTCTTAAATACGCGGCGGGCAAACCTGCCTGCGCCTCCGACGCTCATACCGCTGAGTAATTTGAATGCGCTCTCTTAATCTGCACCTGAAAATCCTGATCGCCGTTTTGGTGGTCTTGGGCATTTCGGTCACCGCCTATCAGATTTTCGTGCTGGGGATTCCCGTCACCGAGGACGCCACCGACGACCTGTGGAACATCGACGCCAAGGTCGAGTTCGTCGCCAGCGCCAAGGACCCGGTGAAAATCCAGATGTTCGTGCCGCCCCTGAGCCGCGACTTCGTCAGCCTGAATGAAAGCTTTATCTCGAATAACTACGGCGTCAGCGTCAATCGCCTCGACGGCAACCGCAAGGTCACCTGGTCGGCACGCCGGGCCAAGGGCAACCAGACCCTCTACTACCGCCTGGTGCTGACCAAGCGTTACAGCGGTGAAAAGGTCAAGGTCAAGGGCCCGACCTTCCGCGACAGCATCGCCGTCGAAGGCCCGGAAAAAATCGCCGCCGAAGCCCTGCTGGCGCCGATCCGCCAGCACTCGGCCGACGTCGAGACCTTTATCAGCGAAGCCATCAAGCGCACCAACAACCTCAACGACGACAACGTGAAGCTGCTGCTGGCGGGCGACCCGTCGACGCCGCACAAGGCCAAGATCGTCGAGTTGCTGCTGTCCATCGCCCATGTGCCGGTGGAAAAGGTCCACACCATCCGCCTGGTGGCCGACCAGCCGCAAACCCCGGAACTCTGGCTGCGCAGCTTCAACGGTAATGACTGGCTGTACTTCAACCCCGACACCGGCGAGCAAGGCCTGCCGGCCGACCGCCTGCTGTGGTGGACCGGCGATGAAAACCTGATCACCGTCGACGGCGGCAAGAAGGCCATGGTGACCTTCAGCCTCAACAACAGCGAAATGAACGCGATTCGCCTGGCCAAGCTGACGGACGAAAACACCGACGCCAACTTCCTCGAATACTCGCTGTACGGCCTGCCGCTGCAAACCCAGCAGACCTTCATGATCATGGTGATGATCCCGATTGGCGTGCTGGTGATCCTGATCCTGCGCAACCTGATCGGCCTGCAGACCCTTGGCACGTTTACCCCGGTGCTGATTGCCCTGGCGTTCCGCGAGACACAGCTGGGCTTCGGGATTGTGCTGTTCACCATTATTACGGCGCTGGGGCTGTCGCTTCGGTCTTACCTGGAACACTTGAAGCTGCAGATGCTGCCGAGGCTCTCGGTGGTGCTGACCTTCGTGGTGGTGCTGATCGCCGCCATCAGTCTGTTCAGCCACAAGCTCGGCCTGGAGCGCGGGTTGTCGGTGGCACTGTTCCCGATGGTGATCCTGACCATGACCATCGAACGCCTGTCGATTACCTGGGAAGAACGCGGTGGCGGCCATGCGATGAAAGTCGCGATCGGCACGCTGTTCGCCGCTTCCCTGGCGCACATCATCATGAGCGTGCCGGAGCTGATCTACTTCGTGTTCACCTTCCCGGCGATCCTGTTGATCCTGGTGGGCTTCATGCTGGCCATGGGTCGTTATCGCGGCTACCGCCTGACCGAACTGGTGCGTTTCAAGGCCTTCCTCAAGGCTGACTCGTAATGTTCGGCTTCTGGAAGACCTGGAAGGCCCTGGAAGCGCGGGGGATCATGGGCATCAACCGGCGAAATGCCGACTACGTGCTCAAGTACAACAAGCGCAGCCTGTATCCGATCGTCGATGACAAGATCATCACCAAGGAACGGGCCATGGCCGCCGGCATCCACGTGCCGGAAATGTACGGGGTCATTTCCACCGAGAAGGAAATCGACAAGCTCGACGAGATCATCGGCGGGCGCAGCGACTTCGTGATCAAGCCGGCCCAGGGCGCCGGTGGTGACGGTATCCTGGTGATCGCCGACCGTTTTGAAGGGCGCTATCGAACGGTCTCCGGCAAGATCATCAGCCATGAAGAAATCGAGCATCAGATTTCCAGCATCCTCACCGGCCTGTATTCCCTCGGCGGCCACCGTGACCGCGCGCTGATCGAATACCGGGTGGTGCCCGACCAGATCTTCAAAAGCATCAGCTACGAAGGCGTACCGGACATCCGCATCATCGTGCTGATGGGCTACCCGGTGATGGCCATGCTGCGCTTGCCCACCCGCCAGTCCGGCGGCAAGGCCAACCTGCACCAGGGCGCGATTGGCGTGGGTGTCGATCTCGCCACCGGCCTGACCCTGCGCGGCACCTGGCTGAACAACATCATCACCAAGCACCCCGACACCACCAATGCGGTGGACGGCGTGCAACTGCCCAACTGGGACGGTTTCATGAAGCTCGCCGCCGGCTGCTACGAGCTGTGCGGCCTGGGCTATATCGGCGTGGACATGGTGCTGGACCAGGAAAAGGGTCCGTTGATCCTGGAACTTAACGCTCGCCCGGGGCTGAACATCCAGATTGCCAACGACTGCGGCCTGACCTTGCGCACCCATGCCGTGGAGGCTCGACTGGAAGAGCTGAAGGCGGCGGGCGTAACGGAAACACCGGAGGAACGGGTTAAGTTTGTGCAGGAAATGTTTGGGCATATTCCGGCGGTCGAGGGATAAACCCAGTGACCTGCTCCGTACACCCGCTGCCCTACCGGGCCAACCCTGCCGAATACTTTGCAGCAATCCGCCATGCGCCCGGCGCGGTGCTGCTGGACAGTGGCCGACCGGCGGCCGAGCGCGGCCGTTATGACCTGCTGAGCGCCTGGCCCGAGACGACCCTGGCGGTACTGCCCGACGAAAGCGGCAGTGATTTCCTGCAGCGCCTGCGGGAAAACCTGACGTTGCTGGGTGAAGCCACGATCCCCGCGCCCTACGAACTGCCGTTTGCCGGCGGCCTCATCGGCTACCTGAGCTACGACTTCGGTCGTCATCTTGAGCACCTGCCGCACCTGGCGGTGGACGACCTGCACCTGCCGGATGCACGCTTTGGCCTGTACGCCTGGGCCTTGATCAGCGATCACCAGGCGCAGACCAGCCAACTGGTGTTCCACCCCAAACTGGCGGAAAGCGAACGGCAACGCCTGATTACCTTGTTCGGTCAGCCGACCATCAGCGCATCGGCCACCTTCAAGCTGCAAGGCCCAATGGCCCCGGACGTGACAGCCGACACCTACCAGCACGCCCTCGCCCGTATCCAGGACTACATCCAGGCCGGTGACTGCTACCAGGTCAACTTTGCCCAACGTTTCCGTGCCCCGTGCAGTGGCGATCCGTGGGTGGCCTACTGCGCCTTGCGCGAAGCCTGCCCGACGCCGTTTTCCGGGTTCCAAAGCTTGCCGGATGATGGCGCGGTATTGAGTTTATCGCCGGAGCGCTTCGTCAAAATCAGCCAGCGCCGGGTGGAAACCCGCCCGATCAAGGGCACCCGGCCAAGGGGGGCGACGCCCGAGGAAGATGCAGCCAACGCCGCTGAATTGCTGGCCAGCCCCAAGGATCGTGCCGAAAACCTGATGATCGTCGACCTGCTGCGCAACGACCTGGGCCGCACCTGCCGCACCGGCTCGGTGAGGGTCCCGGAGTTGTTCAGCCTGGAAAGCTATCCAAATGTGCATCATCTGGTGAGCAGCGTGACCGGCGAATTGGCCGACGATAAAGACGCCCTCGACCTGATCGCCGGCAGCTTCCCCGGCGGCTCCATCACCGGCGCACCGAAGATTCGCGCGATGCAGATCATCGACGAGCTGGAGCCGACCCGGCGCGGGTTGTATTGCGGTTCGCTGGTGTATCTGGACGTGCGCGGCGAGATGGACAGCTCCATCGCCATTCGCAGCCTGTTGGTCAAGGATGGTCAGGTGTGCTGCTGGGGCGGCGGCGGGATTGTCGCGGACTCGGAGTGGCAGGCGGAGTATCAGGAGTCGATGACCAAGGTGCGGGTGTTGTTACAAACCTTGGAAAGCCTGTAGCACGCAGCCCTCCCTGGCTCTGCGACGCGGAGCCAGGCAGCAGAAAAGACCTGAATCAGTACCGAAGTAGACGGGGTCGAAGCCGGAGGATAGCGTCCGGTTTCAACCGTCCACCAGCCGTCTGTGAAGGATCACATGAAACGACTGCCTACTTGTCAGGAAAGATTTCCGAGATTGCATCTGCCCTCAACCGCACCTATTATCTCCCAAATTGGGAGGTCGCAGCGATGCGGATAATCGCTCTGTCTGGCCTACGAATATTCTGGGAAAACCACCCTGGTTGCATGGATGCCAAAACGCCGCTGGTCGAGCTGTATCGCCATATGGAAAAAGCTGTTTACCCAACCCCTCAGGCCCTCAAGGCAGAGCTAAGGACAGCGAGCATTCTCAAAGGGGGCCGGGTTGTGTTCAACATAGGCGGCAACAAGTATCGAGTGATCATGGCGATCAATTATCAGCGACAGCTTGCGTTCATACGCTTCGTGGGGACCCACGCGCAGTACGATCAGATCAATGCGGAGACCGTGTGATGAACATCAAACCCATTCATTCCCAGGAAGACCTGACCGCTGCGCTCGCGCGCGTCGAACAGCTATGGGAAGCGGAAATCGGCTCGCCCGAGGGTGACGAGCTGGAAATTCTCGCGATACTTATCGAAAAGTACGAAGCGGAGCATTTCCCAATGCCGCCTTCGGATCCCGTCGAAGCGATTAAATTTCGAATGGAGCAACTAGGCCTGACCGCCCGTGACCTGGAGCCTTTCATAGGTCCGAGCGGGCGGGTTTCCGAAGTGTTGAATCATAAGCGCAAGCTGAGCTTGTCGATGATCAAACGCCTGCATGAAGGCTTGCGCATTCCTTATGAGAGTTTGCTGGCAGGGGTCTAGGCTGTGCAGTGGCCATACCGGCCCCATCGCGGGCAAGCCCGGCTCCCACATGGGAGCGCGGTCAACATGTGGGAGCTGGCTTGCCTGCGATGAGGCGTCAGCCACGCCAAATAACTTACAGGCTCAACTGCCGATTCGACGCCTTGATGAACTCTTTCTTCAAATCCTCAAACGTATGCACCGCCGGGAACTGCGGGAACTCGCGAATCACGTTCTCCGGCGCGTGGAACAGGATCCCACGGTCGGCCTCACCCAGCATGGTGGTGTCGTTGTAGGAATCACCAGCGGCAATCACGCGGTAGTACATGGTCTTGAAGGCCAGCACCGACTGACGCTTGGGATCTTTCTGACGCAGCTGGTAGCTCACCACCCGGTCATTTTCGTCGGTGATCAACCGGTGGCACAGCAAGGTCGGGAAACCCAGTTGGCGCATCAGCGGCTGGGAGAACTCATAGAAGGTGTCAGACAGGATCACCACCTGGAAGCGCTCGCGCAGCCAATTGACGAACTCGATGGCGCCGTCCAGCGGCTTGAGGGTGGCGATCACTTCCTGGATGTCCGAGAGCTTCAGCCCATGCTCATCAAGAATGCGCAGGCGCTGTTTCATCAGCACGTCGTAGTCGGGGATGTCCCGGGTGGTGGCCCGCAAGGATTCAATACCGGTTTTTTCGGCGAAGGCGATCCAGATTTCCGGAACCAGCACCCCTTCCAGGTCGAGACAGGCAATTTCCACAAGACACTCCCATTTAAAGTTATTGAGTTGAGCGAGCAAAAGGACTGCCGAACTCTAGCGATTCACGCTGGCCGCCGCAACGCAGGCGGGATTTTGTTACCATCGCCCCCCTATAGAGCGCTCAGCGCCACTGACCTGTAGGAACCGTCCTGATGAACCAAGCCTTCGACGTCGCTGAACTCGCCGCGACTTACGCCAACAAATCCGCTCAGGACATTCTCAAGCTGGCCTTCAGCCAGTTTGGCGACGACCTGTGGATCTCTTTCAGCGGTGCCGAGGACGTGGTGCTGGTAGACATGGCCTGGAAGCTGAACAAGAACGTCAAGGTGTTCAGCCTCGACACCGGTCGCCTGCACCCGGAGACCTACCGGTTTATCGAGCAGGTGCGTGAGTTCTACAAGATCGACATCGAACTGATCTCGCCGGACCAGAGCAAGCTGGAACCCTTCGTCAAGGAAAAGGGCCTGTTCAGTTTCTACAAGGACGGCCATGGCGAGTGCTGTGGCGTGCGCAAGATCGAACCGCTGCGCCGCAAGCTGTCCGGTGTAAGCGCTTGGGCCACCGGCCAGCGCCGCGACCAGAGCCCCGGCACCCGCAGCCAGGTGGCCGCGCTGGAAATCGATACGGCTTTTTCCACCCCGGAACGCACCCTGTACAAGTTCAACCCGCTGGCGCAGATGACCAGTGAGGAAGTATGGGGTTACATCCGCATGCTGGAGTTGCCGTACAACAGCCTGCACGAGCGCGGTTTTATCAGCATCGGCTGTGAGCCGTGCACCCGTCCGGTACTGCCGAACCAGCACGAACGCGAAGGCCGTTGGTGGTGGGAAGAAGCAACCCAAAAAGAATGCGGGTTGCACGCCGGGAACATCATCAGCAAGGCATAACGCCTGAGCCAGAATCCTGTACACAGAAATGTCACCATCGGTGCCATTTTTGTGTGCACTTATAAAATCCTGCACCGAAAAGTTACATCCTCCCTCGTCACACCTCTTCTAAAATCCCCGCCCCTCTCTGCACCACAAAATAAATAGCTGTTCAAACGGTCAATTTATATCGCTTTAAATTCAGCCGGTTATTTCCAATCACGCTAAAAACCAAATCGCCGTGTATTTCACCCGGCGAAAATCTGGCACGCATGTGGCTTAAGGCAAAACACACTTTGTATACAATTAATAAAAAAGATACATACACTTTGACATCAGCCGCTCTCCTGCTGATGTCCAGGAGCCTGCCGGAATGCGTACAAGTCTCTCCAATAACATCGCACTGGATCTGCCCTCCTCCACCCTGAACCCCGAGGCCACGAGCCCCGGCCCGTTGGTCCTCAGCCCGCGCCTGCACAACAAGGACCTGGCGCCTACCAAGGCCGAAGGCCGGCGCTGGGGCCGCTACAGCATCTTTGCCTTGTGGACCAACGATGTGCACAACATCGCCAACTACTCCTTCGCCATCGGCCTGTATGCGCTGGGCCTGGGTGGCTGGCAGATTCTGCTGTCCCTGGGGATCGGCGCGGCGCTGGTGTACTTCTTCATGAACCTGTCGGGCTATATGGGGCAGAAGACCGGCGTACCGTTTCCAGTGATCAGCCGCATCAGTTTTGGCATCCATGGTGCGCAGATTCCTGCACTGATTCGTGCGGTGATCGCGATTGCCTGGTTCGGGATACAGACCTACCTGGCCTCGGTGGTTTTCCGCGTGCTATTGACAGCGGTTCATCCAGGTTTTGCCGACTACGACCACAACTCAATCCTCGGCCTGTCCACCCTGGGCTGGGCGTGTTTTGTGGCGATCTGGTTTGTGCAGCTCGCCATCCTCGCCTATGGGATGGAGATGGTGCGCCGCTATGAAGCCTTCGCCGGGCCGGTGATTCTGCTGACAGTAGCGTCCCTGGCCGGCTGGATGTATTTCCAGGCCGGCGGCCAGATCGCCTGGTCGATCCGCGAGCCGCTGACCGGTGGTGAGATGTGGCGCAATATCTTTGCCGGCGGCGCGCTGTGGCTGGCGATCTACGGCACGCTGATCCTGAATTTCTGCGACTTCGCCCGCTCCTCGCCGTGCCGCAAGACCATCAAGGTCGGTAATTTCTGGGGCCTGCCGGTGAATATCCTGGTGTTCGCGGCCATCACCGTGCTGCTGTGCGGCGGGCAGTTCCACCTCAATGGCCGGGTGATCGAGAGCCCTACGGAAATCATTGCGGCGATACCCAACACATTCTTCCTGGTGCTGGGCTGCCTAGCGTTCCTGATTGTGACCGTGGCGGTGAACATCATGGCCAACTTCGTCGCACCCGCCTTTGTGCTGAGCAACCTGGCGCCCAAGTACCTGAACTTCCGCCGCGCCGGGCTGATCAGCGCCACCGTGGCGGTGTTGATCCTGCCGTGGAACCTCTACAACAGCCCGCTGGTGATCGTGTATTTCCTCTCAGGGCTGGGCGCACTGCTGGGGCCGTTGTACGGCGTGATCATGGTCGACTACTGGTTGATCCGTAAAAGCCAGGTGGACGTGCCGCAGTTGTATAGCGAAGACCCGAATGGCGCTTATTACTACAGCTGCGGGATCAATTTGCGGGCGGTGGCGGCGTTTATTCCTGCGGCGGTGATCGCCATTCTCCTGGCCCTGCTGCCCGGGTTCGCCCTCGTCTCGCCCTTCTCCTGGCTGATTGGCGCCGGTATTGCAGGGCTGCTGTACCTGCTGTTCGCCAAGCGCCAGCCGTACTACGCCGATGTGAGCGGCGAAAGCATTGCAGTCGATAACATCAGTCATTAAGTAAGGACATTCCATGCGCATCCTTGTGGTCAACGTCAACACCACCGAGTCCATCACCGAGGCCATCGCCAAACAGGCACGGGCGGTGGCGTCCCCCGGCACCGAGATCGTCGGCCTGACTCCGTTTTTCGGTGCCGAATCGGTGGAAGGCAATTTCGAAAGCTACCTGGCGGCCATCGCGGTGATGGACCGGGTGATGGCTTACGACCAGCCGTTCGATGCGGTAATCCAGGCCGGCTACGGCGAACATGGCCGCGAAGGCTTACAGGAGTTGCTCAACGTGCCGGTGGTGGACATCACCGAAGCGGCCGCCAGCACCGCGATGTTCCTCGGACATGCCTACTCCGTGGTGACCACCCTGGACCGCACCGTGCCGCTGATCGAGGACCGACTGAAACTGGCGGGTTTGTATCAGCGCTGCGCGTCGGTACGGGCCAGCGGCATGGCGGTACTGGAGCTGGAAGAAGACCCGCTGCGGGCCATGGAGGCCATCGTACGCCAGGCCGAATTGGCGATCAGCGAAGACAAGGCCGAAGTGATCTGCCTGGGCTGCGGCGGCATGGCCGGGCTGGATGAGCAGATTCGCTACCGCACGGGTGTGCCGGTGGTGGACGGTGTGACCTCGGCTGTCACCATTGCCGAAGGCCTGGTGCGGTTGGGACTGTCGACCTCGAAGATCCGCACGTATGCGACGCCGAGGCCGAAGAAAGTGATCGGCTGGCCCGGAAAGTTCGGACATTGAAGATCCAAAATGTGGGAGCGGGCTTGCTCGCGAAAGCGGTGGATCAGTCGATGCATGTGGTGACTGTCACACCGCCTTCGCGAGCAAGCCCGCTCCCACACTTTGATTCCCACAAGGATCAAATGGCGCTGAACCGCCGCCCCAACTCGCGTTCGACAAACTGCTCCAGGATGAAATCCACAAACGCCCGGGTCTTGCCGGGCAGCAGCTTGTGTTCGGCGTAGTACAGCGAGATGTTGCCGTCGTCGACGTACCAGTCGGGCAGCACTCGCACCAGTTGGCCGCTGTCCAGATACGGCACCGCCATCGGCATGCTGACCAGCGCAATCCCCAGGCCCTGGGCGCTGGCGCAGCAGGCAGCGCCCGAGTCGCTCATGGTCATGCGCGGCTTGAGCACCAGCGGGCGTTGTTCGCGGGTGCGGTGGGTGAGTTGCCACGAACGCACGCGCCCGGTTTGCGGTGAGCGGATCAGGATGCCGTTGCACACAGACAAGTCCTCGGGCGCGACCACCGGCTTGCGTTTGGCGAGGTATTCCGGTGAGGCCAGCAGGATCCGGTGAGCCGGCGCCAGCTTGCGCGCGACCACGCCCTGGGGCAGCTCAAAACCACCGCCGATCGCGGCATCGAAACCCTGGCCGATCAGGTCCACCTGGCGGTTATCGAAATGCCAGTCGGGGTTGATATCAGGAAAGCGCTTTAGAAACTCCCCCAGCAACGGCACCACATAACGGTTGCCGAACACCGTGCCCATGCTCACTTTCAGCGTGCCCACTGGCCGCCCTTCGGCACTGGCCAGGTTAGCCACGGCGTTTTGAATGGTGGTGAGGCTGCCGCTGACTTCTTCGAGGAAGAGCTTGCCGGCCTCAGTCAGCGTCAGGCGCCGGGTACTGCGCTGGAACAGCCTTACACCCAGGCGCGCCTCCAGCTTGGCCACACTTTTGCCCACGGCCGCCGGGGTCAGGCTCAGGTGCCGGGCAGCCTCGGCAAAACTGCCGCCTTCGGCGCTGCGCACGAAGCATTCGATACTGCCAAAGCTTTCCATATCGCCCCACTCTAAACTTTTGGTTTACACAGACTATAGCAATCACGGTCTACCGGGCGCGCCGGGTGAGGTCGATACTCGACTCCAACCTAAACACACCTTTTGGAGAACGACATGACCACACAAAACCTCAGCGGCAAAGTCGCCTTGATCCAGGGCGGTTCCCGCGGTATCGGCGCCGCCATCGTCAAGCGCCTGGCCGCACAGGGCGCTGCCGTCGCCTTTACCTACGTCAGTTCGGCTGCCAAGGCTGAAGCGTTGCAGAACAGCGTGATCAGCCAAGGCGGCAAAGCCCTGGCGATTCATGCCGACAGCGCCGACGCAGACGCCATCCGCAGCGCCGTCAACGCCACCGTCGAAGCGTTCGGGCGCCTGGATATTCTGGTCAACAACGCAGGCGTGCTGGCCGTCGGCCCGCTGGAAGATTTCAAGCTGGAAGACTTCGACCGCACCCTCGCCATCAACGTACGCAGCGTATTTGTCGCCACCCAGGAAGCCGCGCGGCACATGGGCGAAGGTGGCCGCATCATCAACATCGGCAGCACCAATGCCGATCGCATGCCGTTTGCCGGTGGCGGCCCGTACGCCATGAGCAAATCGGCGCTGGTCGGCCTGACCAAAGGCCTGGCCCGCGACCTGGGCCCACGGGGCATCACCATCAATAACGTGCAGCCAGGCCCGGTGGACACCGACATGAACCCGGCAAGCGGTGATTTCGCCGAAAGCCTGATCGGCTTCATGGCCGTGGGCCGTTATGGCCATGTAGAAGAGATCGCCAGTTTCGTTGCCTATCTGGCAGGCCCTGAGGCCGGCTACATCACCGGCGCCAGCCTGACCATCGACGGTGGTTTCGGCGCCTGAACCAACGCTGCGACATCACACCACGCTCCGACCTTGGTCGACACTGACTAACGCCAAGCATCATGCGAGACTGTTCGCCCGGGCCGGGAATGCCCGGGCGTTCTTATGTCTGGAGTTCTCATGACGCTGTCCAGCGGGCTGATCGCCGCCGTTGCCCTGGCCTATATGGCCATTATGTTTGCCATCGCCTTTTACGGTGACCGTCGCCATGCGCCGCTGCCGCCGCGGATGCGTGCCTGGGTGTATAGCCTGTCGCTGGCGGTGTATTGCACCAGCTGGACATTCTTTGGTGCCGTAGGCCAGGCGGCCGAACAGTTGTGGGCGTTTTTACCGATCTACCTGGGACCGGTGCTGCTGTTGGTGCTCGCGCCGTGGGTCCTGCAGAAGATGGTGCTGATCAGCAAGCAGGAAAACATCACCTCCATCGCCGACTTTATCGCCGCCCGTTACGGCAAATCCCAATCCCTGGCGGTGGTGGTGGCGCTGATCTGCCTGGTGGGCGTCCTGCCTTATATAGCCTTGCAACTCAAAGGCATCGTGCTGGGGGTGAACCTGCTGATCGGCGCCAGCGCCGACACTACCGGCACCCGCTCCCAGGACACGGCGCTGATCGTGTCGCTGGTATTGGCGTTGTTCACCATTGTGTTCGGTACCCGCAACCTGGACGCCACGGAACACCACCGCGGCATGGTGCTGGCGATTGCCTTTGAATCGTTGGTCAAGCTGTTCGCGTTTCTCGCCGTCGGTGCGTTTGTGACCTACGGCCTGTACGACGGTTTCGACGATTTGTTCAGCCAGGCGATGCTCGCGCCACGGCTGGAGGAATACTGGAAAGAGACCGTCAACTGGCCCTCGATGGTGGTGCAGACCGGTGTCGCGATGATGGCGATCATCTGCCTGCCCCGGCAGTTCCATGTCACCGTGGTGGAAAATATCGACCCCCAGGACCTGCGGCTGGCCAAGTGGGTGTTCCCGGCCTACCTGATCCTGGCCGCCCTGTTTGTCATCCCGATTGCCCTCGGCGGGAAGATGCTGCTGCCGGGCTCGGTATTGCCGGATTCCTACGTGATCAGCCTGCCGTTGGCCGAAGCCCATCCGGCGCTCGCCGTGCTGGCGTTTATCGGCGGCGCCTCGGCGGCTACGGGCATGGTGATCGTCGCGAGCATCGCCCTGTCGACCATGGTCTCCAACGACATGCTGCTGCCCTGGCTGCTGCGCCGTTCCAGTGCCGAGCGGCCGTTCGAAGTGTTCCGTCACTGGATGCTGTCGGTACGCCGGGTGAGCATTGTCATCATCCTGCTGCTGGCTTACGTCAGTTACCGGCTGCTGGGGTCCTCCGCCAGCCTTGCAACCATTGGCCAGATTGCGTTCGCCGCCGTGACCCAGCTGGCACCGGCGATGCTGGGTGCGCTGTACTGGAAACAGGCCAACCGGCGCGGCGTGTTTGCCGGATTGGCGGCGGGTACGTTCCTGTGGTTCTACACCTTGGTCCTGCCGGTCACCGCGAAAAGTCTGGGCTGGTCGTTCAGCCTTTTCCCGGGCATGACGTGGCTGCATTCGCATCCGCTGGGCTTGTCTGTAACTTCTCTGACGCTGGGCACCGTATTTTCCCTGGCGGGTAACTTCACACTGTTTGTGTGGGTCTCAATGCTGTCGCGTACGCGGGTGTCGGAGCATTGGCAGGCCGGGCGTTTTATTGGCCAGGAAATCAGCCAGCGAGCCAGCGCCCGCTCAATGCTTTCGGTGCAGATCAATGATTTGCTCAGCCTCGCAGCGCGGTTTGTCGGTGAAGAACGGGCTCACCAGAGTTTTGTGCGCTTCGCCTATCGCCAAGGCAAAGGGTTTAACCCCAACCAGAACGCTGACAATGACTGGATTGCCCACACCGAACGCCTGTTGGCCGGTGTGCTCGGGGCTTCATCGACCCGCGCAGTGGTGAAAGCCGCCATTGAAGGCAGGGAAATGCAGTTGGAGGACGTAGTACGCATCGCCGACGAGGCGTCGGAAGTGCTGCAGTTCAACCGGGCATTGCTGCAAGGCGCCATCGAAAACATCACCCAGGGCATCAGCGTGGTCGACCAGTCCCTGCGGCTGGTGGCGTGGAACCGGCGGTACCTGGAGCTGTTCAATTACCCCGAGGGCCTGATCAGCGTGGGCCGGCCGATTGCCGACATCATTCGCTACAACGCCGAGCGCGGGCTGTGCGGCCCGGGCGAGGCGGAAGTACACGTGGCGCGCCGCCTGCACTGGATGCGCCAGGGCCGTGCGCATACCTCCGAGCGGCTGTTTCCCAATGGCCGGGTGATCGAGCTGATCGGCAACCCGATGCCGGGTGGCGGGTTTGTGATGAGCTTCACCGACATCACCGCGTTCCGCGAAGCCGAGCAGGCGTTGACCGAGGCCAATGAAGGCCTGGAACAGCGGGTGACCGAGCGAACCCACGAACTGTCGCAACTCAACGTCGCGCTGACCGATGCCAAGGGCGTGGCCGAGACCGCCAGCCAGTCGAAAACCCGGTTCCTCGCAGCGGTCAGTCACGACTTGATGCAACCGTTGAACGCCGCAAGGCTGTTCTCTGCCGCCCTCTCCCACCAGAACGACGGCATGTCGCCGGATGCCCGGCAGTTGGTGCAGCATCTGGACAGCTCGTTGCGTTCGGCGGAAGACCTGATCAGCGACCTGCTGGATATTTCGCGCCTGGAAAACGGCAAGATCAATCCGCAGCGCCAGCCCTTCGTGCTCAATGAACTGTTCGATACGCTGGGCGCCGAGTTCAAGGCGCTGGCTCAGGAGCAGGGTTTGCGTTTCCGTCTGCGGGGCAGTCGTTTGCGGGTGGACAGTGACATCAAGTTGCTGCGGCGGGTGTTGCAGAATTTCCTCACCAACGCATTCCGGTACGCCGACGGGCCGGTGCTATTGGGTGTGCGGCGCCGTCGCGGCGAGTTGTGCCTGGAAGTGTGGGACCGCGGTCCCGGGATTCCCCAGGACAAGCAAAAAGTCATCTTCGAGGAATTCAAACGCCTGGACAGTCACCAGACCCGTGCCGAGAAAGGCCTGGGACTGGGCCTGGCGATTGCCGATGGCCTGTGCCGCGTGCTCGGGCACCGCCTGAGCGTGCGTTCATGGCCGGGCAAAGGCAGCGTGTTCAGCGTGCGTGTGCCGTTGGCGCGCACTCAGGTCAGCGCGCCTGCCAAGCCGGCGCAGGAAAGCGGCCAGCCGTTGAGCGGTGCACAGGTGCTGTGTGTGGATAACGAAGAAAGCATCCTGATCGGCATGCGCAGTTTGCTCACGCGCTGGGGCTGTGAAGTCTGGACCGCCCGCGACCAGGCGCAATGTGCCGCGTTGCTGGCCGAGGGTGTGCGGCCGCAACTGGCCCTGGTGGATTACCACCTCGACCACGGCGAGACCGGCACCGAGTTGATGGGCTGGCTGCGGGCACAACTGGCAGAGCCGATTCCGGGTGTGGTGATCAGTGCCGACGGGCGGCCGGAGATGGTGGCCCAGGTGCATGCGGCAGGGTTGGATTACCTGGCCAAGCCGGTGAAGCCGGCGGCGTTGCGGGCATTGTTGAGCCGGCACCTGCCGCTTTAGCCCATGTGGGAGCTGGCTTGCCTGCGATGGCATCGCCTCGGTGTATCTGGAGGAACGAGGTGTCTGCATCGCAGGCAAGCCAGCTCCCACAGAGACCGGTGACTATTCTGGCAACTGCGCCACGCCGTCTTCATCGGTCATCGCCCGTTCCAGCAAGTCGGCCGGCAGGCTTTTGCTGGCGCGGGCGCCGAGCAGCTTCAGTTGCTCGGTACGGCTCACCAGGTTTCCGCGTCCGTCGGTCAGCTTGTTGCGCGCTGCACTGTAGGCTTTATCCAGCTGCTGCAGGCGGTTGCCTACCTCGTCCAGGTCCTGGATAAACAGCACGAACTTGTCGTACAGCCAACCGGCGCGCTCGGCAATTTCCCGGGCGTTCTGGCTTTGCCGTTCCTGTTTCCACAGGCTGTCGATCACCCGCAAGGTGGCCAACAACGTGGTCGGGCTGACAATCACGATGTTGCGGTCGAAGGCTTCCTGGAACAGGTTCGGCTCGGCTTGAAGCGCCGCCGAAAATGCGGCTTCAATGGGCACGAACAGCAGCACGAAATCCAGGCTGTGCAGGCCTTCCAGACGTTTGTAGTCCTTGCCGGCCAAGCCTTTGACGTGGTTGCGCAAGGACAGTACGTGCTGCTTGAGGGCTGCCTGGCCGATCGCCTGGTCGTCCTCGGCGACGTACTGTTGATAGGCGGTCAGGCTGACCTTGGAGTCCACCACTACCTGCTTGTCCCCCGGCAGCATGATCAACACGTCGGGCTGGAAGCGTTCGCCGTCCGGGCCCTTGAGGTTGACCTGGGTCTGGTACTCGCGGCCCTTTTCCAGACCGGCATGTTCCAGCACCCGCTCCAGGATCAACTCGCCCCAGTTGCCCTGGGTTTTCTGGCCCTTGAGGGCGCGGGTCAGGTTGGTGGCTTCATCGGACAGGCGCAGGTTCAGCTGTTGCAGGCGCTCCAGCTCCTTGGCCAGGGAAAACCGCTCGCGGGCTTCGCTCTGGTAGCTTTCTTCGACGCGCTTTTCGAACGACTGGATGCGCTCCTTGAGCGGGTCGAGCAATTGGCCGAGGCGCTGCTGGCTGGTTTCGGCGAAGCGTTGCTCGCGCTCGTCGAAGATCTTCCCGGCGAGTTCAGCGAACTGCGCCCGCAGCTCATCACGGGAACCTTGCAGGTCACTGAGGCGTTGCTGATGGCTTTCCTGTTGCTCGCGCAATTCGGCGCGCAGGGACGCGGACAAGGCATCCAGGCGGCGTAGTTCGGTTTCCTTGGCGGAACGGTCGAGGTTCCAGGCGTGGGCGGCGTCGCGGGCGTTGTCACGGTCGATCTGCAGCAGTTCGACTTCCCGGCGCACGGCGGCCAAATCAGCCTGTTTGGCAGCGTTGGCCTGGCTCAGGTCGCTGATTTCGTCACGGCTGGCGTCCAACTGCGCGGCGAGCCCTTCCTGGGCCAGTTGTGCGGTGGCCAGGCGCTCTTCGAGCAATTCCCAGCCGGCGATTCGCGCGCTCAGTCGGCGCTGAATTTGCCAGCACAGGCCCAACAGCGGCAATCCAGCAGCGGCGAGACCCAGCACAACACTGGTCCAGTCAAAAGCCATAGCGATTCCTGCCGTCACCCGAAAAGAAGAAGGTTAACCAAGCCAGCGCATTGAGGACAGCTCAGTCTTCGATCTGGCCCAGTTCACGCTGGGCGATGCGGTCACCGGCGCGGGCGGCCTGGCGCAGCAGTTCGTGGCCGATACGGCGGTCGCGGGCATTGCCGCACTCGCGGCACATCAACTGGCCCAGACGGCTTTGCGCCACCACCACGCCAGCACGAGCCGGTTGCTTGAGCAAATGCCCTGCAAAATGTTTGACGTTGGGGCTGTGGCCCAGGCGCGGGCTGTCGAGCAACCACAAGGCAACTTTCAGGGAAAAACGCTTGGGTGCGGTAACAACCTGAGGGCTGTCGGTAACAGAAGGTGATACTGAGCGAAACTTCATAAAGCACTGTGGGACAGAACGGAAGGCGCGCCACTCTACTCTTTTTTTCGTACAGGTAAAGCTGAAAAAAGCCTGCACGCCCGTTCTAGAGCAAGCGCTTGGGACAATCCACAGAAGCTGTGGATAACTCAGTGGACAACCGTTCTGTAAGTCCCGCAAAGGCCCATGGAACGGGGGCCGCAGTCAAACTGACGATTTTTTCACCAATAAAAAAAAGCTCGATTTTTCATTGACTTAAATTTTAGTTGCAGGCACCCGGGCGCTTTGCGGGGCGTATGTCAGTTCAGTTACACAGGGCGCCACCAATGTGCACAACTACCCACTCGCCGGTTATATCAACCGCGTTTTTTGCTCAGGCAGCGGCTAAGGAATGTTACCGCAGGCCCAGGACCCGAAAAGTTTTTTGCCTATCACACTTCCTTTCATCGTTTCAATCCGTTACTATCCGCGGCGTTAGTACCAAGCTGAAAGTCAATTCTGGTCGAACAACTCCCTCACGGCACCGCCGACAAAAAGGGATCGACCACCTCGATGGTTTCCAGGTATCACTTGCGACGACACGGCCTTTGAACAATGCAAAGGGTGTCGCGAAGTTTCCATACTCTGAAAGAACCAACCTGCAAATTGATCAGGATCTTCACCCCGGGCCCAGAACCTTTGCCCCTGTTGTGTTGCCTGCCCTCCTAAGTACCTACCTGCCAGCCCAAGCGCGCCAACTTAATAGCGCTTCAAACTGGCTGCTTTGTTCCAGTCGGGTTCTTCGTTCGATCAATGGTGATCAACGTCACTGGAACGTTTTAACGTTGCACGGTTCTTAACCGTGTCATTTGTAGGAACACCAATAATATGTCCACTCAAATCCACACTCAGGATGCCATTCGCACCCTCACCAACGCTTTTGCACCAATGAACTGCCTGATCATGGCCGCTCGCAAAGGCTGCTTCAGCTTTACCCTGGTCAACGAACACGGCATCGCTCGTCACAGCGAACGCCTGTACCCCGATCAATACTCCAGCGCAGAACCGCTGCAGGCCGTGATCGATCGTACTCGCCAGGCACTGGTTGCCTGATCGACCCGAATCGCTGAAACACAAAAACCCCGGTTAAAACCCGGGGTTTTTTATTGCCTGAAATTCAGGCGCGCTAAGTTTAAATTGATATAAACGATATAACTAAATGATGAAAATATTTTAAAAACAGTCCTTTACATCGTAAATATGACACTACACTTCAACTCAAGCGGCATGATCCGCTTCCGGCGGACCTGAGATCCGATTCACCGCTGCCAAGCCCTCGCTCAGGTATCGCCGATTAATTTCATGGATTGAGGCATTTATGGGCATCGCCGCCAGCGAATTGTGTCGTTATGTGATCCGGCCCACCCTGCTTTACCTGGGTCGCCATAACCAGACGGCTGAATCCCTGCTGCTGGGCATCGCCGCCAGCCAGTCGGCACTCGGTTCAGCCCTGCACGACCGCCGCGGCCACGGCCTCTACAGCATCACCGAGCCGCGTCATCGCGCGCTGTGGGATAACTACCTGGCGCTGGACCCCGAGCGCGCCAGCCTGGTACGCGGACTCGCCAGCCAGCATGCTTTCCTCAGCGGGCCGCAGCTTGAGCTGACGGTCAACCTGCGTTACGCCACCGCCATCGCCTGGCTGCTGGTGGAACAACACCGCCCACACCTGCCACCGGCCGACGACGTATTGGCGATGGCGCGTATCTGGAAAGAAATATTTCACCCTCAAGGCCGGCTCCGGGATTTCACCCAGGCCTGGCAAACCTGTGTTTCACCCATGAATCACGTCGCCTGTTGACCGGGCGATTTGCAAGATTCGGCTAAAAACGTTGATTTTGGTCGGATTGTCCTACAAAACCGCTCTATCTCCTGTGTTTGAGCCTATAGCGCAAACATAAATTTATTGTTACTTTCCGCAGCGGTGATCACCACGGAGTTCTAATAATGAAAAAAGTAATGCTCAAGACGACACTTAGCCTCGCCGTTGCAATGGCCTCCTCCCACGTGTTCGCGAGCGGCTTCGCCCTCAACGAACAAGACGTTGCCGGGATGGGTACCGGTTTTGCGGGACGTTCTTCATCTGCCGATAACGCAAGCACTGTTTATGGCAACCCTGCCGGTATGGCTCGCCTTGAAGGCCAGCAAATCACGGGTGGTGTTGCAGCCATCGATGCCTCGACCGACATCAAAGATGCCGGCGGCCGTTCCAGGGGCACCAACAAAGGCGACATGGTGCCCTTCACCGGCGTACCGTTCGGCTTCTACACCAACAAACTCAACGATCAGTGGGCTGTCGGCTTTGGTGTTTACGCACCGTTCGGCCTGGTGACTGATTATGAACGCGGCTTCCAGGGCAGCGGGTTCGGCAGCTACAGCAAAGTATCTGTAATCACTCTGCAGCCAACGGTCAGCTACGCATTCAACGACCGGGTTTCCATCGGTTTCGGTCCTACCATCAACCGGATCTCCGGCAAGCTGGAGTCCGAACTGACCCTGAACCCTGCCGTGCCTTCGACCAACGTCACGATCAAGGGCGACGATACCGCCATTGGTTTCAACGTCGGCGTACTGGTACAGGCCACCGATACCACGCGCGTCGGCCTGACCTACCACTCCAAGGTCAGCTACAAGCTTGACGGCCACACCGAGGTGACAGCGCCTGCCCCGACTGCCGGTGCCATTGGCAGTGGCCGCTACGACGCCTCGCTGAGCATCGACACGCCAGAGTCTTACGACCTGTCGGTAACCCAGGACCTGACTGACGCCTGGAAACTCTATGGCGGTGCTACCTGGACCCGCTGGAGCCGCCTGAAAGACATCACTGTCAAGAACCAGGGTGTAACGGGCGCCAACGGCTTCCTCGCACCGTCGGTCATCGGCACTATCACTGAACCTCAGAACTGGCACGACACCTGGGCCTACGCCCTTGGTACTTCGTACCAGGTCACCAAGCAAGTGGTACTGCGTACCGGCCTGACTTTCGACCAGTCGCCAACCAACAACACTGACCGTTCCCCACGTATTCCTACTGGCGACCGGACCATCTTCAGTGTGGGCCTGGGTTATGCCGTGATGGATAACATGACTGTTGACCTGGCTTATTCCTACCTGAAGGAAGAGCCGGTAAAAGTTAACAAGTCCAACGCACTGGGTTCCTACAGCGCCAAGTACGAAAACAGCGCCAACGGTTTCGGCCTGGGCGTGACGTACAAGTTCTGATGTAAAGCGGCACAAAAAAGCCCCGCACTCTAGCAAAAGAGGCGGGGCTTTTTAGTGGGCGGTGATCAGGGTTTGGAGGCCAACGCGTCTTCCACCGCCTTGACCAGGTCCGGGCTATCCGGCTTGGTCAGGCTGGAGAAGTTGGCGATCACCTTGCCCTGGCGGTCCACCACGTACTTGTAGAAATTCCACTTCGGCGCACTGCTCTGCTGCGCCAGGATCTTGAACAGATGCACCGCGTCCGGGCCCTTGACCTTCTGTGGTTCGGTCATGGTGAAGGTCACGCCGTAATTAACGTAACAAACCTTGGCAGTTTCCTCCCCGGTCTTGGCTTCCTGCTTGAAGTCATCGGACGGCACGCCAATCACTTCCAACCCCTGCCCCTTGTAGCGCTGGTACAACGCTTCAAGCCCTTTGAACTGCGGCGCAAACCCGCAGAAGCTGGCGGTGTTGACGATCAGCAGCGGCTTGCCGGCAAAGCGCTGGCACAGGTCGATGGATTCCTTGGCGCGCAGCTTGGGCAACTGGCCTTCAAGCAACGGCGGGCAATCGGCAGCCATGGCGACACCGCCAAAAGCCACCATCAGAGCGGGTACTGCGAACCAGCGCATCTGCATGTGAGGTGTCCTTGAAAAGTCTCAGACACAGAACTTAACAGATCGCCATGCCCAACTGCATCAATGCCAGGCCGCCCTGTTGCCAGCCCCACCACGCCAGCAGCAGCAAGAGTCCTGCTCCTGCTGCGCCGAGCCAATGCCAGGTCGAATTCATGCCACCCCCATTTGCGCCTGCAAACGTGCCACCGGGCGCTCGCGCACCGGCCAGTTCAGCGCCGCTGCCACCAGACTCAGGACGATTGCCACCTGCCAGATCAAATCGTAGCTACCGGTTCGATCATAGACCACCCCGCCCAACCAGCCGCCGAGGAACGAGCCCAGTTGATGGAACAGGAATACGATCCCACCGAGCATGGAAAGGTTTCTGACACCAAACAAGGTCGCGACCGTGCCGTTGGTCAGTGGCACCGTGGACAGCCACAGGAAGCCCATCGCCATGCCGAACAGGTAGGCGCTGGTCTGCGTCACCGGCGCCCACAGGAAGATCACGATCACCACCGCCCGCAGCAGGTACAAACCGGTCAACAAACGGGGTTTGGACATGCGCCCGCCGAGCCATCCGGCGGTATAGGTGCCAAAGATATTGAACAGGCCGATCAATGCCAGCACGGTCGTCCCCACCGAGGCCGGCAAGTGCTGGTCCACCAGGTACGATGGCAAGTGCACGCCGATAAACACCACCTGGAAACCGCAGACAAAAAAGCCGAACGCCAGCAGCCAGAACCCTGAATGGGAGCAGGCCTCACCCAAGGCTTCGCGCAAGGTCTGCTGGCCAGCCACCGCAGGCAACGGTCGGTCCTTGAGCATGGTCACCAACGGCACGATCAGCGCCACCATCAGGCCCAGCACCAGCAACGCGGCGGACCAGCCAAGCCAGCCGATCAAACCGAGGGTGCCCGGCAACATGGCGAACTGGCCGAACGAGCCGGCGGCGCTGGCGATACCCATGGCCATGCTGCGTTTTTCCGGCGCCACGGCACGCCCCACCACCCCGAGGATCACCGAGAACGAAGTACCCGACAGGCCAATGCCGATCAGCAACCCGGCACTCAGGGACAGCGACCACGCCGAATCCGAAAGGCCCATGAACACCAGGCCCAGCGCGTAAAGCACACCACCGATCATCACCACCTTGGCGGCGCCGAAGCGGTCGGCCAGGGCGCCGGTAAACGGCTGTGCCAGGCCCCAGATCAGGTTTTGCAGGGCGATGGCAAAGGCAAAGGTCTCACGGCCCCAGCCGAATTCGGCACTCATGGGCGCCAGGAACAGGCCGAAGCCATGTCGCACGCCGAGGGACAACGCGAGGATCAGCGCACTCCCCACAAGAATCCAGCCGCTGGTGCGCCACATCGAGGTCATTTCTTATTCTCCGTTCGCGGGTATATACCCGCTTATCATCGAACAAACTCGCGTCAAGCGAGTTCATCCAGCAAGGCCAACAGGGTTTCGCGCTTTTCGGCGCCCAACTTATCAATCAATTTCTGCTGCGCCGCTTCCCAGGCCGGCAATGCGGCGGCGAGCCGTTCGATACCCGCCTCGGTCAGCAAGACCAGGCGGTTGCGCAAGTCATCGCCCTCCACCAACTGCACCAAGCCCTCGCCTTCCAGCACCCGCAGGTTGCGCCCCAGTGTGCTGCGATCCAGGCCCATGGCGTCGGCCAGGCTGGAAATGCTCGGTTGATCGAGGCGCTGCAGATTACACAGCAAAGAATACTGGGCAACATTGATCCCGAAGCCGTCGAGAGCGCCGTCGTAATGCCTGCTGACGCCACGAGCGGCGCGACGCAGGTTTGTGCATAAACATTGGGAGGCAAGCATGGAGCGTGTATATACCCGGGATTAATGAAATGCAAGAAAGTGTTACAGCACCAGACTGATCAACACCGCCACTTCCAGCAGCTCCAACAGCGCGCCGGCGGTGTCGCCGGTGGTGCCGCCGAGGCGATTGACCATCAATTGGCGCAGGCCGATAAAACAAAGGGCAGCCACCAGCACGGCAATCCCGCCACTGAAACCGTCGATCAAGATACACGCCAGACCACTGAGGATCAGCACCTGTTGGCCGACGATCCGTGGCAAATGATCCGCCAGGGCCTGCCCCAGACCACCGGCGCGCACATAGCGCGTGGTGAGAAACAGCGCCAGCATCGAAGCGCGGCCAATCAACGGTGCGAGGATCAGCGCGGCGCCGTTGTGCTGCTCGATCAATGCCACCAGCGCGGTGAATTTGAGCAGCAACACCAGGCCCAGGGTGACCACCGCGATCGGGCCGCTGCGCGGGTCTTTCATGATGGTCAGGGTGCGCTCGCGGTCACCGAAGCCACCGAGCCAGGCGTCGGCGCTGTCGGCCAGGCCGTCCAGGTGCAGGCCGCCACTGAGCAACACCCACGCGGTCAACAGCAGCGCGGCGTGCAGCAGCAATGGCGCGCCCATCAACACGGCGTTCAAGCCCCACAGCAGTAGCCCGAACAGCAGCCCCACCACCGGATAAAACAGCAACGAACGCCCCAGTTCCTGGGGTTGCGGCATGCCCGGCAAGCGAATCGGCAGGCTGCTGAGAAACTGCAAGGCGATCCAGAACGGCAACATGCTCAGCGTCCTTCCCTTAATACGCCATCCGCCTCGACCTGCAGGCTGAACAGGCCACCATGGCCGACTTCGACATTCAACAGTTGCTCACGCGGCAGACCACGCGCCTGGGCCAGCAGCAAACGCATGACTCCACCATGGCTGATCAGCAGCACTCGCTGGCCGGCATAGGCTTGATGCAAGCGGCCGACAGCCCCCAAAACACGCGCGGAGAACTGCGAAACCGGCTCGCCCTGCGGCGGCGTAAAACTGTAGGGATCAGCCCAGAACAGACCCAGCGCGTCGGCGTCGGCTTCCATCAAGGCTGCGGCGCTCTGCCCTTCCCAGGCGCCGAAGTGCAGTTCCTGCAGATCCTTTTCGAGGGTTACCGGCAGATTCAGGCGCGTGCCCAACTCCTCGGCAAACCGCGCACAACGTTGCAGCGGCGAACTGACCAGACGCTCCCATGGGCCCTGCGCCACCACCGCCTCACGCATCTGCTCCCAGCCCTTGGCCGTGAGCGCATCGTCCAGGCTGCCGCGCAAGCCGCCGCCCAGTTCGGTTTCGCCGTGGCGCAGCAGGTCCAGGCGCAAAGTCATGCCGGGCGATCCGCTACGGCTGCTTCGGCGAAGGTCGCCATCTGCCCGTGCAGCGCGCAGGCCAGGCGCAGCAACGGCACGGCGAGCGCGGCGCCACTGCCTTCGCCCAGGCGCAGCCCGAGTTCCAGCAAAGGCTCGGCGTTGAGGCTTTGCAGCACGTGACGATGGCCGGGCTCGGCACCGCGGTGGCCGAACAGCAGCCATTCACGGCAGCCGGGGTTCAGGCGCGTGGCGACCAAGGCGGCGACGGTGCAGATAAAACCGTCCACCAGCACCACGACCCCTTCTTGAGCGCAGGCCAGGTAGGCGCCGACCAGCGCGGCAATTTCAAAGCCGCCGAGGTTGAACAGGGTTTTCAGTGCGTCGTCGCGATCGCCCGCGTGCAGTGCAAGGGCGCGCTCGATGACGGCGACCTTGTGGCTGACACCCTGGGCGTTCAGGCCGGTGCCGGGGCCGGTCAGGTCGCTGACCTGGCAATCCAGCAGCGCGCAGGCCAGGGCACTGGCGGCGGTGGTGTTGCCGATGCCCATTTCGCCACCGATAAACAGTTGCGCACCGCTGGTGATAGCGCGGTGCACGCTGTCGCGGCCGGCTTGCAGGGCCAGTTGGCCCTGGGCTTCGGTCATTGCCGGGGCGTTGACGAAGTTGGCGGTACCGAGACCGATATTCAGGTGGCGGACGCCCGGTAGGTTCAACGTCGGGGTGATGGTGCCGAGGTCGACCACTTCCAGCTTGGCGTCGAGTTGGCGCGCAAGCACGCTGATGGCGGCGCCACCGGTGACGAAGTTGTGAAGCATCTGGCCAGTGACTTCCTGGGGGAAGGCGGAGACACCTTCGGCGACGACGCCGTGGTCGCCGGCAAAGATCGCGATCCACAGGTGGTCGACGCTGGGTTTGACCTGGCCCTGGAGGCCGGCCAGTTGGACGGCCACGGCTTCCAGCCGGCCGAGGGAGCCGGCGGGCTTGGTCAGTTGCTGCTGGCGGGCCAGGGCTTGTTCGTGGGCTTGGGTGTCGATCGTTTTGCAGGGGTTGAGCCACCAGGTGTCGGTCATAACGCAGTACCTTTCAAAGTCAGGGGCAGGCCGGCGACGGTCAGGACAACGCGCTGACAACGTTCGGCCAAGGCTTGATGCAGCCAACCGGCTTCATCGACATAGCGGCGAGTCAATTCGCCCAGCGGGACGACACCCATTCCGGTCTCGTTGCTGACAAAAATGATTTCTCCTGGGAGGGTGGCCAGGGTTTGGAGCAAGGCCTCACGCTCTTCTTTGAGACGGTCGGGGTCTTCGAGCATCAGCAGGTTGGTGAGCCATAGGGTCAGGCAGTCAACCAGCAGGCAATGGTTCGGGGTGGCGTTTTCCTTGAGGACACGGGCCAGTTCGATGGGCTCTTCGATCAGGCCCCATTCGGTCGGGCGCCGCTCGCGGTGGTGGGCGACGCGTGCGGTCATTTCGCCGTCCAGGGGTTGGCTGGTCGCTATGTAGGTGACGCTTAGGCCGCTGTCGGTGGCGAGTTTTTCAGCCAGGCGGCTTTTGCCGGAGCGGGCGCCGCCGAGGATCAACTGGAGCATGGGTTGTGCCTCTGTTTTTGACTGTGTGTATATCCGTTATTTCGGTAACGGCATCTATTGGTTCCGCTCTTACA
>NZ_JACAQY010000088.1:0-398 GCF_013386835.1 Pseudomonas sp. IPO3774
GGCTGCCTGATTTCCTGGCACGCTATCCACAATTGGAAATCGATCTGCAGCTCAACGACCAGAACCAGGACCTGGTCAACGAAGGCCTGGATGTCAGCCTGCGTATCGGCGAGTTGAGCGACAGCGGCCGGATCGCCCGCCGCATCGGCGATACCCAACGGATAACCGTGGCCAGTGCCGCGTACCTGGCACGCCGGGGCGAACCGCAGACCCCGGAAGACCTTGGCGAACACAACTGCCTGTTGTTCAACCTGCTGAACAGCCAGAACCTCTGGTACTACGAAAAACACGGACAGCACTACAGCGTGCGCATCAAGGGCAACGCCCAGAGCAACAACTCGGAAGCAATTCGGGAAATGGTCCTGGGCGGGCTCGGCATTGCGCTGTCGCCCGTGTGG
>NZ_JACAQY010000089.1:0-388 GCF_013386835.1 Pseudomonas sp. IPO3774
CGCCTGCACCACGTTCTCTTTATCGCCACGGCTGGTGACCATCACGAACGGCATGGTCTTGAGGTTGTCCTGGGCACGGCACCAGGTCAGCAGCTCCAGGCCGGACATTTCGGGCATTTCCCAATCGCACAGCACCAGATCGAACGCTTCGCGCGCCAGCATCGCCTGGGCCTTGCGACCGTTGACGGCGTCTTCGATCCGGATGCCCGGGAAGTAATTGCGCAGGCACTTTTTCACCAGATCGCGGATGAACGATGCGTCATCCACCACCAACACACTGACTTTACTCATTGACCATTCCTCTAAAAATCCCGGCCAGCATACTGGCTAATGGCTATTTGCCCAAAACTGATGAGTCACGCCGGGACTTTATCGTTCGCGGGTGCCC
>NZ_JACAQY010000090.1:0-305 GCF_013386835.1 Pseudomonas sp. IPO3774
CCTGCTGATCGGCAACGATGCCGCCAATGAACTGCGTGGCGGTGCCGGCAACGACATCCTCTACGGTGCGGGCGGCGCGGACAAGCTGTGGGGCGGGGCGGGCAACGATACCTTCGTGTTCGCCGCCGTTTCCGACTCGGCACCCAAGGCCGCCGACCGGATCATGGATTTTGTCAGCGGCCAGGACAAGATCGATCTGTCGGGGATCACCCACGGTGCGGCGTTGAACTTCGTCAATGCCTTCACCGGGCATGCCGGTGATGCCGTGCTGACCTATGCCTCGGGCACCAACCTGGGCAGCCTGG